>JADJPW010000007.1:0-300000 GCA_016713035.1 Verrucomicrobiaceae bacterium
GGCCCCATGCGCATCGGCAGCCGCTTCTGGCAAAACTATCGCATGACCCTCGATTTCCGCACCAGCACACTGTGGCTGGAGCGCTGATCCTCCGCAGCATCCGCTTCGTCCGTTCAGGCCAAAGCTACCGCCATCAGTCACCACCTCCTCACAGCCCGCAGCCACCTCAGAGCGAGAACGTGCTCGCCAGACTGCCCGTGAACCTCACCCGCACCGCCGCGGCATCACTCACCTGCGCAAACCGAGGTGAAACCGTATTGAGCACGACCTCCGTCGATCCGACGCCATCCCCCTTCACCGTCAAATTCACCGTCAGGCCTCCCACATGCCTCAAAGTGAAATAATGCTTCGAAATCGCCTCCACCGCCCAATCCGGCGAAAACTGCCACGTCACGACGTGCTCTATTTCATCGTTTAACGTGTCTGTGATGCAGACACTCCTGTCTGCCTCCAAAACGCTCACCACACGCTGCACGCCATCGAGGCCCACCGAGCACTTTTCGCCTTCCACGGCCAAATCCGGCCTCGCGTGATGATTCATCCATAAAAACGGCCCCGCACGTTTCGGCGTCTCTCGGCCCGAAATTGGCACCGGCCCATTGTGAGCCTCCCAAGCCGCCAATTTCGACCTCAAAGCCGCATTCCCGTAATACGAGCCCGTTCCCGGATCGATCACCAGCGGCACGTTTTGCACCCAAATCGACGCATGCAGCGCATCCAGGTGCCCATGCGCCGCCAGCGGCCCAAAACCCAGCGGCGAGCCATCCACGCGCACCGTCCATGCCAGATCACGCCACATCGCCTGCCCGCATTCCGCGTAGCGCAGCCATCTCCGCGATGCCGAAGCCTCAAACCTCGGCGCATCGCCCAGCCAAAACCTCAAACTCACTCCCCCAGCTTCGCCCAGCATCCACGCACGCCATTCACGCTCCGCATGCGCACGCTCCAGAGTCAGCGGTGTGATCTGCGCATCATCGCTGTCGCCAAAATCCCATCCACCCATCGACAGATCGCAGAAAAACCGCGCCGCATCCCGCAAACGCTCCAGCACCGGTCCACGCAGCCCATCCACCACTCTTCCAGCCTGCCAAGCCATCTCCCACGCGAAGAGATGATAATGCAAACCCTGCTCCTTGTTCCCACCATCCTCCGCAAGCTGCCGCAGCACCTCGGTCTCGAGCATTTTCCAAATCGACTCCGCATCGCGCAGTCGTTTGCCCAGCTCCGGCCAGCGCTTCGTCACCATCACCAGCGCCGCCAGCTCACCCATCAGATGATTATTCGCCGAGGAGCCAAACGACCTCTTCCGCCACACCCACCACGCATGCATCGGCACAAACGCCTGCGCGATCCGCTCCTGCTCCGCGATCATCTGTTCGTCCCCACAGGCCCGCGTTAGAGCATCGATCCAGCAAAAATTCATCAACCGCAGCGCCCCCTCCAGCGGGCTCGTCCAGTGAATCCCCTGCCCCACCGGATTCTTCTCAATCCAATCGTGCATCCACATCTGGGCCGTCTTTAGCGACACCAGCTCGCCATTCAGCCACGCATCCTGCGCCAGCCGCACCATCTCACTCCACCGCGCGATCTCCCATGCGCAGCGAGCATCCGCACCACCCTCCAGATGCCGGTAATCCTTCACCGTCATCGGAATCGCCACGTCATGCACTTCATCGCGGCTCCACACTGGCGGGCGGCTCACCTGTGCCTCCTTCCAGCCGAGCAGCAGCAATCGCCCCTCCATAATCCGCACCGCATCCGCCCGCACAGCCTCACGCAGCACCGCCGGAGCACTCTCCTTCACCGGCAGCTTCAAAGAAGACTCACACACCGCCCCGAGCTGAAACATCTCCCAGCCCTTCTTCGCGAGCGGCACCGCCGCCTCCACCGCCTTTGCCCGCACACGGCCCGCGATCTCCCTAGCGGCATCGCGCGGAGCCGGTGGTAGAGCCAGTGGAGTTTCGAGAGAGGTTTCATGTTCGACATGGATTGACACCTTGAGCGCCAACCCGTTAAGTTCCTAATTCTTCAATGCCAAAACTGTATTTCCCCAATTTGAACGGCCTCCGTTTTCTCGCGGCACTCGGGGTCATCATTCATCATGTGGAGCAGTTTAAACCGAAGTCGGCCTTCCTAGTGCACTTGGCAGTAACACGATCACCTTATTAGGAAAAGGCGGCGTCTATTTGTTTTTCGTCCTCAGCGGTTTTTTGATCACCTACTTGCTGCTGGAGGAAGAAACCAAAACCGGAACCATCTCCGTCAGACACTTTTATGTGCGGCGAATACTGCGCACATGGCCATTGTACTTTTTGGTCGTAGCCCTAGCGCTCTTTGTCTGGCCAGTATTCTTTCCCATCATCGCAGGAGAGCACACCTCCGCTATTCGCCATTCCATCGCAGGACTCGCCTGCTATGCCTTGTTGCTGCCCAATCTGGCTGCCATTTTTCTTCATCCACTGCCTTTTGCAGGCCAGACTTGGTCCATCGGCGTCGAAGAACAATTCTACCTCGTCTGGCCCGTGCTGATGAAGGTATTTCAAACGCAGAATCTTGATCATTCTCGGCATCTGCGTTGGCTACGGCCTCTTATTCCACGGCTTTTTCAGTTGGCTGAGCACGCAAAGTGCTTCGACCATCGATAGCCTCATGCCACTGGCCAAATTCATGGTGACATTTCGCATCGATGCCCTGGCCTTTGGCAGCCTAGCAGCTTGGCTACTGCATACCAATCACCCTTTTCTAAAATACCTGCGAAGCCCTTCCGCATACCTCATCTCCACGGGGATCGCAGCTTGGCTTTTCTTGCGCAGCGAAAAGGCACCTAGCTACTACCCTATCGCCCTCTCAATCTGCTTCGCCGTGATCCTTCTCAATATCGTCCAAGATCGCCGTGCATCGCTTGTCCTGGAAACCAGGGTGATGAACTACCTCGGGCGCATCTCCTACGGCATCTACATGTGGCATCCCGTGGCGATCGTCTTGGCGTTCACCTCGGTCAAAGCCGCGCCTTTCTCGCCCTGGATTCATTACCCGCTCACGCTAGCGCTGACCGTGGCCATCGCCGCTTTTTCGTATCACGTCTTTGAGGTATCTTCATCCGCCAAAAATCACTCTTTGCCAAAGTCGCCAGCAGTGACTCACGCAGCTAAAGCCCGCTCATACGTCCGCAGGCTCAGCTCCACCGACTTCTCCCAGCACAGCTCTGTTGTCAGTCGTTCGTAGCCGATCCTCCCCATGCGCTCACGCACGGCTGGGTCGTCGAGCATTTCCAAAATGGCATCGCCCAGCTTCTCCGCGCTGTTTTCCATCACATACCGCGCCGCGTCGCCCGCGCTGAACATGCCCTCTCGCGTGCCAAACATTACCTGCGCCTTGCCGAAGGCCATGTACTCCAGCGTCTTGTTCATCGTGCAGTGGTCGTTGTAGTCATTGATCGGGTCACAGGCCACGCCTAGGTCCATCGTCTTCAAACCGGCGAACAAAAACTCGTTCGAAACACGCCCCGGCATGTCCACGAAGGCCCCGAGGCCCATCTCATCACGCTGCTTCACCAGATCCGCATGCTCCGGGCCGCTGCCCATCAGCAGGAACTGCACATCCTCACGCTTCCGCGTCTGCACGATGTGTTTCGCGGCCTCGATCAGGTAATTCACGCCGTCCGCATTCCCCAGCACGCCGATGTAGCCCACGAGGTACTTTCTTCCCTTCTTCAAAGCCGCGTCCTCAGGCAAACTCGTATTCAGTTTGTTCGGCGCCGTGCGCACCACGAAGACTTCATCATCCGCCTTCCGCCCGCGCTGCTTCACGGCGGCCAGCACGCTCTGATTCGTCGCCATCACCGCGTCTGCCAGCGCCAGCGTGCCGCGTTCCGCCGCGCGCACCGCCCAGTACATGAGCCCACGCTTGCCGAACTTCGCCTCAAACATCTCCGGCCACAAATCGTGCACGTCAAAGATCACGCGCACGCCCGCCAGCAGCTTGAACGGCAGCGCCACTAGGAACAGCAAATCCGGCGGATTGCACAAGTGGATCACATCAAAGCCCTTCGTCCGCCACGCCTTCACCGCGCAGCACAGCTCGCCCCAAAGCGCCGAAGCATACTCCATCAAAAAGCCCTTCACGCCCTTCGCCTCGCCACTGATCCAGTGCCGGTAGATCGTGATCCCCTCCAGCACCTCATACGGCGTCGTGTAACCGCGCATCTGCGGACAAATCACCGTCACATCATGCCCCGCATCCCGCAACGCACACGCCTCCTGCCAAACACGCCGGTCCAACGGCACCGGGAGATTTTCGACGATGATGAGAATGCGCATGAAGAGAGTGTTTGGATCAATTATCCCAAAGCCTGCCGCGCCAATAATCCGGCCTGCGTTTGTGGTGTGACACTGCGTAGATAGTCACTGTTTCTTGCTCCGCTTCGTGCTGGTAAAACAGGTAATAGGGAAACCGTTTCATGCGGAAGATGTGGACTCTTTGCCCGACCCTCTGATACCGCTCGGGATCCTTGGCGATGTCACTCAAAGCTACCTGAACTGCCGCCACAAACTGCCTGCCTAGCCCAAAGCGATCTTCCGAGTACTGCGCCGCCTCCTGGTACTCAATCCAAGCTTCCTCTTCGAACCGAACATTCATGCACGAAGCTTCAAGCTGTCCAAAACACGCTGATGCGCCTCTTCGGCAGGAATCAAACGAGAAGCCCCTGTTCGCACATTCTCCATCCTCCGCGCCACCACTTCCATCTGCTGACTGATAAACTCCGGCGAAGGCTCCGAACGCTCCAAAACAGCCTCCACGAGTTCGATCCGCGACTCGGTCGGCAAAAGCAGGGCTTCGTTCAGGAGATGGGCTACAGCTGCACTCATGAAGTTAAGTGTATCGTTTTTCTGCCCAGCTCAAGAACGCTTTTGAGGATAGTTTCAAGCATCATAGGCCCTCCAAACCCATTCAAACCCCTCACCAGCAAAGCCCCTCATACCTCCACGCCCCATTCTTCAAATCGGGCCAGCCATTCACATCGATCACCGTCTGCTCCGCCCTCGCGGATGACACGATCTCATCCAATCGCGCACAGCGCTGGCTGGCGACGATGATTTCACTGCTCTCGATCACCTCGCGCGGGCTTTGGCGCAGCAGGGACGCGAGATGCGGCATGCGGCGTTGGATTTCATTCGCGTTCGCACCGATCAGGCGGGCGAGATTGAGCTGCGGATCGTAGATCGAGAGCTCGTAGCCGCGACCGAGCAGCGTTTCCGCCACGGCGACCATCGGGCTGCCGAGCAGGTCATCCGTGTCCGCTTTGAAGGCGAGCCCGAGCAGGCCGATGCGGCGCTTCTCTTTGCCGAGGATGAGTTTGATGAGCTGATCGAGGTGCGCGTGGTTCGTATCGAGCGTGTTCTCCAGCAGCGGCAGGCTGATGCCCTCCATGCGAGCAAAAGACTTCAACGCACTCACATCCTTCGGCAAACACGAGCCGCCGAACGGATTCCCCCGGTCGCATGTAATACGACGAGATGTTCAGCTTCGTGTCCGCGCACACCACCTCCATCACGCGGGAGCCATCTTCACCGAGGTGCTTGCACACGCGGCCGATCTCATTCGCGAAGCCGACCTTCAGCGCGTGGAAGTAGTTGCAGGCGTATTTGATCGTCTCCGCGCCTTCCCAGGCCAGCACGGCCGGTTTGCCGCCGAGAAGCTGACGCGCTTCATCGCTTTCGGGCGATTGCCCATCGTGCGTACCGACGACGGCCAGCGATGGCTCGCGGAAATCCTTCACCGCCGTGCCTTCGCGCAAAAATTCCGGGCAGTAGTAGATGCGCACTTTGCCCGCAGCCCGCAGCGGTTCGAAAAAGTCACGCACCATGACGCGCGTGCTGCCCGGCAGCATCGTGGAGCGAAAGATCAGCACATGCGGCCGCTCCTTCTTCGCGATCGCGTCCGCGATCTGCTGCGAAACTTTGCGCACAAAGTCTAGATTGAGCCTTCCCGACTCTAGCGATGGTGTGCCCACGCACACGATGCTCACCTCGCTCGCCTCCACGGCCTCCGCTGCGTCCGTCGTGGCCCGCAGCCGGTTTTCACGCCGTGCACGACGCAGCAAGTCATCCAATTCCGGCTCAATGATCGGCGAAGCACCGCTGTTGAAGGCATCCACCTTCCCCTGCTGCACATCCGCGCCGATGATCGTGTGCCCTTGATCCGCAAGACAACCCGCTGTGACCGCGCCGACGTAACCGAGACCGAAGATAGAGACATTCATGATGAAAAAGAAAGAGATGGAGGTGAAGAAGAAAGTCTGTGAGGAACAGAGGGCTGATAGGACAGGATTAACAAGATTTTCAGGATTATGCAGGATTCACGGGTTTGTAGTTCGGAACTCCTTTCGATATGATGCGCTGCTTTCGTCCTGGATTCTCATACGCGAACAAATACCCGAACCACGAAGAGCTAATCCTGCATAATCCTGTAATCCTGTGAATCCTGTCCAAATTAGGCACCAAGCATCACGGTGTGCGCTTCTCGGATGCTCCGCAGCACCGCAAAGGTCAGCGCCATGCTTTGCCATGACTGCGCGTACGGCAGCGGGTGGTCGCGTTCGCCGTTCAAATAGCTGCTCCAGGCGGCCATTTCCTCAGCGTGGCCTTTGCTGGTGTATTTGAGGGTCTGTTGCTTGCGGCTTTTCCAGATGCTGAGCTTCATGAAGTTCTCGCAGTCGAGGATGAGGCCGGGGGCGAAGGCGCGGATGGTTTCTTTGGGGAAGGAGGAGTCACCTTCGGCGGTGTAAATGAGCTGGAAGGTGTGGCCGTTTTCAAACTCGACCTGCGCGGCGGCGGTGTCCGGGCCGAGTGGCTGGGCGCTGACGCGTTTGGGTGTGCCGAGCAGGTAACAAGCGAGGTCGAGCATGTGGCAAGCCTCACCCAGCACGCGGCCACCACTCTCCTCGACATTCGCATACCAGTGATCCGGGGCCAAAACGCCCGCGCAGACGTGGTAGGCGAGCGATTTGACGCCTGGAGCCGCATCGAGCCGTTTTTTCATTTCGATGGCCGCAGGAGCAAAACGTCGATTGAAGCCCACCATGACGCTGCCGGTTGTTTGGGCCATTTCCGCGTCGATTTCGGCCAATTCGGCCTCGGTGAGACAAAGCGGTTTTTCGACAAACACCTGCTTCCCGGCCTTCAACGCCGAGATGACCTGCTGCGCGTGCAAATGATGCCGCGTGCCGATCAAAACGGCCTTTCCCGTCGCTTTGGAGGCATCTGTCTCCGCCGCAGCAAAGCCAAACTTTTCCTTTACATGCCGCGCCGAGAGCCCCGTGCCATTCACGATAGTCCCGAACGGAATTTTGCCCTTCAAATGCGGCAGCAGCATCGTGCGGGCGAAGTTGCCGGCACCGATGACGTCGAGTGACGAACAGGCTGAAGACAAAGTGCTTAGTGCGGAGTGCTTAGTGCTTAGTTTTACCTCTGCAGCCTCCGACTGAGCACTAAGCACTGAGCACTGAGCACTTTCATATTCGACCACGATCCCCACTGCGTCTGCGAGCTGGTCATAGGCTGTCGTAATCTCGCTGAAGGCGATGTGCTTCGTCGTCACGGGGCGCAGATCGAGCTGGCCGGTGCGCATGAGTTCGAGGCAGGCTTCAAAGTTGCGGTTCTCCGTCCAGCGGACGTGGCCGATGGGGTAATCGCGACCGCCCCATTCATACTGCGGATCGTAGCGGCCCGGGCCGTAGCTGCGGCTGTATTTGACCGTGATGTCCTTCATGTAGGCGGTCTTCCACGGCAGCTCGGCATCGTGCATGCCGACGATGACCATCGTGCCGCGATCCCGCAGGCAGTTGATCACGGTTTGCGAAACGGAGCCGCCTTTGCCGCCGATGCACACGAGCACGGCATCCACGCCGACGCCATCCGTCCATTCGCGCACGGCGTTTTCGACGCCGGTGGTGACGACACGCTCCGCGCCCATTGCGGTGGCGACTTGGAGCCTTCCTTCGTTCAAATCGGTGGCCATCACGCGTGCGCCTGCGCTTCTGAGCAAGCTCGTGGCGAGCAAACCGATCAATCCTTGGCCGATGACGAGCACGCGCTCGCCCAATCGCACGCCGGACTGCCGCACGCCTTCCATCGAGATGGAGGCGAGCGTCGTGTAAGCCGCCTGCCAGTCTTCCACGCCATCGGGAATCTTCGCCGCGAGCAAATCGGGCACGCCGAGCATCTCGGCATGGTGAGCACACTCCGCACCGCCGCACGCGACGCGGTCGCCGATGCGGAATCGCGGATTCGCCTCATCCACCGCGACGACGACACCCGCCGCGGAGTAACCGAGCGGTGTGGGCGACTCCAAACGATTGCGCACCTTTTCGAGCGCCGCCTTCCAGCCGAGTGTGCGCACGGTATCGAGCACCTTGCGCACCTGATCCGGCCGAGCGCGGGCTTTTTCGAGCAAGGACATGCGTGCTTGATCGACCTTCATCTTCTCCGTGCCCGGTGAGATGACCGTGCACGTCGTGCGCACGACGATCCCACCCGGCGGCGGCACCGGCACGGCAACCTCTTGCAGTTCAAGGCGTCCGTCTTGGTATTGAGCGAGTTGTTTCATGGGGGAAGAAGCGGAGAGTGTTTGTGTCGTCTTCGTCCTTCTACTCGAACTCGTCCTCGATCGTAGCGTGGGCGATGGGTATGGAGAGGACTTCTGTTAAGCGGTGATCGTTGGGCGCGTCAGCGTCGTGGAGTGCGGTGGCAAGCCTTGGCGCGACACCGCTGTCGCGTGCTTGGCGGTTTTCTAAGGACTCAGGGCGTTCTTCCCGCACTCGACAGCGGCGTCGCCGATGCCGGATGGCTCCGGCATCTCTGCCGCACGCACTCCACGACGCTGGCGCGGGTTTTCGAGAGTTTGCTTGTGAAGTGCGGAGTTCATGGACTATGGCGGAGTGCCTGGATCGAGGACGAGTTCGAGTAGGAGGACGAGGACGAAGTCACAGCGTCACAGGACCGCTCGGCGTTTTGTCGAGGAAGGTGCGGTGCCAGAGCTCGGTGGTGAGCAGCGTCCAGAGCCACATGCTGTGATCCTCGCGGCCGGCGCGGTCGTCTTCGATCATGCGGCGGACGACTTTGGCGTCGTGGAGGCCGCGGGAGTTGATCTGGGTGTCGGACAGGAATTCGTCGATGACGGTACGCAGCGGGCCGCGCATCCAACTGCGCAGCGGGCTGTTGAAGCTGGCTTTGGGGCGATAGACGACATCGTGCGGCAGATGTTTGGCACCGATGCGTTTGAGGAGATGCTTCTGGATGCTGCCCTGGATGCGCAGATGCGGCGCGGCGCGGAACATGGCCTCGGCGACGTCTTTATCGACAAGGGGTGGCCGTGTCTCGATGCTGGCGGCCATCGTCGCTTTGTCGCTGTAGGTGAGGTTGTGCTCCGGCAGGAAGACTTGCGTGTCGTTCAAGCACATGCGCGTGAGGTAGCTGAGGCCGGGGGCGTTCAGCGCGGCCTGCTGGCGGAGCCAGAAGGGTGTGGCGTGGTAATTGGCACCGCGATAGAGCTCCGCGAAGCGCTGTGGTGTGAGTGCGAGGTCGGCAGCGAGGTAGCGCTCGGCCTCGGGGAGCGAGGCGTAGCTCATGAAGCGCTTCATCATGCGAGGAAGCAGCAGACCGCGGCTCTTGGTCGCAACGGGCAAGGCATCCACGATGCGTGAGATGCCACTGCGGATGAAGGAAGGCGTGAGGGACTGGAAACGGCCTGCGTGGAGGCAGGCGAGGTGTTTGCGGTAACCGCCGAAGATTTCGTCACCACCGACGCCGTTGAGCAAAACGATGATTCCCATGTCGCGTGCGGCTTGCGAGATGAGATAGGTGTTCACGGCGGCGGGATCAGACAGCGGCTCGTCCATGTGCCAGACCATCTTCGGCAGCAGTTCGGTGATCTTCGGCTCGATCTCGAATTCATGCAGCTTGAAGCCGAACTTGTCGGCCACAACGCGGGCGTAGGTGGCGTCGTCGCTGGCTTTTTCGAACTTCTGGTCCTGCGATGAAAATTTGATCGTGAAGGCGTCGATGCGGCCCGTGTTATGCCGACGCATGAGGGCGCTGATGAGCGAGGAGTCGAGTCCGCCACTCAAAAAAGTGCCCACCGGCACATCGGCGATCATTTGCATCTCGACGGCTTTTTCGACGAGGTCGCCGATCTGCTCGATGGCCTCGTTTTCGTCGGTGAGCGTCTCGGTGGGCTCGAGTTGCCAGTAGCAACGCGTTTCGAGTTTACCGTCCTGCCAGGTGAGCGTGTGGCCCGCAGGGAGCTTGTCGATGCCAAGGAAGCCGGTGCTGGGGGCGATGAGGAAGCGGTTCGGATTGCGCAGCGCCTCGTCATCGCGCTGCGCGGTGACGAAGGGACATGCGAGCAGCGCTTTGATCTCGGAGGCGAAGGCGAGACCACCGCCGCTGGTTTTGGTGAAGTAGAACGGCTTGATGCCGAGCTGGTCACGAGCGGCAAAGAGCCTGCGCTTGTCCAAATCGATCCACGCGAAGGCGAACATGCCGCTGAGTTTGTTCAGGCAGCCTTCACCCCACTCGATGAGCGCAGCGAGGAGCACTTCGGTGTCGCTGCTGCTGCGAAAGGTGTGGCCTTTGGCCTCCAGCTCGCGGCGCAGTTCGCGGTAGTTGTAGATCTCGCCGTTGAAGCTGATCCAGTGCCTGCCGCAACTGCTGCGCATGGGCTGCGCACCACCGGGCGAGAGATCCACGATGGCGAGGCGGTTGTGCGCGAGGCCGCTGTTCATCTCCGCGAACCACTGCACGCCGGAAGCGTCGGGTCCGCGGTGGCGCATGGTTGCGTTGATGCGCTCCAGCAGAGTGGAGTCACCGCAGTTGAGAAAGCCGGCGATGGAGCACATGAGCGGTTATTTCAACGAAGTGACTAGCCACCGGTGTTTGCCGGCGCTGGTTTGTTCGACGTGATCGGTGACGCGGAGAGTGAGCGTGAAATCATCGCCGAGTTTTTGCATCAGGCCGCTGTGGATGACGGCTTCGCGGTCGCGGGACCAGTTTGGAGAGGGGAGAAGGTGGCATTCGGCCTCTCCGGGTTGGTGCTGATGGAACTGCACGGCGAGCAGACCGTCAAAGAGGTCGTCGTGCATGTTGATGGCGGTGAGGGAGATGCGGCGACCGGTGCGGCTGATGAGGAATTCGTAATCGCGACCGGTGATGGCCTCGACGACACGCCACGAGGCAGATTCGGCCACTCTGGCGAAGTCACCGGTGCGGTAGCGGATGAGCGGCATGACGTGATTATGAAACGAGGTGCCGATGATCTCGCGGTTTCCAGCGGCGTCGGCTTCACCGAACTCGACGAGGCCGTAGGTGGGCCAAAAATGCAGCGCGGTGCTGCCGGGACGCTGCGCGGCGAGCACGACGCGCTCGCTGTGGCCATACCAGTGCATGATGGGCACTTTGAAGTAAGCCTCAAGCAGGCGCTGCGCTTCGGCGCTGAGTTTTTCAGAGCCGCAGAGCAAGGAGGTGAGCGGAAAGTCGAGTTTGATGCCCAACTGCATGAGCATGAGCGCGGCGCTGGGATAGCAGAGCAGATGCTTTGGCTGAAAGCGGTTCAGCTCACGTGCATAGTCGCTGAGGCGTGCCGCAGTGAGGTGGGAAGAGGAAAGCACAAGCCAGTCGCGTGTGGCGTCGTGATAGCGGATGGTGCCATCTGCACGGGTGGAGGTGACGCCGCCACGAATGACGGCGACGCGGTCTCCGTGCCGATAGCCGCAGCGTGCCCAGGTGGCGTCGAGGTAGGCCTGCTCTTTGGGTCGGCTGATGCCTTTATGCAGATCAAAACCGACTGGAATGCCGCTGGAGCCGCCGGTGGTCATGGGGAGGCGTTCATGACGCAAAGCGGGATTGGCGAGGTTTTCGCGTTCACGGAGCAATTCGTCCTTGGTGAGCAGCGGATAGGCCGAAAGCTGCTCCAGCGACTCAAACCGCGTGGGATCGACGCCGTGCTCGGCGAAGCGTTTGGCATAAAAAGGAGCCTTTGAAGCCGCGAGGAGCGATTCACGCACCGCTGCGGTCTGATAGCGACGAATCGCGTCTGCGTCCCAGTTTTCGACCTCGCGTGCGTCACGCTGAAAGGTCGGAAATGCCGGTCCATTCCGCCACGAGGCCGGGATGGCGCGATAGACCGTGCCCGCGAGCAGCTTCACAGGCTGCGGCGCACTCTCATAGAGCTTCAGTAGCGGATAGAGGCTGTCTTCGAGGTGCATGCGGTGGGCACGCGGGGACTCAGGCGAGGCGGAGGCCAAGGGGCACCAATTTTTCGAAGTCCGTGCGATTCTCCGTGGCAAGTGGTGCGTCCGCGAGGATGGCACAGGCTGCGATGAGGCAGTCGGCGAGTGAGCGTTTGCGACGACCTGTTTCACGGAAAAGTTTCGCGCCAAGTTCTGCTTGGCCATCGCTCATCGGGTGCTGAGCACTGATGAGCAACCGAGCGCTGGCTTCTTCCTCATGAGTCAGTGAGCCGCAGAGAAACTCTGCCCAAACGAGGACGCTGATTTCAAAGAGGTCGCCACAAGCCAGCCATTCCAAGAACTTTTGATTTGGGACTGTTCCAGGTTTTTGCGCCCCGATCAGAAAATTTGTGTCCAGATGAATGATCATCGTAGGAGGAGGAGATCAGCGACGAGATTCGTGGACGACTCTTTGCCACTCATCGAAGTCCACTCCGCGCGCAGCGAGACTTTTTTGCAGCTTTTCAGCTGCTTCGAGGCGAATGGCGATGTCGGAATTTGATGCGGGGGCGGCCGCTTTGACCGCACGCTTGATGACTTCAGCCTCTGGGGCATTCCAGAGCTGCGCAAGGCGGCTGATGACCGTGGAGGTCTCGAGATCGAGGGTGTAGGTCGTTGTCATGCGACGAGGGTATGAGCCGGGAAAGGAAAGTCAACGCAGCACTCGCAGCGCGGCGGGCACCTGATTCCTACTGAAGCACGCAGACGTAGTTCGAGACGCCACGGAAGTACTCCTGGTCTTCGTAGTAGTGGTCGAGGTGCAAAAGCCGTCCGCCGGGCGTGACGCGGTAGAATTTGAAACCGCTGGAGGTGAGCAGATTCCAAAAATCGCGGAAGTAAGTGCGGGAATTGATGTTGCCACCGCCAAACTCAAAGGAAAGGGCGCGGATGCGGCGGTTTTTCAGCGCTGCGGCAGCACCTTCGAGCACGGAGTATTCATGGCCTTCGACGTCCATTTTTAGGAAGTCGATGGTCGTCAAGCTTTCGAGGTGCATGATCTCGTCGATCGTGGTGGTGGGCACGCTACTGACGAGATACTTTTCCTCAGCGAAGTAGGATTCGCCACGGGCGTGCAGGGACGCGGAGCCGTCGGTGGGACTGGAGGCGTAGAAGTCGGCAACACCACTTTGGTGGGAGCACGCTTTGCCGATGATGGTGGCGTTGGGGATGTGCTTGTCGAATAGCTGCTTGATGCACTCCTGCGAAGGCTCAAAAAGGAAGAGCCGCGCCTGGGGCTGATACTTGTGCATGAACACGGACCATTCCCCGATGTTGGCACCCACGTCGAAGATGACGGGCGCTTTGGAGGTGATCTGCTGGCTGGCACAGGCGACTTCTGACTCCAGGTCCCAGCCTGTGCCGGAGCCGCGTCCGAGGAGGAAGTTCACATACGCGTCGATGCCACGGGTGATCTTTTCGAGCGGTCCTGCGGTGAGGATGCTGGAAAGAAGGGGCGACACCTTTTTGGCGGCACGATTGAGGAGTCCGGCTTTATGCAGTTGCATGGAGGTGGAGAAAACGTAGCGCGGCGATGGCGGCACCGCAACCGTTGTCGATGTTGACGACGGTGAGGCCGCTGGCGCAGGAGTTGAGCATGGTCAGTAATGCGGCAATGCCGCCGAGGCTGGCCCCGTAGCCGACGCTGGTCGGCACGGCGATCACAGGCGCGGCGACGAGGCCGCCGATGACGCTGGGCAATGCCCCGTCCATGCCTGCGACGGCGATGATGAGGCTGGCACTGCGCAGGAGGTCGAGTTTGGAAAGCAGGCGGTGCAGACCGGCGACGCCGACATCCGAAATGCGGGTGACTTTGGCTCCGCCGAATTCCAGCGTCTGCGCAGCCTCTTCAGCAACGGGTTGATCACTGGTGCCTGCGCTCACGACGAGGATGGGGGCTTGTTTAAAGTCACGCTCCATTTGGCCGATGCGGTAGAGACGCGAGACGCTATCATACACGCCCGTGGGGAAGCGCTGGGCGAGCTCGGCGGCGATTGGTGCGCTGACTCGCGTGGCGAGGGCGCTGCCATTCCCGGCGAGCAGCGCAGTGAGTGCGTCGGTGATCTGGTTGAGCGTTTTACTCTCTGCAAAGACAGCCTCGGGAAAGCCCTGGCGGATGAGGCGGTGCGTGTCGGTGAGCACGTCGCCCACTTCGGCAAAGGGGAGCGTGCGCAGGCGCTCGAGCGCGGCATCCGCAGCCAGTTTGCCCTGACTGACTTGGGAAAGGAGATCGCGGAGGCGGGCTTCGTTCATGCGGAGCGAGCGGTGAGGACTTCGTTCATACTGCCAGAGCGCAGGCCAACGAGGTCGAGGGTGATGTACACATACCCGAGGGCTTTCAGGGCGGTGGTGATGGCGATACGTTCTTCCAAGGCATGACTGAGTTCAGCCTCTGGCACTTCGATGCGTGCTACATCGCCATGGTGACGGACACGGAGTTCACGGAAGCCCAGGTGATAGAGCGCGGCTTCGGCTTGTTCGATGGTGGAGAGCAGTTTCGGCGTCACCGCCGTGCCATAGGGCACGCGGGAGGCGAGGCAGGCTGCGGCAGGTTTGTCCCAATTCGGCAGTTCGAGTGCTTGAGCGGCTTCACGGACGTTTTTTTTGGTGAAACCGAGTTCGTGGAGTGGACTGAGGATTTGGAGTTCACGAGCCGCCGCGCGGCCTGGGCGTAGGTCGAGCGTGTCATCGGCGTTCATGCCATCCAGAACATGTGGGATGCCGTTTTGAGCCGCAAAGTGACGTAGGGCGCGGTACACGTTATCTTTACAGAAGTAGCAGCGATTGGGCGCATTGGCCTGATACTGCGGATCGTCCGTTTCAGTCGTGGGGAGCTGTTCTAAGCGCGCACCAAGGTTTTGTGCGAGCGCGATGGCCTCTTGCTTTTCGCTTTGAGAAAGGCTGGGAGATACGGCGAGCAGCGCGATGACGTTTTCACGACCGAGCGTGTACAGGGCTGCCTTGAGCACGAGCGTGCTATCTACGCCTCCGGAGTAGGCGACAACGACTTGGCCGAGGGGGTGGAGCCATTGTCGGAGCGATTGAAGCTGTGTTTCAGGCGTCAAATTGATCGAGGACTTGGTCGAGAGTGGCGAGATCGACTTGGAGATTGGCTGCGAGATTTCCTTGGGCTTCAGTTGTTTGATCAATGACTGCGCCATAACGCAGACCGGTCTGGGTGGCATAGACGGCGTAGCAATTGTTGACGTAGGCACCGGCGAATAGCTCGATGAGAGCGGTGCCGGGTCGGCAGAAGGCGAGATTGGCGAGGGCTGCACCATGCACGGCGACGATGAGGTCGGCTTCGGCAAAGAGGGCCATCTGCTGGGCGACGGAGAAGGAGTCTGCCTGTACAGTCTGAAAGCCTCTGGCATGGAGCCTAGACTGGAGTGCCTCTTCATTGAGGACGCGGCGGTAGGAGGCGTCTTGGCGGGAAATGTAGAGCCGACGTGAGGCTACGGGTGAAGTCGGCGTGCGGTGTGTGCGGGCGAAGTCGCGCATGAAGGCGGAGAGCCAGGGCGGAATGCCGCGTTTGATGAGGGAGGGGCTGCTGACGACGAGTTGGTGTGCCTGGAAGTGGCCGCGAGGGGAGGTGGGGACGCATTTTTCCGGTGAGATGCCTAGCATTCGCAGGGTCTCGAGATGAAAGCGGGCGGGCGAGGCGGGGATGAGCCAATGATCGACGGATGCGGGGTCGAGTGCGAGTGCGGGGAGGAGTGCGAGTTTGGGCAGGGCGAAGAGCATCCAGTGGTAGTAATTGCTGACGGAGAGAGCGAGGAGACTGACGGTGAGCCCCCTGAGCTGAGTGGGAGGAGGAAGCCGCCACTGGCTGTAAATGGAGTGGTTAGAGAGGGTTTCCGGGGAGAAGGCGCGTGCCATTTCCATGGAGAGTTCGGCGATGAGTTGGTCCGAGCTGCTGATGACGGCACCGTTGGGGCCATAGACGCGAGCTTGTTCGAGGATGGCGATTTTGGCGGCTTCGTAGTCGCGGTGTGTGAGCAGGCTGTCGATGAGTGATTTGCCATCTGGGCGAATGTGATTTTGCGGTGGCTGGATGGGTGGGGCTTGGCCGGCGGGGAATGCCTCGATGCAGGTGGCCAGGCCGGTGGCTTCCTCGACGGTGACTGCGATGTGGCGGGGTGGACCAAGTTGGAGGGATGATCCGGGGAGTCGCCGCAGGAGGACGCCGGGGATGAAGTTGCGCAGTTTCCACAAGAGCCTGCGGCAGGTGATGAGGGACTGCCAGAGTGGTCTCTGAAGTAGGGTGGGTATCTTGCTGGCAAAGTGCCGAAGGATGAACTGTTTGAGGTGCTGCATCAGGGAGTGCCGGTGGCGAGGTCTTTTTGGAATTTCGGCGTGATGTCGCGGATGAAGCTGAGGAGCATGCGTAGGGTCTCGGCGTCGTCACGCGGACGCTCGCCAGTCTTCCGTGGGTCCATACCTTGGGTGACGAAGGCCATAGCGGAGGGATAGGCCCAGCGGTGATTGATGCCGGAGAAGACGCTGTCTTTGAAGCTAAGCCACTGGCGTGCGAAGTCACTGGTGGTGGTGACGCCTTTGCCGACGAACCAGTAGATGTAGTGGGCGCGGATGAGGCGCTTTTTGCCTTCCGTGCGTTGATCGAGCTTTTCGAGGGCGAGGTCGCGGACATGCAGCGTGGTGCCGTTTTTCATCTCAATAGGGCGGACGGTGGAGCTGGTGATGGTCCAACCCTGGCCGGGGAGGCAGACTTCAGGCCGATGTATGGCCCGCGTATCCTGCCCAGCGATGACGAGGGATACATG
The DNA here is from genome assembly GCA_016713035.1 of Verrucomicrobiaceae bacterium. Lineage (NCBI taxonomy): Bacteria > Pseudomonadati > Verrucomicrobiota > Verrucomicrobiia > Verrucomicrobiales > Verrucomicrobiaceae > Verrucomicrobiaceae bacterium. The sequence continues at coordinate 17,068 of JADJPW010000007.1, forward strand.
GAGTGTGTCATTGGCTGCTGCATCACGGTAAGCTCTCTTAATGAGTGTGGAGTCAGCCGGGAGAAGCTTGATTTCCATCTCGGAGGCTTTTTCCTCACTGCCGACAAAAGAACCAGCTACAAACGGAAGCTGAGATATCACCCCACTATCGTCCCCTCCACGTGCTGAGGCAGAAAAATGACACAGGAGTGCTGTCGCTGCACACAGGACAAAAATAAGTAAAGAACGCCAAATCATGGAACAGCAGTGCTAACGCGACGGGAGACTGTACGAGCTCCGGTTTGGGGTTTGCGGCTCCAAAAGCGGTCCATGAGCCAGGAAATGCTCTGAAGCCCAGCTAAGGCAACGAGGAAAGTCACGATGCCAGTGAGGAAGTGAAAGGTGGAGACCTCTTGCTCTGCACTGCCTATTGCGAACTCCTGCCCCATGAAGGTGGAGGTGCCGAGCAAAATGAGAATGCGCACCATGTTCGCGATGATGGCGAGTGGGAAGGTGGTGAAAAAGAGCACCCAACGCTGCAGTAGCCCGTTTTGGCGGAAATAACTGAATAAGGCACCGACAAACATCAGCGCAAAAAGGCTGCGCATGCCGGAGCAGGGACCTTCGATGTTCAGACTGAAGACGTCGCCCAATTCGCGTCCCGCAGCAGCGTTTGGAGGCGATAGAAGCGAGGTCCCTTCCTGCACCACGCCGACACCGAGCAGGCTGAGCACGCCACTTGTGAGATCGAGCATGAGATAACGGAGCTTGATGGCAAGGCTGCTCTCCAAAAAGATGAGGGGGAAGGCAAAACCTAACATGAGCCAAGGGAAAACACCTTCCCAAGCACGCCGCAAGCCCATTAGCGCCACCGCCATGCCCGCTGCTACTAGCATGATGCCTGCGTAGCCGAAGTAGAAGATATTCGCCAGATAACCGAGGAAGTAGAATAGCAGTCCCAGGATGACGATGGCAAAACCGACATTGGATGGCCGAGCAGGCACCGCCGCGATCTGCTCACGCCGCCGCCAGAGGATGAACAAGGCCACCGGCAGTGCCAGCGCTCCGTGCTGCCACGTGGGATTCTGCCAGTACATCGCAATATTCGCGAGGATGGTCTTTTTCTCGGCACCGTAGCCAGCCGCATACGGCAGCATGCGAGTGAGCAATGCGGCAGAGATGGCTAGGAGCGAGCAGGGGATGAACTTTGACTTCATTTAGCGCGCGCGTTCAGACGAGACTTGGCGTTGCATAAAAGCAACATTTGGAAGAGAAGGTTCGAGATGACTCTGCTCATATTCAAAGTGAATCAACTGGGGGACAACGTGGTATTTCTGCCGTTAGTGCAGGCCCTGAGAGCATGCCTGCCACATTGGCGGATCGTCGTGGTAACGAGCAGCGCAGCATCCACTCTCTATGAGATTTGTTGTCCAAATGCGGAGATTGTAGAGAAGGTTACGAAGGATTTTAATACTGCATGGCGCAGCCCCCTCGAACTGAAACGATTGACGCTAACCATGCGTGATCTGAAGCCCGATGCGTGCCTCTTGGGAGATGACCAGGGAAATGTGGCGCACCTCATCGCTCGGTTATCTGGAGCGAAGATATGCGTGGGACCACTCACGAAAAAAGTACGTGTAAATGTTTTGCTCCACGAGCGAGTGCCTCCACCACCCGGAATGCACGTGGCCTGGCATAATTGGGAGATTGCTCAAGTTTTGCTGCGCCGTCTTGGGCTGCCTGAGTTGCCAGCAGCGCCTCCGCCGCCAGATCTGAGTTTTTTTGGTCGCGAAGATCATGGTGCCATCGTAATCCACGCTGGTGCTAGCCGCGCTTACAAGCGCTGGCCGCTCGAAAATTACGTGGAACTGGCAAATCGATTGGCAAGGCAAAACAAAGTGATTTGGATGGATCAAAATCATTCGCAGGAGGAGGCGCTTCATCCGGGGGTTCAACGACTGAGCGCAGGCAGCCTTGGGAGCTTTGTGCGACTTCTGGCAGGCGCATCTTATTTTATCGGCAACAACTCTGGCCCCATGAATCTGGCGTCTGCATTAGGTGTGCCCAGTACGATTTTTAATGGGCCATCCACTCCGAATTGGGATCCACCTTGGCATGCTGAACGGTTTGAACTGCTGCGAGACTCCGCACTTAGCTGTCAACCTTGTGATTTGCTTACGCATCCGGTGAATGCATGTCAAAATAAGGTTCAGCCGATGATATGCATGCTGCGATGGACGGTGGAGGAGGTCTTCAATCGCGTGCGGCGCAGGGTTCCAGAGCTTGGTTAGTTTGCTTCGCGGTGAATTAGGTAAAGATTTCCATCCCGAGGCTCAACTTCTTTATATCCCGCGTCATCCAGCCATTTCACCAAAGCGGAGAGGCTGTCACCGAACTCCCTAAGATGGTCATCATAGCCTTCGATGACAAGAGTGGGGTGAAATTGCTTTATAAGCCTCGCCATTCCCCGAAGAACACGAAGCTCAGCTCCTTCGACATCGATTTTCACAACAGATAAGGGCAGTTCTCCAAGATGAGAGGGAAGCCAATCGTCAAGAATGACTGATGAAACGATGATCGCATCCTGAATCGTTTCCATTGCAAGGCGTGAGTGCCCCGTGTTTTCCTGATCCAAGCGAAATTTCAATTCCCCTGTGATATCAGAAGCCGCGACGCTATGTAGATGGATTCTTTCGGTGAGTTGGTTGTGTGCAATAGACTCGGATAAAAGAGCTGCAATTTGAGGATTCGGTTCGATGGCTATGACCTGTGCATGAGGTCGCCTATGAGCAATCTCGAGTGAAAAGTATCCCACATTGGCACCAACATCGAGGAAGCAGCCATGTTCAGGCATATGCTTCAAAAGAAACTGTGAAGTGGTTTTCTCCATTTCACCAAAAAGTTTCAGAGAACGAGAGGTGTAATCGATACCATTATTCGCTCTCATAGTCCAACCACCACGCGTATCCACCCAAGAACATGATTTGGCTAAATAGTCGCCAAATGCGCGTCCGAAGGTTTTACGCATAAGCCAATCCCTGCCCCGCAGGAATGGCCACCGTTTCGCCACGGCATGAAGAAGGCGAAAAGTGAAAGGCGAGGTTTGCCAGTCGTTATTTCTAGTTTGCTGATTCATATTTATGCTGACTTTGACCTGATAACCATTGACCCAAAATCCAATGAGCAGTGCTGGCAGATGTCTGTCTCACGCAAAATTTCTCCGCGATCGATCTAGAGGCAGCCCCCATAGGCCCCCAGCGGGCTGGAGTTTTCATCAAGGATCCAAGTGTGCGGGCAAAGCTTTCGACATCATATGGATTAAAGATGTGACCATTTTTCCCTTCTTGCACCAAGTTGTAGGATGCACCGGCGAACTGACTGATGAGCAGCGGTAAACCCGTAGCTGCTGCTTCTTGGGCTACGACACCATAGGTATCCCCGCGAGTTGGAAAAACGAATAAATCGGCATTTTGAAACTCTTGGACGAGTTCTAGTCCCTTCTTAATCCCGGTAATCACAGTGTTTGAGGTGAGGCCATGTTCCTGAACTACACTGCTAACCCAGTCAGAAGAAGCATAACCAACTAAGCGCAGCTCAAAGTCCACCGGCACCTCAGACTGTATGCGTTGGATAGCTTTACATAGAAGATCATGACCTTTGTTATACAGATAACCGGCCACATAAAGCAAGCGACAAGGCCCCTCCCTTCTTGGTAAAGCAGGGCGAAAGGAAAACTCGTGGGTGTCGATCGAATGCGGGGCGAAGTGAACAGGGCGATGACGTGCGCCGTGTGGTGTGAGCGCAGCAGGCGCCATAGCGACCTGCGCGTCGGTGAAGTGGGCAAAAAGTCGGTGCTGAAGCCGCGTGTGAAATGGAATCTGTTTTTGCAAAGGCGGGTGCACGCCTAAATCGCTAAAGACTATGACCGGAACGCCATGCTTTTTGGCCCAAAACATCGGCATGAGCATCTGCTGCGGATACTCCATGGTGCATAACACGGTGGGTCTCCAGGCGGCCAATTCTGCGAGGGAGCGAGGAAATTCACGATACTCCACCCTACCGTTCGTGGCTTTGAGAGCGGGCCAGTCCACCTCCCATAGCTCGCTACCCAGCGGGCATGCGATCACGCGAACTTCTGGTGGTAATGCAGCAGCAAAATGCTCGGTGAAGTTATACCGGTAACGCGCGAGTCCTTTGGAGAGGAGCACGATGGTAGGTTGTTCTGGCATGAGGGGGAGCCTTAGTCAGCCTTTTCCATAAAGGCGTAGCAGAGCATGTGCAGGATGGTCATCTGCACGTCCTCCACGCGGCCATAGTGCGTGTCCTCGACACGGATCACGTGCGTAGCGACTTCGCTGGCTGCACCACCTTTACCTCCGACGAGAGCGATGGTGGTTAGTCCACGCTCGGCAGCCATGCGCAGCGCTTTGACGACGTTGGGTGAATTTCCGCTCACGGAGATGGCGAGGGCGATGTCGCCCTGGGCGGCGAAGTTGTCGAGTTGACGGGAAAATGTGTCCTCATAGGCGTAGTCGTTGCCGATGGCGGTCATCCAACTGACGTTGTCGTTGAGTGAGAGGACGCGGAAGCGCTTGCCGAGTGCGTCAGAGGCACCTTTTCCTAAGTCGGTGACAAAATGGGACGCATTCGCAGCACTGCCGCCATTGCCAAAGACGAAGATTTGACGCTTCTCATCTAAAGCAGTGCGCAACAGGGCGATGAGCCGGGTGACGGCCGCTGGATTGAGCGCGTTAAGCGCCTGCACATGTTTTTGGACATATTCCTGTACCCATAACTCGGGTGGGGTGTGAGCGTTCATAATAGGGTGGGGACAAACTAACTGGAAAGCATGCATGCGCGCGCAAAAAACGGTGTGCGGTGATTGCCTTTTCCGCCGTCGGCAATGTGCTGAAAGCCGAAGGCCTTGAAACGGTTCGTGACGATCTCGTTTTGTTGCTCCGTGCCGTGTAGCTCGATCACGAATGCCTGAAAACGATCAAGCTCCGCGTCAGGGAGTGCGGCGAGGGTCTCATACTCGCTGCCTTCGATATCCATTTTACACAGATCGACGGTGGTTCCGGCAGGTAATTGAGCGAGGAGCTTGGAAAGGGTGATCGCTGTGACTTCTTCCGTCTTACCGCTATGGCCGGAGACACCGGAGACGCCCGAGCCGACGCTGGTGGTGCTTTGTACAAAGGTCAGAGTGCCTTCACTGCCGCTGACGGCGGCGTGCAAGATCTGAGCACGCTTCGCGAGCGCGGCCCCCAGATTGAATTGCAAGCGGGGCAGCACACTAGAGTCACCCTCGACGACAAGAATCCGTTCCAACTGCGGGAAGGTGGCGTCGGCCAGGATGGAAAAGCTGCCGATATTGGCCCCCAGGTCCAGGATCGTGCGGACGGCCTCAGGTTTCATTAGGCGTAGGAACTGCCGATACTCATCGGTTGCAAGAACGGCATGAATGCCACCTGCTGTTTCCGCACGTTGTCCATCCACCAGGAGTCTCCGGCCACGCCAGTTGTAGGTCAGCAAACTACGTGGAAAGAGGATGTGGTTGAGTAGGAGCTGCCAGGGATTGTCGAACTGAAACAACTTGCGGAGACTTTGGAGCTTGTAGGCGATGTCGATCATGTTTTAAGACGAAGTGTTCGGGTTCATCCCATGTTCTTGAAGATATAATGCGGCAGCGCGGAGGTCGGGCAGGCAAACAGCAGGCGGGGAGGGATGGGCAGCCCATTTTGGTCCCACGCCGATGAAGCGCATGCCTGCGGCCTGTGCCGCGAGGCGATCGGCGTCACTGTCACCTATCATGATGGTGGCAGCGAGGTCGAGACCCTGCTCCTCCACCGCACGCCGGAGCATGCCGGGCTTAGGTTTGCGGCAGTCGCTGTCACGGCGCAGCTCGGGGATGCCTTCGCCATGGTGTGTCTCGGGGTGAAAGGGGCTGTGGTAGATTTTTTCGATGTGGGCACCCGCAGTGGCCAGTTCGGCACATAGTCGCTCATGAATGGCGTGGAGGCCTTCTTCGGTGAGCAGCCCACGGGCGATCGCGGGCTGGTTCGTGGCGATAAAACAACGCAACCCTGCTGCGCAGAGGCTGGAAATGCCCTCAGCAGCTCCGGGGAGCAGTTCCAAGTCCTCCACCCGCGTGAGCAGACCGCGCTCGACATTGATGGTGCCATCGCGGTCGAGGATGACAGCACGCACGGGCGCTGGGTGCACGCGCGCAGTACGGCTGCGCTCTCGCCAAGTCAGGTAGGTCTCCACTTTGGCTAGGCGATCTGGCGTGCCCATGTCTTTGACGAAGCCAGCGGGGTCGATGAAGTGGCCGCGCAACTCAGCACCAGCGGTGAGCGCGGTCGGAAATACGTCATGCACAAAGTCGGAGGCCCGCCCGGCGGGAATGGCGTCGATGAGGGAGGACTCTAGGGCGTACACGGCTGCATTGGCGACGTTGCGGTAGAGGCGGCCAGACTCGCGTCGGGTGACAAAGCCGCTGATGCGACTGTGGGCATCCATTTCGACGAGGTCGGAGTCCCAGGGGTGATCGGAGGCGCGAACCAGCAGCGTGCCTGTGGCACTGGAGGCGCAGTGGGCGAGGCCTAGAGCCGTGAGATCGAAGTCGAGAAACACGTCGCCATAGATGACGAAAAATCGCTCATGCAAGTGCGCGGCAAACTCGCGCAAAGCCCCTGCGGTGCCCAATGGGGTACTTTCTTGATGCACGTGGATGGTGATCCCACTGGCACTGCCCGTGGCATAATGATCGGCGATCACCTCCGACTGATGCCCTGCGGCGAGGATGGCGTGGCGCACGCCATGCGCAGCGAGGAACTCGAGCGTGTGATCGAGCAGTGGCCTGCCCGCGAGCGGGAGCATGGGCTTGGGGCAGCTCTGAGTGAGTGGCCCGAGGCGTGTGCCTTTTCCTCCGCAGAGGATGACGGCCTGGGTGATGGCTGTGCGTGTTGGCATCAGTCGTTGTAGAAAATGACGCGGGTGCCCTGGTTTTCTAGGTGGATGGGCACCTCTCGTAAGGCGGAAAGGGCCTGCCGGAGCGCGGGTTGCTTTTCCGGCTCGCAATAAAAGAGCAAGAAGCCACCGCCACCGGCACCGAGGAGCTTTCCGCCCGTGGCCCCGCTGTCGATGGCGGCCTGATAGAGTGTGTCGATCTCTGGGTTGCTGATTTTTTGCGCGAGCTGGCGCTTCATGAGCCAGCCTTCATGCATGACTTCACCGATGGCGTGGTATTCACCGCATTGGAGGCGCTCCGCCAGGGTGTAGGCCTGATCACGCATGCGGCGCAGGAGATTGAATTTATCCTCCTGGGACTGGGTGTTGCGACTCTGCTCGGCGAGGATGTCAGAGGCACTGCGAGTGATACCGGTGTAGTACATGAGCATCCGCTGCTCGACGTGCTGGCGTGCGTCGCGACCGAGGGGGATTTTATTCACCTCGACGCCACCGCCCGCGCGGAAGCGCAGGAGATTGAGTCCGCCATAGGCAGCCGCGTATTGATCCTGACGGCCGATGGGTTCCTGCAGCTTGCCAATCTCCACTTCGCAAGCCAGTGCGGCGCAGGTTTCGGCAGAGGCGGTGCGACCTTGGAAGGCATGTAGGGCATTGATCAAGCCCACGGCAAAGGAGCTGGAACTGCCGAGTCCGCTGCCCTGAGAGGGGATGTCCGCGAAGCTGGTGAGTTCGATGGGGCCTTCGCAGCCGCAGATGCGCATGCACTCGCGGATGAGTGGGTGCTGCACCTCATCTAGCCGGGTGACGACTTCAGTGCGGGAGTATTTGAGAAAGATTTTAGGCTCAAAAAGGCGGTGCGCGGCGAGATAGACGTAAAGGTCTATTGCGGTGCTGACCACAGCACCTTCTTCGCGCTCATAGAATGCGGGTAGGTCGGTGCCACCACCGGCGAAGCTGGCACGCAAGGGTGTTTGTGTGATGATCATCGCGTTTTCAGGCGGTTTGGATTTCAGCGGCAATCTCGCGCACGGCGCGACGCACGGCGTCTTGAGAGGAAAAAGTGGCCTGCCAGCCGAGGCGGGTGAGGAGCTGCGTGTCGAAGGCATACTTCGTCACGTCGCCGACCCAACCCTGCGGTGTGCTGCCAAACTGGATGCCCGCAGAGGGATCGACCGCGTCACGGACGGCTTCGGCGATGAAGCGCACGGTGGCGGTGTCAGCGGGGGAGATGTTGACGCAGTTGATGCGCTGTGTGCCGTGGCGCTGGATGTGGAGCATGGCGTCCACCAGCTCGGTGACGTGCAGGTAGGGCTTCTCTTGGGTGCCGTCGCCTAGCACTTGCAGCGGGTTTTGCCCTGAGCGCATTTTTTTCACCAGATCATGGATGACGCCATGCGTGGAGCGTGGGCCGATGACGTTGGGAAAGCGGTAAAGAGTGGCGCGGTCCAAGAAGGCATGCGTAGCGGCGCAGATCGCGCCTTCGGAGGCGAGCTTCATCGCGCCATAATTGGAGGCGGGCTGGCAAGGGCCTGCGGACTCTCCGATGAAGCCCTCTAGCGGGCCGTAAATGGCGCTGCTGGAGGCAAAAGCGATCTCACGCACGTTTTCACGCCGCATCCAGTCCAGGACGTGAAAGGTGGTCATAAAAGTGTCCTGCAAATCGACACGCGCGTCGCGTACACCGGCCTGGATGTCGGAATTGGCCGCCATGTGCCAAACGAGGCTGATGGGCTGCTCGCGGTGGAGTCGGCTCACTTCATCGTTCCAGGCATGGATGTCATTCAAATCGGCCTGGATGAGCCTGAAGCTGTTTTTTTGGCCTGCGGTGGCCAAATTGGCTGCACGGCCCAGTTTGAGGCTGTCCACGCCGGTGACGCGGATGCCGAGGTCTTGCAGGTGGTCGATGAGATGACTGCCAATGAAGCCTGCGGCTCCTGTGACGAGATGATGAGTGAATGCGGTCATGAGTGATTTTTGGCTGCGAGTGCTTCGGTGTAGAGCTGGTGGAGACGCTCACCGTATTGCGAGAGGGGCGTGGCCTCCGGCAGGATGGATTTCCATTCGCTCGTGCGCTGGCGCAGCTCCAGCAACGCGGCGGCGATGCCCGGCACATCCCAGGGCAGCGAGACACCATTTTCACCAGGACGCAGCACCATCTCACTGCCCCAGTGTGGTGTGAGAGCCAGCGGCAGGCCGAGTGCGCATGCCTCTGCCTCGACTGCGGCGAAGGACTCAAAGTAGGAGGGGAAAACAAAAGCATCCGCAGCCGCCATGGCCTCGGCGAGTGACTCGACCCAACCGGCGATCATTAGCCACTCGGTATGGTGTGGGAACCGGGCAGCGAGGTCTTCCTGGAGTCGTTTGATGCCGTCTTTGCTACCGCCAAGCAGCAAAACGCGAAAGCTGCGCTGCCCCTGCTCCCATAGTGCCTCCAGCGCACTGGCTAGGATGTAAAAACCCTTTCGTTCATAGCCGCCCTGCGCGGCAAAAGCGAGCACATAGGTGTCGTCGCGAAATCCCCAATGGCTGCGCATCTTCCGCCGGTCGACCTCACGCCTGCCGGGGTGAAACTCCTGTTCATCGTAGCTAGAGGGCAGCACACCGACTCGTGCTGTGTCACCAGCGATCTTTTGCAAACCACGTGCCACACCGCGTCCGACAGCCAGCAATAAATCCGGCCGAAACCAGCGAAAGTAAATGAGTTCGATCAAGGCACTGTAACAGGAGACGAGAATGTGAGGGATGACCGCAGGCCGTAGCAGCCGTGTGGCGAGCGTTTTACACCAAGCCCAGTTGATGAAGTGAACGGTGGTCATGTCTGCATGCACAAAACCCGGCCCGCAGGCGTGTACCAGCCGCGCAGGCCGACGCCCGCGCAGTAGCCACCACATGAATTGACGCCATGTGACCTGTGGCGCAAAGCACATCAAATTGAATACCCAGTGCAGGCCGGTTTTGGGCATCAAGTCGGTGCGGAACATCTCGGGTGGCAATGTGGTTTGCTGGCACCATAGGCGGATGCGCCATCCGCGCTCCTGAACCAGCTTCAGCGCATTGAGAACAAGGGGCTTCATGGCCGGGCTGCGCATAATGATGTCGGGGTCTGTCCACAGCACCTCACGCTGCGCGCACTCCGTGCGCCGCTGGATAAAGGCGGGCAATCGACTGGCCAAGTCCTCCTCGGACGCATACACCAAGAGGTCTTCTGCGGGCAGCTTTACCATGTCGGCCAACTCGGTGGGCACCAGCACCGCGTCGGCATAGGCTGTCACATGGCGGAGCAATGCAGGAGAAAGCGGTCGCGTGATCCTGGCCAGCAAGAGCTGCTGCCTGCCGCTGAAACGCTCACTCAGCAGGTGGCGCAGCCAAGACGGCCAGTCCTGCACGGGTGGCAAGGGGCAATGAAGCATGACGTTCATGATAAAGAAGTCGTCGGAGCAGAAAAGTGGCGCAGGTACCTTTCCGCTACAGGCCGCCGTTGGTGTCGCGCGAGGTGCTCACACACTGGCTGCGGGATGATTCCGGCCTGCTCGGCAGCCTTTGCTAGCCCCTGGATCAATGCCGACGAGAGTTCGGCTGCGTTCCCTTTTTCGAAGAGAATGGCGTGACCGCCGCAGGCCTCTGGCAAGCCGCCGCAACGAGAAGCGACCACCACGCACCCGGAGGCCAGCCCTTCCAGCGCGATGAGTCCAAAAGGCTCCTCCCAGGTCGATGGAATGACCAGTACCTGAGACCGTCGCATGTGGGCAGCGACATCGGCAGCGGGCTTCAGGCCCATGAAGCTGACCTGATCTTGAAGGCCCAGAGCTACGACTTCCTCCCGCCAACGCGGCAACGCGCTCTTACCGGGTATGCCGATGTCACCGATGACCGTCAGCCCTGGTCGGCTACCGCACTCACGCAAATGAACAAGGGCTTGGAGCAGCACCCCGAGGCCTTTTTCCTCCGCCAGTCTGCCGACAAAGAGCAGCTCTGTTTTCCTCTTCTCTGGGTCCGGTTTCACCCAGAAGAGAGATTCATCATATGGATTGCTGATGATGACGCCGTGGCCGCCCCAGTTCGTGCGCACGATCTCGCTCACGGAGATGGCTTGACAGTGATTCGCGGCGAGGTGCCCCTGAATCTTTTTCCACCACGGTGTGTGTCCATCTTCACCGGTAAAATACGTGTGGTGGGAGACAAAACAGCGCTTTCTCCGCACTAGGAATGGCAGGAGGAACTTCACCCCCAGCTCGGCTTGCAGCAAAACATCTGCCCACCCGGCCCAGCGTATGAGTGAGGCCAGGTCCGGCCTGCGCACGACCAGAAAAGCATCCTCTCCTTCATCCGTGTCGTCCGCAGGTGTGGATGTGATCACAACGACTTCATGCTGCAACTGCTGAAACGCCGTGGCCAGCATGCGCACATAAACGGAGACCCCACCGCAGACCGGAAAGTAGTTCCTCGCTGTAATGACAATTTTCATCGGCAGGTCATCCAGAGCCAGTGATTTCCAGGTGCGCGGTGCTCCTGAACCCCGGCGAGCAGCAGGCCGTCATCGATAGTGGCAGGAACGGCGGGCCGATTTTGTCTCACCCATGCCTGGCGGTCTTCCGGCCAGATTTCCTGGATGCGGTGTGTGGCATCAAAACGCGCACGCAGAAGCTGATTCAGGTCTCTGGAGTCCGCTCCATCTTCATGCACCTCCACCAGCACCTCCGTCTGCATGAGCGCGGGTGCCTTGGCTGGGTCTAACAGCATGCGCTCAAAGCCCTCAATGTCGCAGATGAGCAATGTGCCAGCACCTGCCAGCGTGTTCATATCAGCGTGGGTACATTCACCTGCGAAGCGAACACGCGCGGAGCAAGCATTCAACCGTACCAGTTTACGGCACTGACCCCGTGAGATCGGGTCGATGTCAAAGGCCACGAACTCCGTGTTCGGCATGCGCACAGCTAGTCCGACGACATACCAGCCCTCCGCACAGCCGACATCTATGATGCGGCGGTAGCCTTTGTGGAGGATCGCCGGGATCACGGAAGCGAGTTCGGCTTCATAGCTGCCAAGCCACTTGTTGGTGATCATTCCCCAAATATGACGATCAAAATAGCGCAGACCGGCAAAGTGTCCGGTCAGCACCCGCAATTCTCCTTTGGAGCTATGCAGCGCTCTCGCGATTCTTCGTACAGTACGGCCATTTTGAAGCCAAGACCGCCAGCGTCCCGTGAGCGGAGTGATCACCACGCTCATGCCTGGGACTGAGCCGGCGATTTTTCTGAACAAAGTCTTCATCTTATCAGTGAGAGGGGAGGGATAGAGCCGTCAGAGATCGAATATTTGGCACAGGCCAGAGCACCGCAGCCAATGCCTCCTTCCCATACGCACGAGTGAGTGGCAACAGCAGTGGGGCTAACACATGTGCAACCAGCGTGGCGCACAAAGTGGACGCTGCCGCACCCATGCCCGCCCATTGAGGAATCAGCAGCCAGTTCAGGCTAAAATTCACCCCCAGGGCCAAAACCAAAGCAACGGTCATCTGCGCAAGCTGCCGCTCCAAGGACAGATGACATTGCAGCGCCGAACCCGCTAGACAAGGAACCAGCAAAAAGGCGTGCAAGGACAGCAACTCCCCACTGCGTGCAAATTCGGCTCCATAGACCAAGGACACCGCCATTCCAGCCGTCAGGGAAAGCACCACCGCTAGCAGCCAACCCGCCAGTGTATTCATCCTCATGTGCACCTGCCGCGTACGCGCATAGTGCGCCACATCCTCTCCCCGCGCTTGTAGCAGTAGCGGTGTCAGTACCGAGGTCGAAATACCTCCCACGAACAGCAGACTCTCCGTCAAAGCCGATGCAGCGGCATAGAAGCCGACCTCACGCTCATCTGAAAGCCAGCGCAGCATGATCAGGTCCATGCGGTTGAGAAACACGGCCAGCGTGCCCGCGACCAAGGCGGGTATGGAATGAATAAACACCTCCCAGCCACTGCGCCAGTCACACCACCAATCACGGATTCGTTTCCCCAGCTTCCCATAAGCGCCAAAGGAAGCCGCCATCACATACAACAAGGAAATCACCTCACCCAGCGCTACCCAGGGCACTCCCCAATGCAGAAGCCCGGTCACCCACTGCCATCCACGCAAAACCAGAGTGCCAATCGTATTGGGTACCACGATGTGTCGAGTCAGCAGCCTCGACTGAAACCAAAAAGCCACCGGTGCTGGAAACGAGATGAACAGCTTCAAACCGCAGACCAGTGTCGTAGTCAGCAACACCATGTCCTTTTGCCAAAAAAGGAGCATGTAACACGCCAACACAAGCCACGCTACCACACTGGACAACGCCAAAATGATCGTCGTACCGCCCATGATGCCGTTCTCACGCTCTGGGTGGCGGTGGAGGCAGTCTGTAAACACTGTGGGATCGATTCCCATGCTAAGTATGCCGACAAAACCCACCAAGGCTTGGGCCGAGGCCAAAATGCCCATTTTTTCGGCCCCAAGTTGCCGTGCGAGAAGCCCCGACGTGGCAATTCCCAGCGCCATCACAAAAAGCCGCTGGAAACCAAACCATCCAAAACTCGATCCCAGCCTACGCAAAGTGCTCACAGCGGGCAAGCCGCCCGCTTCATCCGGGACATTTTGTTCAATAACCTGCATTGCGATTGGGGATAAAACGGCCCCCATTCTTGATGAGCCTATTCCGCTCAGCCTGTGGCTCAGTGAGCTTACCTGGGGATGTCGGCGAGACTGAGATCGACTTAGACTGTCGGTTAATGACGGCTAGGGCGTGGCCAAGCAGCGTGGAGAGGATGAGATTATATGGTACCGTATGCATGTTGCTCCCACCCATCATGCTTAACCAAAGCGTGAGACTAAAAGTAGCAACCACAAACACTAGAAGGTGCTTATCCTCCGCAGAATGAGTGCGGAAGATCGCCGTGTGAACCGTGCGCAAAATGACAATCAGACTCACCAGCACCAAGAGCAGTCCCACGACGCCATGATTGATCAAGATCGAGTTGATCGGATCATGCGCGAAGTCCTCATCTGCTTGTGTCACCACCTCCTCGCTAGCGCCCGTGCCAAACAAGGAATACGACTCCGGTTTGAGCAGTCGCGTCCAACCCCGTATGCGGTCCGAGACGTCCCCACACGGACCACGTTACCAGCCCAGCCCCTTCACCTGTGGTGCTCGCCAAGCCCTCATTTGCCGAAGCCAAATGTGACATAAGGAAATTGGAAGAGCCAATCAATGTCACCACCACTACAACGAGCATGATATATAACAACTTCGTTCGCCCTGGTGTCAAAAACATGATGTAAACCACCGGCACAATGAATGGCAGAAGCAACACCGTGCGCTGCTTAGATACGACCAGACCGATAAAATAAAGCAAGCTTCCCACCAAATAGAGCATTCGTTCCGTTCGAAGACGTTTCCAAGCCCACACTCCATAAATAAAGCAGAAACAGATGGCACCGTAGGCTGAGCCACTGCCAGCCAAGCCGAAGACTCGCGGCTCCGGCTGAAAAAAGGAGGCGCTATAGACCGGCGACAAACCCGTGCGGGCATACACATAGTCCATGTCCGCAAAGCCGAAGAAGTACTGATACACCGCTACCAAAACCCAGGGTATACCCAGGATGAAGTGGAAGCGGCTCAAGCGAAGACTGCTACCTGGCACTGTTCTGTAGTAATGCGCAATCACCGCCGCGATTGCCAAATACAGGCCGCCGTTCACCGCCATCTGAACTCGACCCGTCAATGGGCCGCTCGAAAGCATCATTAACCCGGTGACACCAAAAGAGATCAATGCCGTAATCACAACCGGTCGGCTCGGCTTCGGACCCGTCGTCAATATTTGGTTAATCGTACCCGCAATGATCGCCCCTACGATGGCCATGTTTACGGCCAGCACCTCGATCACAGCCTCCATCGAAGCCGATCCGTACACGACTGCCAGCTTTTTGTAAAAGTCGCCATAAAAGCTCATGAAGCTCAGCAAATAGAGTCCAGTCATCGGCTTCACGAAGCTCGCCAGCACCATCAAGACGCCAATCCACTTCGCGCTCGCTGCCAGCGGCCCAGTGTAGCCGGTCATGATGTCCACCGTGGCGTACATCGCGACCGCAAAGGCGATCAAAATCGCTAAAGGATTCGATCTCATACTCTCAAGTTCCGCAGGGATGCGAAGAAATTACAGCGTCTGCTCTGCCACATCACACAGCAGGTGTCCGATCAGTAGATGACACTCTTGGATGCGGGCGGTGATGGCTGAAGGTGCTCGGAAGGCCAGTTGGGCCAATTTGGAGCACTCGGAGTCTTTTTCGCCGGTGAAGGCGATGGTGATGCAGCCGCGTTCGTTGGCGGCTCGGAGGCCGGCGAGGATGTTGGGGCTGGTTCCGCTGGTGGAGATGCCGAGGGCGACATCGCCGGGTTGGGCGAGGGCTTCGATTTGGCGGGCGAAGACGGTTTCAAAGCCGAAATCGTTGCTGTGGGCGGTCAGGATGGAGGTGTCGGTCGTCAGGGCAAGGCCGGCCAGTGCTGGGCGATTTTTGCGGTAGCGAACGACGAGCTCGGCGGCGAGGTGCTGGGCATCTGCAGCGCTGCCGCCGTTGCCGAAGAAGATGATCTTTTTGCCGTTTTTGAGGGCTGTGAGCCAGGCGTCGGCCAGCGGGGCGATTTGATCGCTCATGGCGCTGAGGCGAGTGATGGCGTCTTGGTGCTCAGTGAGATGGGTTTGGAACAGACTGTCAAACATATCACGTGAAGGCGGTGAGGAGTTCATCTGGCGTTAGGGTCGCAGTGCCAAGCTTGCCGACGACGATACCGCTGGCGTGGTTGGCGATGTCGGCGGCGTCTTGCAGCTTGAATTTGGCGGCGAGGGCCAACGTGAGCAATGCGATGGCGGTGTCGCCTGCTCCGGAGACGTCGAAGACCTCGCGGGCACGCGTGGGGATGTGATGCGGGGCTTTGCCGCGCTCGAAGAGCATCATGCCGTGCTCGCCGAGGGTGACGAGGACGCTATTGACGGACCATTTTTCGAGCAGTATGCGGCCGACTTCGAGTAGCTCGGTGTTTTGCGCGGGATCGCCTGGGAGGAGGTGGTCTTCGAGGCCGGCGGCGGCGAAGGCTTCGAGGCGATTGGGCTTCACGAGTGTGACGCCGCTCCAGGGGAGTGGATTTCGCGGTGAGGGATCGACGGTGACGATCAAATCGTGCTCGGCGGCGATCTTGGAGACGAGTTTCATCAATTCGTGGGTGATGAAGCCTTTGCCGTAGTCTTCGAGAATGATGGCGTCGAGGTCGGGCGCGAGGTGGCGGAGACGCTTCTCGATCTCGGCAAGTTCGTCGGCGGTGAGCGGCAGCAATTTCTCGCGATCGACGCGGACGATTTGCTGCTGGCGGGCGGAGACGCGGGCCTTGGAGATGGTGGGCAGCGTATCGTGCACGAGCAACGGCGCCGGATCGACTTTGTCGGTGATCAAAAGATCGCGAAGGCGATCTGCGGCGCTGTCTTTGCCGACACGGCCCATCAGGTGCGTGTGCGGCGAGAAGGGCGCGATGTTGCGGGCGACATTCGCGGCTCCACCGGGATAAAATTCCTCACGAGTGACCTCGACGATAGGCACGGGGGCCTCTGGCGAGATGCGACGCACATGGCCCCAGATGAAGTGGTCGAGCATCACGTCACCAATGACGAGGATGCGGCACTTCGCGATGTTCGCGAGGCATTGGCGGGAGAAGTTCATGCTTGTTTGCGACGCTGGCGCACGGCGGCGGCGAGCTCGTCGAGCATCGCCTCGGTGGTGGACCAGTTCACGCAGGCGTCGGTGATGCTCTGGCCGTAGGTGAGTGGCACGCCGGGTTTGCAGTCTTGGCGGCTTTCGACGAGATGGCTCTCGATCATGACGCCGGTGACGGCTTTGCTGCCAGCGGCGAGTTGTTCGCTGAGGGAGGCGCTGACGAGCGGCTGCTTGCGGTAGTCTTTGAGGCTGTTGCCGTGGCTGCAATCAATCATGACGCTGGCGGGCAGTCCGCGTGCGGCGAGCTGGTCGGCGGTGGTCTTGATCGCTGCTGCGTCGAAGTTGGTGCCGGCTTTGCCCCCGCGCAGGATGACGTGGCAGGCGTTGTTCCCTTTGGTGTTCACGATAGCGGCGACGCCGTCTTTGGTGACTGAGAGGAAGCTGTGCTGGCCTTTGGCGGCCTCGATGGCGTCCAGGGCGACCTGGATGCCGCCGTCGGTGCCGTTTTTGAAGCCGACGGGCATGCTGAGGCCGGAGGCGAGCTGGCGGTGCACCTGGCTCTCTGTCGTGCGGGCTCCGATGGCTCCCCAGACGACGACATCGGCGATGTATTGCGGCGTGATGACATCGAGGAACTCGGTGCCAGCGGGGATGCCCATCTGCGCGAGCTCGATGAGCAGGCCGCGTGCGCCGCGTAGGCCGTTATTGATGTCATAGCTGCCGTCGAGGTGCGGATCATTGATGAAGCCTTTCCAGCCGACGGTGGTGCGGGGCTTTTCAAAATAGACACGCATGACGATTTCCAGGTCTGCGCCGTGTTTCGCCCGCGCAGCGAGGATGTGGCGACCGTATTCGAGTGCGGACTTGGTATCGTGGATGGAACAGGGGCCGACGACGACGAGGAGGCGGTCGTCGTGGAGATTGAGAATCGCTTCGGCCTGTTTGCGTGATTTTTCGACGAATGAGGCCTCTGTATCACCCAGCGGGTACTCGTGCATGAGGAGCGCGGGCTGGATGAGCGGGAGGATGTCTGCGACGCGGAGGTCGTCTGTGGGGTGTGATTGGCTCACGGGTCGGAATTGGGAAAAATGGGCCGCCAAAGTGGTGCGGAACGGCGGCGAGGAAACTCGAAATTACGCTCAATTCGGCCTCTGCGGGCCTGTGCGGTGGTCTTTCTTGTATCGGCCGTGGTGCGGCTGGTTCATCCAGCGCCAAGCGCTCTCGATGTGCTCGCGCGGATCGAGGTGCTGGGCACGCCAGCCGAGGAGCTGTGCGGCGAGGGCGGGATCTGCGATGAGCTCGGCGGGATCGCCAGAGCGGCGCTCTCCATAGACGACGGGGATGGTTTTACCGGTGACGTCTTCAGCTGTGCGGATGATTTCTTTGACGCTAAAGCCATGCCCTGTGCCGAGATTCACAGCGGTAGTCTCCCCCCCTTTACGCAGGTAATCGAGTGCCAGCGCATGCGCTGAGGCGAGGTCACAGACGTGGATGTAGTCACGGATGCAGGTGCCATCTGGGGTGGGGTAATCTGTGCCAAAGACGGTGATCGCACTGCGCAGGCCTAGCGCCGTCTGGAGCACGAGCGGGATGAGGTGCGTCTCAGGGTCGTGATCCTCTCCGATCTCGCCACTGGGATGGCAACCGCTGGCATTGAAGTAGCGCAGAAAGACGGATTTGAGCCCCCAGGCCGTATCGCAGTCACGCAGGACTCGCTCGAGCATCCACTTGGAGGCTCCGTATGGATTCACTGGCATTTGCGGATTGCTCTCGTCGATCGGGATCTTCACCGGGTTGCCATACGTCGCACAGGTGGAGGAAAGGATGAACTGTCGGCACTCATACCTCTGCATGGCCTCCAGCAGTGTGAGGGGGGCGGCGAGATTATTGCGGTAGTATTTCAGTGGATCAGTCACGGATTCACCGACGTAGGCATAGGCAGCGAAATGCAGTACCGCAGATGGACTGTAGGCCGCAAAAATGGACTCCATGACGGCTGTGTCTGAGAGACTCCCGCGGACAAAGGTGACGCGGTCCACTGGTAGAGATTCTAGGTGGCCAAAAACAAGATTATCGAGCACGATCAGGCTTTCGTGCCGCTCGAGTAGGTGCCGTACCGTGTGGGAACCGATATAGCCGGCACCGCCAGTGATGAGAAGAGGAGCTGAATTCATGACCGTGCCACTAATAGGCGCAATACCTGACTTTTCTGCATAAACGCGACCAAGCTGCCGCCCTTGGTCAGCCGATCAGGGGGACCTAAAAGTGAGAATGATTGGAGCTGGGCCATAGAGGCAGTCGGCATTTTACCCGAGCTGATTTGCATGGGAATTATGCCAATTAGAGAAAATTGGCACAAATTCGGTATTTTGGCAAAGTTAAATATTTACATTCTCAAGGCCGCGAAGCCTTTCTCCGCCTGCCAAACCTATGGGAAATAGGGGGCCGCCCCCCCCCTCCACGGTGGCAGCAAAGGCGGTCCAGGTGCCGCTTTTAGCTACTTTCCCACCCTCCCTTCCCTGCTCCGCTTAGGCCAAGGAGGTAGCGTCACTCACGAATGCATCGACATCTGCCTCCGTCGTGCGCCAGGAGCACATGAGTCGTGTGCCCCCGCCGATGAAGCTATAAAAGACCCAGCCACGCTCCTTGAGCCCTTTCTTCATTGGATCTGGCAGCTTGGCGAAGACCGCATTCGCATCGACAGGGTAGAGAATCTGCACGCCAGGTAAATGCCCCAAGGCGTCGCTGAGTCTCCTAGCGAGCATATTGGCGCTGGAGGCGTGTTTTTTCCAGGTATCATCACGGAGCATCCGTAGCCACTGCGCAGAGATGAAGCGCATCTTTGAGCAAAGCTGCCCCGCCTGCTTGCAGCGATATTGGAAGTCCCGGGAGAGCTCTGGATTAAAAAACACGACCGCTTCGGTCACCGCCATCCCAAGCTTCGTGCCTCCGCAGCACAGGACATCGACCCCCGCACGCCAGGTGATGTCCGCAGGCGAGCAGCTCTGACTGGCTAGCGCATTAAAAAACCGTGCACCATCCATGTGGATGCCTAGCCCATGCTGCTTCGCCAGGGCTCCGAGACCTTTGATCTCACCGGGGCGATATACCGTGCCTAGCTCCGTGCTTTGGCTAATGCTCAGTGCCCGCGGCTTAGGGAAATGCAGATCGCTGCGGCTGAGCACGATACGCTCCACATCTACCGGGTCCAGCTTGCCCAACGGACTACGTGCGAGGAGGATTTTCGAGCCGTGGGAGAAGAACTCCGGAGCCCCACACTCGTCCGTCTCCACATGCGCCTCATGCGCGGTGATGATGCTATTGTAACTGCGGCAGAGAGAGGCCAAAGCCAGGGAATTGGCCGCTGTGCCATTAAAGACAAAGTACACATCACATTCGGTCTCAAAAAAGCGCCGAAAACCCTCACACGCCTCCGCCGTGATCTCATCCGCGCCGTAACTAGGCTGGTAGCCGTGATTCGCCTCCTCCAGCGCCCGCCAAGCCTCTGGACAAACGCCTGACGTATTGTCCGAAGCGAAGTGGTATTTCAGTTCCGCGCTCAAGGCAGGTGACGAAGGGATTAGACCGTGAGGATTTCCTTCTCTTTCGAGACGACGTGCTGATCGATTTCGGCGATTTTTTTATCCGTCATGGTCTGCACATCCTTCTCCATACGATGCAGATCGTCCTCCGTGATGCTGCTTTCCTTTTCAGCCGCTTTCAGCGCCTCTAGGGCACTGCGTCTCGCGCTGCGCACTCGTACTCGCGCCTCCTCACCTAGCTGTTTGCACATTTTCACCATCTGCTCACGCCGCTCCTGCGACAGGGCCGGGATGGGCAGGCGGATCACCTTGCCTTCGATGCTGCCATTGAGCCCCAACCGCGACTCACGGATCGCACGGTCGATGTCCTGGAGGGTGCTCGAATCGAAAGGCTCAATGCGGATCAGCCTAGCGTCTGGCGTGGTGATCATGGCGAGCTGTTTGAGCTTCATGTGACTACCGTAACTATGCACATGCACATCGAGGTTTTCGACGAGCGTAGGGTTCGCCTTCCCGGTCCGCACCGAGGCGAATTCGTGGATAGCATGCTCGACAGCCTTGGTCATGGCTTCTTCGCATTCGAGGATGGTCATTTCAGCGTCCATAAAGAGGTCAGGTTTGAATTGTCGCCTTTCTTCGATGCGGCAGACGAGAAGCTCAAGCGGTTTGAGTGGGCTCTACCGCATCGTCAGCGTCGTCTCACCGCCTGCTGGAAATAATCAGCGCCGAGCCGATGCATCCGCATTGCAGAAAGATGATACTACAGATGCAACACGAGAAGAACGATGGCGAGTTCTTGCCGAGGGGCTTCAATGTCGTCTCCCAGGCCTTTGAAATCGCAATTATACGGCAAGTTGATGCGGAAGGGCCCAGCGAAGCGATCCTACGTCTCAAAGTGTTGAGCAGACTATGCTAAACACCCGTCGCGTCCACGAGGGTGCCGATGTGCTCACCTGTGAGGGCACGGCGGATGTTGTCGGGCTCGTTCATGCTGAAAACGCCGATGGGCATGTTGTTTTCCATGCAGAGGGAGAAGGCGGTGGCGTCCATGACCTTGAGCTGGCGGGTGAGGCACTCATGGAAACTGATGCGGTCGAATTTGACGGCATTGGGGTTTTTATTCGGATCGGCGTCGTAGATGCCATCCACCTTTGTAGCCTTCAAAACGATATCAGCGCTGATCTCGCTCGCACGCAGCGCCGCAGTCGTATCCGTCGAAAAGAAGGGGTTTCCGGTGCCTGCGGCGAAAATGACGACGCGGCCGAGTTCTAGGTGCCGCATGGCTACACGGCGGATGAAGGGCTCTGCGACGTTGTCCATTTTGATGGCACTCTGCACCCGTGTAGGCACATCCATGGCCTCCAGCATACTCTGCACGGCCAGGGAGTTCATCACGGTGGCTAGCATGCCCATGTAGTCCGCTGTGGCACGTTCCATACCTTTATTGCTGGCGCTGACACCACGCCAAAAGTTCCCGCCACCGACTACTAGGGCGATTTCGAGCCCCGTCTGGTGGGCCGCCTTGATCTGAGCGGCCATGTCTTCGACGATGGGCGGGCTGATATTGTCTGTGCTTCCTGGCTGCCTCAAAGCCTCACCGCTGAGTTTGAGAAGGACACGACGGAATTTGCGAGGAGATGAATCGGACATGGAGAAGATCGAAGTTAAACCATAAAGCATGCCGCATGGGGCCTTGCAAAGGCATTTCTACTCGGGCGAAGAATCCGAATGGGAAACGCCGTGCGGAGTCCCGCCTTCGACCTCAAAACAGAACTCGATGAAAAAGCTGGCCGCTTTGGTGCTGGAGGGAGTAAAAGATGCAGCGCTGTTGCACTGCATGCCATGAAAACCGCTTTTGCACTTCTCCTGCTCCTCGCGGCTACGATTACCGGTTTAGCTCAAAGCCACACTCAACATGAAAAGTGGTGGAAGCACCTTTCTGCGCAGGATTCGCGTGCTTGGAGTGACGAGGCGCTGCGCCTCATGCGACTAGGAGCTGCGCCGGAGGCCATGGCCGTGTTGAGGGAGGCGGAGCAGCGTTTCTCAAAGGACCTACAACTCCGGCAGGATGCAGCCGAAATCGCCGCGTTCGAAGAAAACTCCCCAGAGAGGCTCCAGCGCCACCTGGTCCTTTACTCAGAGGCTCAAAGCCTGCGTGATCAGCTCAGGCATGCACGCCTCATCGGGGCGAATGCAGCTACCACAGACGATTTCGACCGCATTCTACGCGAATGGGGCGCGCAGCCGCCAGATGTCATCCACTGGCTCCGACTCGCCGCGCTTCATGCCGGCGCAGGCGATGAGAAAAAGCAGGATGAATGCGTCCGCGAGGCCGCGAAGCTCCCTAGCCAGCAAGTGGACACTCTACTCGAACTCGCTCGCTATCAGGAGGAGTCACTGCTGTTTGAATCCATGCACGCTACGCTCGAATCGGCCGTGAAGTTGGACACGTGCACGCGAGCACGCCGCTGGCTCGCGGCGGACGAATTGACCTGGGGAAGTGTGGAGCAAGGTTTGCGTCTTTACGAACAATCGCAGCCCGAATCGGTTTGGGATGCCGAGGATGTGCTGCGCGTGGCCGGGGCGCTGCTTGTTTGCAATGAATGGCAGCGAATGCTCACCCTGCTTCAGCAGCAATGCGTGGCTCATCCAGGCGATTTCCGGCTCCGTACCATGCTCGCGATCACCCAGGAGGAGGAAGGACTCGTCCACGAAGCTGTGCACACATGGCTGGAGCTGCTAGACATGAAAAAAGCAGACCGCAGCTTGCCTCGAAGACTTTCCATCCCTGCCTGGAGCCATGTCCCGCTGCCGAGAGATACATATATCTGGCTATATATCGCAGGAGTCATCAGCGACGCTTATGCCTACCGCTACCGCATCGAATCCCGTGCCAAAGGCCAGATGTACCCATGGACGGATGACCACACCTTGCCGAGGTCGCTCGACGAGCTTCCTCTACACGCCTTCACCCACCTACGCTCACTCGTGCATCTGCTCACACCCAAGGAACAAGAAGTACTCCATGTTAGGCTGCACGGCCTAGGCTTCCCAAATGCGAAAGACCTCCTCTTCGTTCCGATCGAAGAGTACCGTCCGCGTGTGGACGGCACCTATCTCCGCAAACACGCCTCGAACGTCGCCCTGCATGCCTCATGGTATCTCGATCAAGATCAGTTTCAGGGCGCTGGAGGCATGACAAGCCGCATCATTTATTATTTCCCCGGCGATGAGCCCACTCCTGAGCGCCTCCGTCACTGCTTCGAGCTTTTCGCCCCGGACTACCCCGAACTCGCCCTGAATGCAGCGGCTCACACATCGAAATCCGAGCAGACGTTGCAAAAACTGCCCGGTGTGATCTCCAGACTCGGTTTTGCCTCGCCCGGCACACTTGCTGATCTCGCCCGACTTCCGAAAGCAGACATCATTCGCAGCGCCATCGCGGAACGCATCACTCGCTGGCTGGAGGAGGATCGCATCCCTGTTCACTCGGAGAAAGGCCTCTCGGAGCTGGCTAGTCAGGTCAAAGAAGCTCACCCAAAACTCGCCGCACTGCTCGGGGTGGCCCAGGCCCGTCCAGGCTGGGCCAGCGTGAATGCGGCGGGCACGATGTTCTTCAACAACTATCGGACTTTTCCAGGCTGGGGAGTCGCCCGCGCAGTTCGCGC
The DNA here is from genome assembly GCA_016713035.1 of Verrucomicrobiaceae bacterium. Lineage (NCBI taxonomy): Bacteria > Pseudomonadati > Verrucomicrobiota > Verrucomicrobiia > Verrucomicrobiales > Verrucomicrobiaceae > Verrucomicrobiaceae bacterium. The sequence continues at coordinate 40,956 of JADJPW010000007.1, forward strand.
CGAGAATCATTTCGCAGCAAAAACGCTCACGACCAGATCCATGCCAGCCGTGAAGTGGCCCGTGTCAGCCGCAACACCGTTGACAAACATCTGCAGAACAAAAACAAGCCCGCCGCTGCCGAGGAGCTGCGTCGCTATCTCGCTTTCGCTGCAGACTCCTGGCTCAGCTTCTCCCCAGCTGACGGGGCCTATGTCGGCCTGCATTTCGATTACGAACCACTTTCGCGAGAGCCTGCCCTAATCGAAGACGCGATCACTCGCTATGCCGGAACCGCAGATGCTGCGCATCGTGGCGCTATTTTCGAAATGCGCGGGCGCTGCGATGAAGCCACCGCTGCCTACGAGACTGCCTACCAGGAAGGTAATAGGCACCCGCATTTGTTGCGCAGACTTGCCGTCATGCGTGCCCGCAAGGACGTGTCCGCAGGTCTTGCGCTTATGGAGAGCATCCCACCTTCCGAATTACCGTTGTGCCTCCAAGCTCTTTCGACCCAGTGTGGCGCAGGCAATGGTGCCGTAAACTCACCGGAAGCCCGACTCGCCAGCATACATCTTCTCACCGCATGGTTGGAGAGACGTCACACAGCTCGCAAACCTCTTCAACAAACACACTGGCTCGATGGGGGCCTGATTGGATGCTCATCAGGTGATCCGTATGCTAAGACCTTCGTCGGACTTATTCCGTTATCTTACGAGTCGGGCAATCCTTACCCAGAAGACTTCCGTAAAGCCTTCCACGGACTTCGTGCTGCCTACCTGAAGTTCCCCGAACTCGCCGTCACCGGCTTTTCACTTGGAATGACCGCCGCATGGGCAAATGGCGACGATTTGGAGCCATTTTACCAAGAGGCTCTGCGGCTCCTACAAGCCCACCGCATCACGGACCGCAAATCCCCGGATATCATCAGAGTCCATCTCTTCACGGCTGACAAAGCGCACCCCCCGCATCTCCACCCTGCTGTTTTTGCCACGCAGCATGCCATGCTCACCAAGGCATCCGACTCCTTTGAAAAAGAGGTCCTGCCGCTAGTGCTGGACGCCTATGGCAGCAAACAAGAACCGATCCTTCGCCACTTCGCCGCCATGTGTGCTGCAAAGGGAGACAATTTCCCCACCGCCGCGCAGCACTGGCTGCAAAGCTCGGACGATTCGCATCCCTCCCGCGCCTTCTTCCCCGAAGGCAAACATCGCCAAATCATTCTCTGGTGGTTGGCGAAGAAAAAAGGCCTAACCAAGTCCATCGAACATCTCGTCAAGGATGTGCAACGATGAATCCGGCAAAACTCGCACGGTCGCGAACTGCATCCACCCCCTTGCAAAGCTAATTCTGAGCGCCATGCATGCAGGCGCATGAAGGACGATCCCACTATCCCCGCTGACGCACGCTTTGAGACCCGCGCTATCCACGTCGGGCAGGATTGGCGTAGTGAAACGGGCGCTGTGATCCCGCCCATTTATATGACCTCGACTTTCGAGACGGGGAATCCGGGCGGTTTTGATTACACGCGCTCTGGTAACCCGAATTTCCGCAACCTACAGGCCACGCTGGCTTCCCTGGAGAATGCGCAGCATTGCACCATTTTCGCCAGCGGCATCAGCAGCATCAGCGCGATCATGTTTTCGCTCAAAGCGAGGGATACGATCCTCAGTGAGCAACAGATCTACGGTGCGACGTATCGGCTGTTTGAGAGGGTGCTGCGCCGTTTTGATATCAAGATCAAATACGCGGACCTGACCAATCCGGCGAACTATGCGCTCATCAAGGACCTGAAACCGGCGCTGGTGTGGCTGGAGTCGCCGACGAATCCGCTTTTGAAGGTTTTGGACATCAAGGCGATCTCCGATGCGGCGCATAAGGTGGGTAGCGTGGTGGCGGTGGATAATACGTTTGCCTCCAGCTTGCTCCAGCAGCCGCTGGATCTGGGCGCGGACCTTTCACAGATCAGTACGACGAAGTACACGAATGGCCACAGCGATTGCCTGGGAGGTGCGGTGTGCACGAACCATGCGGAGTGGCAGGAAAAGATGATTTTTGCGCAAAAAGCACTCGGTTTGCAGCCGAGTCCGTTTGATGCGTGGCTGGTCGCTCGCGGTGCAAAGACGGAGGCGGTGCGAATGGAGCGTCATAGCTCCAATGCGCTGGAATTGGCGAAGAGGCTGGAAGGCCGCAAAGGGGTGAAAGGCGTGAAGTACCCGTTTTTGACCAGTCACCCGCAGTATAAGCTGGCGAAGAAGCAGATGAAGCTGGGCGGTGGCATGCTGCTGGCGGATTTCGGCCTGAGTTACGCGAAGACGCTCGATTTCATCCGCCGTCTGCGGCTTTTCACGCAGGCGGAGAGCCTGGGAGGGATCGAGAGCCTGGTGGCGCATCCGGCGAGCATGACGCATGCATCTTTCCCGAAAGATGTCCGCGAGGCGGCTGGCGTGACCGATAGTCTGGTGCGCTTCTCCGTGGGGATCGAGCATGTGGAGGATCTATGGGCGGATATTGATCGTGCACTGAAGGGGAAATGAGGAACACAGCGATGATCGACTTGCTCCAAAATCCGCTGTGCCATGCCGAGGATCTCGGGATGGCGATTCCGCCGCATGAGTTTGGCGTTTCGGTGTGCTTGCCGCTGTGGCGGCATGTGATCGGCTATGAGGAAGGCGACGCGGATATCGTGTCAAAATTCCAGAGCGGCTATCCGCGCTTCTGCTGCCCACCGGCGATCAGTGCGCTGTTTTTGGCGGCGGAACGTGAATTCGCCCGCGAGGGGGAGCGCTGCCTGGTTTTCCCCAGGCTGGTGCATGCGCAGCGCTGTGTGGATTTTATCCAAAGTGGCCGCTCTCTGAGCTGGACGGCGGCGGAGTTGGGTGTGGCGATTTTTCCAGCGGAGACGTATGCGGAGGCACGGCGCTTCTGGCGCTTTTGCGGTGAGTGCGTGAGCACACGGCAGGCGGCGGATGCGCTGGGCACCTGGCGGAGCACGGTGACGGAGGAGGAGGGCCGTGTGGCGAATGAAGTGATCCGTGCCCGCATCGCGGCGCTGGCGGGTCAGGGGCCGGAGGATGTGTTTCTCTTTCCCAGTGGCATGGCGGCGAATTTTGCGGTGCACCGCATGCTGACGACGCTGTTTCCGGGGCGGAAGACGGCGCAGCTCGATTTCCCGTATGTGGATGTGCTGAAGCTGCAGCAGCGCTTCGGCAGTGGGGCGCACTTTTTGCCAATGACGCATGATGCTGAGTATGAGGAGCTGCGTGCGCTGATGCTGCGAGAGCCGCTGGCGGGTCTGTTCTGCGAGGCACCGAGCAATCCGCTGCTGCGCTGCGTGGATTTTGAGCGGCTACTGGCGATCCGGGCGGAAACGAGGCCCGAGGTGCCACTGATCGTCGATGATACGATCTCGACGGTGGCGCATGTGGATGCGCATCGCGTGGCGGATGTGGTGACGACGAGTCTGACGAAGAGTTTCTCCGGCGAAGGAGATGTGCTGGCGGGCGGTGTGGTGCTGAATCGGCGCTCGGTGCATTACGCGGCGTTTTCTGCCTTTTTGAAGGCGCATGCAGACCATGAGCTATGGCGCGGGGATGCGGTGGCACTGGAGGCCAATAGCCGCGACTTCGTACAACGTGCTGCGGTGATGAGTGCGAATGCGCTGGCGCTGGCGGAGCATCTGCGGGCGCATCCAGCGGTGGATCGCGTGTGGCATGCGCGGTGGGAGGGAGGCCGTGGTTATGAGTTCATCCGGCGTGCGGATGGCGGCTACGGATGCCTGTTTTCCTTCACGCTGAAGAATCCAGAGACGATGAGTCCGCGTGTCTATGATGCGCTGCGCCTCTGTAAAGGCCCGAGCCTGGGGACGAACTTCACGCTGGTGTGCCCCTACACGCTATTAGCGCACTATGATGAGCTGCCGTGGGTGGAGAGTGTGGGTGTGAGCCGCTGGCTGATCCGTGTCTCTGCGGGCTTGGAGGATACCCAGGAGCTGATCGCACGGTTTGATGAGGCGATCGGGTGACGTGGGCACTTTTTTATTCTATGCGCACCAAACTGAGCCTCCTTTTTTTGGCGGTTGTTATCGCACTCTTCTGCATCGATTTTGGGCCTCGGCCTGATGCTCAGAGGGAGGTCGCGATAGCAATTCTGCGGCACTTGAACCGCCAAGTCATGCTGCGGAGCAAAATCGATCCCTCTTTTCAACCCGGTTCAACCTTCAACGACCTGATACAAAAGTTGGAGCGTGACGCTAAAGTCGACTTGGACCTAATCTGCACAAGCGGCACTTTGTTTTACCGCGAAGTCAAAAACGGTGAGATAGCCGCAGAGATTCGCTTTGTTTACTCGTGCCCTAAGCTCTCCGTGATATACTTTGCAGACGGTAGCGATCAGCGTTTCGACAAAGATATGATAGTCGCGCATTCACCGGAGTGAGTTAGAGCAAATTAAGTAATAATGAGGAATGAATATGTGAGAGCTTTATAAGCAAGCATGGCAGCACTTTCTCTGGATCTCCGGCAACGCATCATCAGCACCCGACATCATGCTCGTGGATATGGGGCTGACTTGGATCTGATCTGTTGCCTATGGTGCGGTTATCGGAGGGTGACGAAGTCGTTGTGGTTGAGGAGGGCTTGGATGAAGTGGGCGTGGTTGTTGTGGAGGTGCTGGAGGGCGGTTTGGCTGATGCGCTGCTCTTTGTCTGTGGGGGGACGGTTGAGGATGCTGAGGAAGGCGTGGTGGATGAAGTCGGTGGGGGGGAGTTTGCCGAGCTGGGCGGCGAGGGTGTCGGCGGTTTTGCGGCTGAGCTGGCTGTTGGTGAGGGCGAGGGCTTGCTGGGGGACGACGCTTTCGTTGCGGCGGTAGCATTCGAGGACGTTGGCGTTGTCGAAGGCTCCGAGGAAGCGGTGCTCGGTGTCGGGTGTCTGGATGAAGTAGATGCTGCGGCGGGGGATGGTTTCGGATTTGCCGGGATCGAGGCTGGGGCCGCCGAGGGTGAGATCGAGCTGGCCGCTGAGGTGGAGGAGGGCGTCGCGGACGGATTGGGATTCGAGCCGGCGGGGATTCATGCGCCAGAGGTGGGTGTTGTCGGGGTCGGCGGCGAGGGTGGCAGGGTCAGCGGCGGCGTTGCTGGAGCTGCGGCGGTAGAGGTCACTGAGGACGATTTGTTTGATGAGCCATTTGAGGCTCCAGCCGTTGTCCATGAAGCCAGCGGCGAGGGTGTCTAAGATGTCTTGCTGGGCGGGTGCGGGGGCACGGAGGCCGAAGTCGCTGACGTCGGGGACGAAACTACTGCCGGTGAGGCGTGTCCAGACGTGGTTGACGAGGACGCGTGCGGTGAGGGGATGGCGTTTGTCGGTGATCCAGCGGGCGAGGGCGAGTCTGCGGCCGGTGCTGGTGGTGGGGTAGGTCTGGATGGTGGCGTTGGTTTTTTCATCGGGGCCTTCTTGGGCCTTCAGAGTGATGGGGAGCGGTGTGTAGGAGCTGCCAGGGGCGGTGAATTGCTTTTGGGCGGCGGTGAGGGCGGTCTGGGCGGCTTGGTGCTTTTTGGGGTCTTTTTTGGGATCGAGCTGGGTGAGCTGAATTTGGGCTTTTTCGAGGTTGTAGGCGGCTTGGGCGATGGCGGCGGCTTGGGCGTATTTGGGGTCTTTTTCGGCTGCGGCGATGGATTGGATGAGATGGGCGTGGAGTTGCCCGAGGCGGCCTTTTTCGGCCAAAGTGGCCTGGAGTTGGTCTGGGAGGACAAAGGAGAGCGTGGAGGGCTGGGCGGCGGCTTGGGGGAGGGTGATGGTTTGAGGCTGGAAGCTGGCAAAGGCGAGTACGGCGGGTATTCCGGGGGTGATGGGGCGGGTTTTGTCCTCGTTTTTGTCATCGCCACGGATGTGGCGGTAGGTGGGGCGGGTGAGGTGGAGGTCGAAGACGCGGGGGAGGCCGTTTTTTTCGAGATCGGTGCTGCCTGGCTGGGGATCGAGCCGGACGTGGAGGGGCTCGAAGATGGAGCGGAGGCGGTAGTAGTCGGCGTGCTCGATGGGGTCGTATTTGTGGTCGTGGCATTTGACGCACTGCATGGTGAGTCCGAGGAGGGAGCGGGAGGTGTGCTCGATGGTTTCATCGAGCCAGGTGGTGCGGTTGAAGAGGTAGTAGCTGCGGGCGAGGTAGCCGGTGGCGCGGAGGTTTGCGCGGTCTTCAGGGGCGAGCTCGTCGGCGGCGAGTTGCTGGAGGATGATGTGGTCATAGCCTTTGTCGGCATTGAGGCTTTCGATGATCCAGTCACGCCAGTGCCAGAGGTGTTTTTGGCTGTGGCGGAGCTGATCGCCGAGGCCGTACCAGTCGCAGTAACGCCAGATGTCCATGAAGTGGCGTGCCCAGCGCTCTCCGTATTGGGGAGAGGCGAGGAGGCGGTCGGTGATTTGTTCGGCGGATGTGTTTGCGGGGTCAGTGAGGGCGGCGGGATCGGGCGGGAGGCCGGTGAGATCGAGGTAGAGGCGGCGGAGGTAGATGGAGTGCGGAGCTGGGAGCTGGGGCTGGAGTTTGCGAGCGCGGAGGTGGGCGGTGTGGAGTGCGTCGATGGTTTTTCCGCTGTTTTTGATGGGCTGGTAGGCCCAGTGGGCGCGGGGGTCTGCCTCGGGCTGCTCTCCAGGGATGCCGGGGGCTCCGGCGCTGATCCATGCACGGAGGAGGGCGACTTGGGCGGGGGTGAGGGCGGAGCCTTCGCCCTCTGGCGGCATGCGCTCGTCGAGGTCGGTGGTGAGGACGCGGTCGAGGAGGTGCTGGGTGGCATCACCGCTGTCGCCGCCGGTTTTTAAAGTGGTGACGGTGTCGAGTCGGAGGCCGCCTTTTTGCTTGAGGGCTCCGTGGCAGGCGTAGCAGCGCTCACGGAGGAGGGGCTTGATGTCCTTTAAATAATCGACCGCCTTCACCGTGGTGGCGGAGGCGGTCGTGAGGAGGACGATCAGGATAGTGGCGTGGGTGGGCACGCAGCTATATACGGCTTATTCAGCCTTCTTTTTGGCAGCGGCCTTGCCTTTGCCTTTTGCTTTGCCTGCCCCGGCTTTGGGGGCGGCGGCTTTGGGGGCGGCGGCTTTGGGGGCGGCGGCTGGGGCGACTTTTTCGCCGGGCTTGGGGAGGGTGGCTTTGATGGATTCCCAGGCGGGGTTGAGGGCAGCCGAGCGGAGGGTGAAGTTTCGGAAATCGACGGACTGGCCACCGACGGTGAAGCCGGGTGCGGATTTGGCGGTTTTGAAGAGCTCGCTGCTGCCCCAAGCGGCGTGGTCATCGACTTTGCCGAACATGGTGTCGCCGACCATGTCGAGGCGGACTTTGTGCCAGGTGCCAGGAGCGAGATCGGCGGGGAAGCGTGCGAAGACGATGGCTTTATCGGGGCCTTCGTGGTCATTGTCGTCACGCTGGATGGTGATGGACTTGGGGGTGATCATGATGCGTGCCATGTGGTCCTTGACGGCATTGATGCTGAGGCTGGTGGAGCGTGCGCCTTCGAATTTGAACTCGTATTCGATGGTGAAGTCCTGGAGCTTGTTGGGCAGGCGTGAGACGGCACCGTGCTTGTCCTCGACGAGCTCGGAGCCGCGGGTGACGCCGTCTTTGAGCTCCCATTTGCCTTTGGCAGCCTTCCACGGGGCGGCGGGGGCAGCGTCGAGCTTGGATTCGTAGATGACGGCTCCAGGGATGGCGAGCAGTGGGGTGTCTTCTGCACGGAGCACGGGGAGTGCGGTGGAGAGCGTGAGCAAGAGGAGGGTGATGTTTTTCATGAGGTGCTGGGAACGATGGCAGCGTGGTCTTTTTGCAGGCGTTGGGCTTATTTCCAGGCCATGCAGCGGGAGGGGTGCTCGTCGATGAGGTTTGGCCGCACGCCGGTGAGGCGGTCGTGGTAGAACTGGATGCCGACGTAGAAGTAGATGGGCAAAATGGCGGCCTGATCGCGGATGAGGAGCTGCTCGGCCTGCTGGAAGTGGGCGTTGCGCTGGGTGGGGTCGCCTTCGCGGGCGGCGGCGGCGAGGAGGGCGTCGTAGGTGGGATTTTTCCAGCCGCTGTGGTTGTTGCCGCTGCTGGAGTGAAACATGTCCAGGAAGGTGGAGGGATCATTGTAGTCGCCGACCCAACTGCTGCGGCAGAGGTGGTAATCGAGGTCTCGCATGCTGTTGAGCCAGATTTTTTGCTCCTGCTTTTTGAGGCTGATTTGGACGCCGAGGTGCTTTGCCCACATGGACTGGAGTTCGATGGCGAGGCTGCGCTCGATTGGGATGGGGATGTAGAGGTATTCGACGAGGGGGAAGCCTCTGCCGCCAGGAAAGCCGGCATCGGCGAGGAGCTGGCGGGCGCGGGCTATATCCAGATCGAGGCCGGGCGGGGGCTGGTAATTCTGCCCGGCACCGGGTGGCGTGAGGCTGCTGGCGGGTGCCTCGCCGAGCTTGGTGATGTTTTCGACGATGCGGCGCTTGTCCACCGCGAGGGCGAAGGCCTGACGGACGCGTGGATCGGTGAAGGGCGGGCGTGTGGTATTCATGCGGACGAACCAGGTGCCGAGGAAGGTGCCCGTGTGGAACCAGGGCCGTTTTTTGAGCTCATCCGCGAGGGAGGGCGGCATCATGCCTTTATCCATGAGGAGGTCACACTGGCCGGTGAGGAAGAAATTGAGGGCGGTGTTGGCGTCTTGGATGGGCTTGACCTCGATGGTGGTCATTTTGACGTGGGCGGCATCCCAGTAAGCGGGGTTCTTGCGAAGGCGGATGTGGTCGTCGATCCGCCAGTCATCGAGCAGGTAGGCTCCATTGCCGATGAGGTGGGTGGGCTTGATCCAGGCGCTGCCGTGGCGCTGGATCACATCCTGCCGCACGGGGACAAAGGTGGGGAAGGCACAGAGGTCGATGAAGTAGGGCGCCGGATTCTCCAGCTCGACGTGGAGGGTCTCTTCATCCACGGCACGGACTCCGACGCAGTCTGGGGCAGGCTTTTTGCCCTCGGTGTAGTCTTTGGCACCCCGGATGACGTGATGTAGAGCGGCGTAGTCCGCACCGGTCTCTGGACGCAACACGCGGAGCCAGGAGGTGACAAAATCCTGCGCAGTGATGGGCCTGCCATCTGTCCAGGTGATGCCCCGGCGCAGGTGGAAGGTGTAAGTCTTTCGGTCCGGGGAAATATCCCAGCGGTGGGCCATGCCGGGCTCTGGCTGGCCAGCAGCGTCTAGGCGGCAGAGGCCCTCAAAGAGTGCCGAGGCGAGGCGCATGCTGACCTGATCCGAAACGAGCGCGGGGTCGATGGTCTCTGGCTCAGCACTCTGCACGAAGACCAAGTCCGCCCGCTGCCGCTGGGGCCCACAGGCGACCAAAAGGAGGCTCAGGAGGGAGACGATGAGCGGCTGATAAACTGTAAATCTGGAGGCTGGTGAGATCACATGAGGAAGGTGCAAATGCACTGTAATCTCACAGCATACCTGCTGGCCAGGAAATTGGCAGGAGGCCTCACTTGGAGCCTGCCACAAGGGCGAGAGGGGGCTCAGTGACCGGGGCAAGGGAAGGGGAACGCTCGGCTAAATGGAGAGCTCAAATAGGCTGAGGGCGGTTTCAAAGAGTAGAAAAGGACTCAAATGGAAGGGGCGGCGGCTTACCATGATCGCCATTACAGCTCAATTTTTAAATTTTAATAGGTTAAAACATGTTTATCAATATAACTGTAATTATCAGGACAAAGTTGTTGCAATGATCTCCGATAAAAATACAATGGTTTCATATTAATTATAATATTCATGCTAAAAACTGACAAAAAGCCCAGCTCGCCCTCCCTTGGTGGCCTGCCTTTATGTTTTTACACCTTCACTAATGACAAATTGAAGACAATTCGCTGACACGTCGATTTTCACTGAAAATGGACTTAAATACAAAATTTATAAAAATGCCCAGCTCTGTTCGAGGAGCTACGGAAGGTGCTGAATCAGCCACCTGGCCGGGCATTATGCGTGCAGGAGGTTTGTGGGAGGGATGCAGTGCCTGGCGTTGCCATGCCATGGCGGCGGTAATGGGAATTTTTTGTCTCTATGAGAGCGGGGCGTCAGCCAGTACGATTTATTGGTGCTCGATAACCAATGACACACTGCTGGACAGTTATGCGAACCCATTGGATGCCGGATTCACCTTTGAGCTGGGGGCTTTTGACCCTGCCTTTGTTCCGACAGCGGAGAACATGAGTTCGTGGCAAGCGAACTGGAAGGTGTTTGACCGCGCATACACTGGTCGCGGCTGGAATGTCGCCGACCAGTTTTTGGAAGGCATAGTGAATCATCAGTCGAATTCGACATCGTCCTATTCGGGATCGAACCCCACACACTTTTTCCCAGAGGGGACGCAGGCCTATCTGTGGGTGTTTAATACGATGACGCTGGATTCCAATACAGAGTGGGCGCTACTGACGGACACAGATACGGCATCAAACATCCTCAACGATTGGATTTTCCCTGACCCATCGCTCCAGACGGAAGATGACCTATTCGACTGGCAGACACGCGATCTGGACACAGTGATTTTTGGGGCTGTGAACGGCGTCCAGGGAGCGGGAATCGCGCATGTGCTGCCGGGTGGAGCCTTTACGATCCAGACACATCAAGTGCCTGAGCCATCAGGGCTAGTGCTGGTGGTGGTGGGATTCCTAGCAATGAGGCGCGGGCGTACAGAACAAAGGCAACTGAAACCAAAAAATCTGAATCGCACTTTGTGAACGCACTAAAACCAAAGCATCTACAAACGACGAGGGTAGCTTCAGAGCTTTCCAAAAGTCGCCGTTTGTACTGGGTCGTGCAGAGTTGCCTATTGATGCTGGCGACGAGCCTTTTTGCACAAGCCACACGAGATTACGGTGACTACAACGGATTCGGTGAGGCAAGTAATCCGGTCAATAGCATCCTTTGGATCGGTGGATCCTCGGCAGGCCCCGTAGCAGATGCAGAGGCGGCAAATCCAGCCAATGGGACTGCAACCGGAGATGATGCGGTAGGTGATGATGAAACCATCGTCGGCCCGGCCTTTGATGCGGGAAGTCCGCGCGATGTCTCGATTTACATCGGCGGCACGGCAAGCTCTTGGCTGAATGCAAGAACTCGCGGCTATATGTGGGTCGATTGGAATGGTAATGGAACCATCGAAACGACGAACAATGAGCGGTCTGCATTGATCTCCGTAACTTCCACCGGGCAGAGGTTCGTTTCGATGCCGAGCTCTGCCTCTGCTACACCAGGCACCTACTACATGCGTATCCGAGTGCAGGAAGATATTGCGCCCACTCTCACAAATACCACAGCGCTTACGAACCGAGGCGAAGTGGAGGATATCCCGGTGACGGTCAATTGCCCGACCTTGACGATATCCCCAACGACACTGCCAAACGCAGTTTCTAAAGAAACATATAGGGCATCCCTTTCTGTGTCTGGAGCGGGATACGCACAAACAATGTACTGGGAAGTAATCGCCGGGGTATTGCCTGATGGGTTAAGCTTAGACCCAAGTTCGGGCGAAATATACGGCGACGTCGCAGTGGATACTGGGACCTTTCCATTTACCGTAGGTGCGACTGACCAATACGGTTGTAACCAACGGGCAGATTTAAGTATCACGATCGGAGCGACTTCTTTGTTATCCATCGGGAGCATGGTTTTCCACGATGAAAACAACGATGGACGCCGTGACGTGAATGAAATCGGTATTCCGGGCGTGACTCTCGAACTGTGGGATATCGGACCAGATGGCAAGGTATTCACGGGCGATGATGTGGCGGTGACATCTGGGAGTGCGAGCGATATCGATACGGCGTCCGGCTCCCGAGTTGCAGGGGCAAATGGGTTCATAAAATCTGGTTTCTCGACCCTGACAGCTACCACGGACTGGTACGGGCAGTACCAATTCACAGAAATCAATCCAGGCACATATTATCTAAAAGTCATTGGCAAGGATCGAGATGCATTTGCAAGCAACTTTGCAGGTAGTAGTTACAGTTTAAACTTAGATTACCCGTTAGCCAGCAGTGTCTGGTATAGTGATGACGACGGTGTTGATGATGATAATAATGGTGCTCAAACATCGAGTGGTTTCGCGGGAGCTTTTGATATGGTGGCAGGTGTAAGGGGAGACGCCATTTATACCATGCCATTCACGTTGCTCGCAGGCACAGAGCCTGGGCCGAGTGGAGGAGCAGATGATGAATACTCTATCGATATCGGACTCCGTCCATGCCCGGTGATCACCTTTCCTGGAATCACGGTGCCATCTGCCACATCGGGGGTAGCCTACAGCTATACGTTTACAGCGTCCGGTGGGGTAGCAGCCTACACCTACTCGCTTATCTCGGGGGCATTCCCCGCAGGCCTGACTCTGAGTGGGGATACGCTTTCTGGCACCACCTCGTCACTCGGTACTTATACATTTACGATCAAAGCGACGGATGCATTGGGTTGCGAGGGGATCGCGACAATGACGATGTCCGTGTGTGCATCAGCGATCACGATCACGAGTGGTAGTCCCCTTCCGCCGGGGACGCAGGGGGTGATTTATTCCACCACACTCAATGCATCAGGCGGAACCGCTCCCTACAACAACTGGAGAGTCTATTCAGGTCTGTTGCCCAGCGGATTGACGATCAATGCGTCCACGGGGGTGATTAGTGGTACGCCTTCGGTGAATGGAACTTTTAATTTCGGTATCGCCGTCGATGATACTGGTTCCTTGGGGAGTGCGGTTGCACTGAACAATGCTTCCTTTGAAAGTCAGGCTTGGAATGGCATCCCATTTGTTCCGCAGTCGTCCGTCACTGGATGGACATTCGGTAACCCAACGCTGGCAGGTACGAGCACCAATTCACAATTCTTCGGAATCCATAACAACGTGACTCAGTATGGGAACACGAGCCAAGGAGTGCAGTATGTTGCCTCACCATTTGTGCCGAGCTGGCTATCGCAGACAGTCACTGGATTCACCGTGGGCCGGCCATACAATCTGCGCTTTCGTTATGCGTTGAGAGATGCGTTCTCTGACCCTCCACCACCCAGTCCGCCACCGCCCTTTACGGGAGACCCTGTCAGTGTCGCGGGCTATAACTCTTCTGGACTGGCCCCAGTGTTTAGTACGATCCGGTACACGACACCGCCGCCAGTTGCGCAGAATTTTGATACCTGGACCACTCTGGACGTGCCTTTTGTACCTGCGCAGTCAGGTATGGTATTCTCATTCGACATGGAGGGTGGTGCTGTCGATGCGATCGAAATCACGCCAGCCGGTTCTCCGGCCTGCACAGGGATGAAGTTTTTCACCCTGACGATCGCCCCACCAGCTTCCACCACTGATTTTGGCGATGTGACTGGGACGGGATTTACACCGATACCGAGCACCAATATCCTCGCTAACCTACAACTAGGAACGGTGGCCCCAGATTCAGAAGCATCCCAGGCCGGTAACGCCACTGCAAATTTGGATGACAATACTGGGGACGACGAAGACGGCATCGTCACAGTCAATCTCGTTCAGTCCATAGCCGGCTCTGTGACACTCAGTGTGCTAAACAACACTGGCAGCGCGAAGTACCTGTATGGGTGGGTAGATTTAAATGGAAACGGGGCGCTCGACGCCGGAGAAGCCGCCACCAACAACGGCCTTTCCGTCTCCACCTCGGCCTCGCAGCAAAACATCAATCTGAATTTCCCTGCACCAACCGCCAACGGAAGTATCAAATCCCGTTTTCGTATCTCCTCCAGCAATGCCGCCACCGCGCTGAGCTCGGGGGATCAGGGAGAGATCGAGGACCATTTAGTTACCATCGCTATAGCACCGCCCTCGTTGGACTTTGGCGATGTGACGGGGACCAACTTCGAGCCAATACCGAGCACAACGATTACCACAAACCTAAGGCTAGGTACTGTCGGCCCTGATGGTGAAAGCTCCCAAGTTGGCAATGCAACAGCAAATTTGGATGATACCACTGGAACGGATGATGAAGATGGCTTTGTGAGCACCACTCTCGTTCAAGGGGCAGCGGGGATTGTGACCATTAGCGTTTTGAACAATACTGGGGCTACCTGTTATGTATATGGCTGGCTGGATCTCAATGGGAACGGCAATCTCGGTGCAGCGGAGTTTTCGTCTAATAATCCTGTTCCGGTATCGAGCATGGCTGGACAGCAAAATATAGCGCTGAGTTTCTCTGCACCGTCAGCAAGCGGGGCTCTGAAGGCCCGATTCCGTATTTCGACGGTGAATACAGCCACGGCGTTGAGCACAGGAGATGGCGGCGAGATCGAGGACCATCTGGTGACAGTGTCTGGGACATCCACAGACTTCGGAGACCATTACTACAATGCATCGAGCAGTGCGTCACAGTTGGTAAGTGCGGATATTCGCATGGGCGCGAACCTTGTGGATGTAGAATCAAGCGATCCTTCGAATGCCAATGCCAACATGGACGATTTGACTGGTACTGATGATGAAAAAGCGACTTTGCCAACCTTTCCAGTGGGTAGTGCCACATCGGTGCCGATCACTGTCACAGTTAATCCTGCCGGGCTGAGCGGTGGAACTGCGCGTATCGCGGCTTGGGCTGATTGGAATGGAGATGGTGATGTTCTAGATGCCAATGAGGCAATCACTCCGCAGACTGTGAATGCTACAGGAGTCTATACCTTTTCGATGACGCCTCCCGTGGGCACTTCGCTTGGTACAAAGTATATGCGCCTACGAATTACAGAAGGAACTACGGCTCCCTTATTCAATGGAAGCCAGTCATTGAAAGGAGAAGTCGAGGATCATGCCATTCAGGTCACTCCTTGCGCTGACTTTCTCAATTTGGCATGGGATGCCTCCAATCCAAATGACCTCGCAGCTAATCCCGCAGTGACTAATATCCAGCCTTGGACTAATAATTCGGAGATCACCGCTGGAGGCTACATGCCCAATGCAGATTTCAGCAGTGGTAGCGCTCAACTGAATGTGCCCTTTGGACAAACTGGCTTCCGCTGGGGGGTGAAAGGTGACTTCACACTCACCGGAACATCCCAGTATGAGGTTTCGCGCATGAGTTTAGATTACCGTGTGTTGGGACATCAAACAGAGGCAAAACTTCGTCTTAGAATCGGCTCTTGGACATTAAATGTGCCGCTTCCATCAACCAAAACTGGGACGGGGCAAGTGCTTCCATCTCCTATAGTGGACGGAGAGCTCGGGACGGGATCTGTGAGCCTCGATTTTGCTACTGATACACTGAGGGTCACTCGGGCAGGCTACGCGGACTACACGGCAACAATGACGCAGAATCTTTTCATCATGCCCGGCACCAATACCGTGAGATTGCTTGGAGACATCTGGGAGTTGAATGGCTTCTTTTATCCTGATGCTGGCAGCAATGGAGTTGGTAACCCGGACTCGTATTACTCGATCGATAATTTCCAAATGTGTGCAGCTCCTCTGAGTTTAGCTAGTGATTTTGGCGATCATACCGGCTTTGCATCAGCGAGCCAGCTGGCCACGCCTGATCTTTTCATGGGGTCAACTTTTACGGACGCAGAGGCATCTAACCCTACCACTGGGTCGGCTAATACGGACGATACCACAGGAGCAGATGATGACGACGTGAGCATGCCAACCTTCACGGTTGGCAGTGCGACGAACCTAGTCATCCCAGTAGTGCTGCCAAGTGCAGCCGTGTTGAGCAATTCTACGGCCCGCATTAATGTATTCGCAGATTGGAATGGTGATGGCGATGTAGCTGATCCTGGCGAGACTCAAACAGCCCAGCCTGTCACTGCCACAGGCAGCATCACTTTCAGCCTGACTCCACCTGCTGGCACAAGCGCTGGCACCAAATACCTGAGAATTCGAGTTACGGAAGGTAGCACTGCTCCAGCCTTCAGCGGAACGTCCACTCTCAAAGGCGAAGTCGAAGACTATGCAGTTACCGTTAACGCGGGGGCATCAACCTTAGATTTCGGAGACGTGACGGGGACGGGCTTTACGCCGATACCCAGCACAACGATCACGGCAAATTTACGCCTAGGTAGTGTGGCACCCGATGGAGAAGCCTCACAGTCTGGAGACGCTACCGCTAACCTTGACGATACCACCGGCACAGATGACGAAGATGGTGTTCTGAGCACTACTTTGGTTCAAGGTAGCAGCGGTAACGTGGTACTCCGAGTGCTGAATAACACGGGTGTTAATCGCTTCCTCTATGGCTGGGTCGATCTGAACGGGAACGGTAACCTCGACGCGGGCGAGGCTGCTCAGACCAATCCTGTTACTGTAGCATCCAGTGCGGCGGAGCAGGACATCAGTCTCTCTTTTGGCACGGCAACAGCCTTTGGCCCTGTGAAGGCTAGATTCCGCGTCTCGACCATCAATTCTGCTACGGCAGTCAGCACCGGAGATGGTGGTGAAATCGAGGATCATCTCATTTCCATCGGTTGTGCGACTCTCACAGTTTCGCCCGCCAGTCTGCCGAACGGTACTCAGTTTGACTTTTACAGCCAGACTCTATCGACCTCTGGTGGTTCTGGAACGTACTCATACTCGCTTCAATCTGGCGCATTGCCTTCAGGCCTGACTCTTTCAACTGCGGGGTTGCTCAGTGGTACGATCTCTAGTGCTAATGGAAGCTATCCCTTTGTTGTGCGTGTATCAGACACTTCTACGGGGTGCAGATTTGATAAGAACTACACACTCGTTGTGGGTGCCAGTGGCTTCAAGATTGGCAATTTAATTTTCTATGACCGCGATAAGGACGGCATCAGGGGGCCTAAAGACCCTGGAATTCCCAATATTGATATCGAGCTCTGGACACCTGGCCCTGATGGCTTTGTGAATACTCAGGACGATGTCCCTGTCAGCAGTGGTAAGGCCTCTACGCTCAATTCTGGTGGATTGATCATGGCGGGTAGTTTTGGGGGGGATTAAAAGTGGCTTTGGAACCTTAACTGCTACTACGGATTGGAATGGGGAATATGAGTTCACTGAAATCCCTTCCGGGGTTTACTACATCAAAGTAAATCCTGTCTCCAATAAGCTCTTCACGAGTCAGTTTGATATGGGTTCTGTGGTGTATAACATCAATGTCGATTATCCGATCGTGACCTGTGTGTCCAATCGTAACGATGATGGGGTGGATGATGATAACAACGGATTCCAAACCTCCTCGGGATTCAATGACACAAGTATCGTGACAGCTGGAGGTGTTGGTTCGCCGATTTTCTCTTATCCTTTCACATTATCATCTGGTGCAGAACCTGGTAACACAAACCAAGGCAATCAGGAATGCACAATTGATGTCGGTCTGCTCCCCTGTCCCATCATTTCAGTCTCTCAAACCACCTTGCCTTCTGCTACGAATGGCGTCGCTTACAACTATACGCTGACGGCTTCTGGAGGGCAGGATCCTTACACATTCTCAGTCGTATCTGGGACTCTGCCACCAGGCATCACGATGAGCACAACAGGTGTCTTTACGGGCACCAGCACCACCAATGGAAATTCCGTCTTCACAATCCGAGTTACGGATGCTCTTGGCTGTAACAACGAAACCACAATCCGACTGGCCGTCTGTCCACCCTTTAGCATTACCACAGCCAGCTCGCTGCCTACTGGAACGGAGCAGGCTGTCTATCCCACCACGACCCTTGCTGCCACTGGGGGAACACCACCTTATGGGAACTGGCGTGTTTATACCGGTGCACTCCCTTCAGGTCTGACTATATCCCCTGCGGGCGTCATTACTGGTACCCCTACTACTTCTGGCACATATACTTTCCAGGTAGCCGTGGACGATTCCGGTGTCACAGGATCCGCAGTCACCGTGGCTAATCCTTCCTTTGAAACGCAAAATTGGAACGGCATCCCCTTTGCACCTCAAACATCGGTGACAGGATGGACCTATGGCAATCCTACGCTGGCTGGTACCGGAAGTGCCGCGCAGATTTACGGTATTCATAACAACATCGTTCAGTACGGCAATACGACTATTGGTAGCCAGTTTGTCGCTTCACCTTTCGTGCCGAGCTGGATGCATCAGAGCGTGAGCGGTTTTACTACAGGGGCCGGCTATAAGGTGCGGTTCAAATATGCCTTGCGGGACGCCTTTCCCGATCCGCCGCCACCCGATCCGCCGCCGCCATTTACGGGCGATCCGGTCAGCATCGCTATCTATCGTGGCAGTAACAATAACCATGTTTTTAACTCCATCCGATACACTACACCACCACCGGTAGCGCAAAACTTCGATACCTGGACTCAGCTGGAGTTCAGTTTCATACCGCCAGAAGGTTCACTGAAGTTCGCCTTTGATATGGAAGGGGGTGCGATTGACGATGTTCAGATCATACCTGATCCGGTTCCCTCTTGTACAGCAATTAAAACCTTCACAATCACGATTAACTCCAACAGTGACTGGGGTGATCTTCCTGATTTCGGGGGGGCTCTGGTACTAGTCCAGGGAACTATCAAACACTCGCCTCAGACTCCGGGCCTCGTCACTACATCAATGCCAACCTACGCCTTGGTTCATCCGTGGATGCAGAAAGCGATGGTCAGCCAAACTCGACAGCTACAGGAGATGGGGCAGATGAAAATGGCATTATCTCCATGCCTGTTTTTGCCCGCGGCCAGCCATTCAGCATCACTGTTTCTGTTTACAACAACCTGGGCGTTGCGGCGAATCTATTCAGCTATTTAGACTGGAATGGGGACGGTGATTTTGCGGATGCTAGCGAGCAGCCTGCGGTGGTGGTCGTCAATTCATCAGCTTCCCTGCAAAATGTGATTGTCACGGGAACCGTTCCCGCTGGTGCCGTTCTTTCCTCCACAGGGGCTCGTTTCAGGTTATCCACAGCAGCTAGCTTAACAGAGACTGCACCAAATGGTGAGGTGGAAGATTACATGGTCACTTCGGTCTGTCCGACGATCACACTCGGTGCTCTCGGTACTGCTACGGTAGGTTCTCCTTATAGTGGCAGCACGGCCGCAAGTGGTGGCACGGGTCCCTATTCTTACTCAGTGACCAGCGGTTCGTTGCCCACATGGGCATCGCTTAATGCAGCCACGGGCGCACGATCCCGACGGGACTCACCATCAATGGTTCCGGTCAACTCTCCACCACTGCCGCGACACCCGCAGGCCTGCACAGCAGCTTCAACATCGTGGCGACGAGTGCGAGCTATCCAACTTGCTCGGGCTCACTGCCTGGATCGCTCCGTATTTGCCCAGTGATGACCGTCACACTGCCGAGCACCAGCGCCACGGTGGGCACGGTTTACAGCCAAAGCGTCACCCAGAGCGGAAGCGCGGCCACGCCGATCACCTACACGCTGAACAGCGGTTCGTTGCCAACCTGGGCGACACTGACCGCCGCAGGAGTGCTCAGTGGCACGCCAAACAACACCACCGCCGCCACATTCACCATCCGCGCTACCGATGCGAACGGCTGCTTCGGCATCTCACCGAGCTACACGATTACGCCAGCTTGCCCAACGATCACTGTCACTGCCGGATCAGCGTTCCAGCCCGTATTTGGCACCGCCAGCACACAAACCACAGGTGCGAGTGCCTCGGGCATCAGCGGCACCTTTACTTGGTCGCTTACCGGCACCATTCCGACAGGACTCACCATCAATAGCAGCACTGGACAACTCTCCACCACCGCCGCGACACCCGCAGGCCTGCACAATAGCTTCAACATCGTGGCGACGAGTGCGAGCTATCCAACTTGCTCGGGCTCACTGCCTGGATCGCTGCGCGTTTGCCCAGTGATGACCGTCACACTGCCGAGCACCAGCGCCACGGTGGGCACGGTTTACAGCCAAAGCGTCACCCAGAGCGGAAGCGCCGCCACACCGATCACTTACACGCTGAACAGCGGCGCATTGCCAACCTGGGCCACACTGACAGCGGCAGGAGTGCTCAGTGGCACACCCAACACCACCACCGCAGCCACGTTCACCATCCGCGCCACCGATGCCAATGGCTGCTTCGGCATCTCGCCGAGCTACACGATTACGCCAGCTTGCCCAACGATCACGGTCACGGCTGGATCGGCGTTCCAGCCCGTATTTGGCACCGCTAGCACGCAAACCACAGGTGCGAGTGCCTCGGGTATCAGTGGCACCTTCACTTGGTCACTCACTGGTACGATCCCGACGGGACTCACCATCAATGGTTCCGGTCAACTCTCCACCACTGCCGCGACACCCGCAGGCCTGCACAGCAGCTTCAACATCGTGGCGACGAGTGCGAGCTATCCAACTTGCTCGGGCTCACTGCCTGGATCGCTGCGCGTTTGCCCAGTGATGACCGTCACACTGCCGAACACCAGCGCCACGGTGGGCACGGTTTACAGCCAAAGCGTCACCCAGAGCGGAAGCGCCGCCACGCCGATCACTTACACGCTGAACAGCGGTTCATTACCAACATGGGCCACATTGACCGCCGCAGGAGTGCTCAGTGGCACGCCAAACAACACCACCGCAGCCACGTTCACCATCCGCGCCACCGATGCCAATGGCTGTTTCGGCATCTCGCCGAGTTACACCATCACACCCGCCTGCCCAACGATCACGGTCACGGCTGGATCGGCGTTCCAGCCCGTATTTGGCACCGCTAGCACGCAAACCACAGGTGCGAGTGCCTCGGGTATCAGTGGCACCTTCACTTGGTCACTCACTGGCATGATCCCGACGGGACTCACCATCAATGGTTCGGTCAACTCTCCACCACTGCCGCGACACCCGCAGGCCTGCACAGCAGCTTCAACATCGTGGCGACGAGTGCGAGCTATCCAACTTGCTCGGGCTCACTGCCTGGATCGCTGCGCGTTTGCCCAGTGATGACCGTCACACTGCCGAACACCAGCGCCACGGTGGGCACGGTTTACAGCCAAAGCGTCACCCAGAGCGGAAGCGCCGCCACGCCGATCACTTACACGCTGAACAGCGGTTCATTACCAACATGGGCCACATTGACCGCCGCAGGAGTGCTCAGTGGCACGCCAAACAACACCACCGCCGCCACATTCACCATCCGCGCCACCGATGCCAATGGCTGCTTCGGCATCTCGCCGAGCTACACCATCACACCCGCCTGTCCGACAATCACCATCACGGACGGCGTGGCCATGCAGAGCACCACTGGCACCGCTTACACGCAAGCGACAGGGTTCAGCGCCACCGTCAGCAATGGCATCGGCAAAACATGGAGCATCGACAGCCCACCCGCCGGCTTCAGCATCAACAGTACCGATGGCAAAATCAGTGTGACCTCGGCCGTAGCCGCTGGGCTCTACTCACTCACTGTGCGTGCGACGCTCGTCGCACCTTATACCACTTGTTCTCAGACCAAAGCTGTCTCGTTCCGCGTGTGTCCGATCATCACCATCACGCCGAGTGTGGCTAGCCCTGCTGCACCCGTCATCGGCACAAACACCACGATCACCTTCACCGCCAGCGGCGGAGTCGGGCCTTACACTTGGTCATTTACGGGCCCGGCACCCAGTGGCATGACCTACACCCCAGCGGCCACCAGCACGACCTCTACTCTGGGTGGAGCGGCCACGCAGACCACAGGCCGCACGATCACCCTCATTGCCACCGATGCCAATGGCTGCCCTAGTGCTTCCTTTGCTTACAGCATCGCTCCAGTGTGCCCGACGATCACGATCACTGATGGAGTCGCGATGCAGAGCACAACGGGGACAGCTTACACGCAGACGACAGGGTTCAGTGCCTCGGTGAGCAATGGAATAGGCGTCACATGGAGCCTGGTGACACCGCCAGCTGGATTCAGCATCAATAGTGCGGATGGGAAAGTGAGTGTGACCTCCGCAGTGGCTGCAGGACTCCATGCGCTGACGGTCCGTGCGACGATGGTTGCTCCTTACACCGCCTGTGTACAGAACAAGGCAGTCAACTTCCGTGTTTGCCCCGTCTTCACCTGGACTCCTGCATCGCTGCCGAACGCTACGGTGGGATCGAATTACAACCTGACGGCGGGAACGACCATTACGGCGACGAGTAACACATCCATTAGTCTATACAGCCTCAGTGGTGCTCCTGCGTGGCTTTCGATCAACAACAGCGGCCAGTTGAGCGGTACACCGACTGCTAGTGCTGCATCTGCCAGCTTCACCATCAATGCGACAGACGCCAATGGCTGCACGGGTAGCATTACTCGGTCGGTGACAGTTGTCTGCCCAACGATCACCGTGACTGCCGGATCAGCGTTCCAGCCCGTATTTGGCACCGCTAGCACGCAAACCACAGGTGCGAGTGCCTCGGGCATCAGTGGCACCTTCACTTGGTCACTCACTGGTACGATCCCGACGGGACTCACCATCAATGGTTCCGGTCAACTCGTCACCACCACCGCGACACCCGCAGGCCTGCACAGCAGCTTCAACATCGTGGCGACGAGTGCGAGCTATCCAACTTGCTCGGGCTCACTGCCTGGATCGCTGCGCGTTTGCCCAGTGATGACCGTCACACTGCCGAACACCAGCGCCACGGTGGGCACGGTTTACAGCCAAAGCGTCACCCAGAGCGGAAGCGCCGCCACGCCGATCACTTACACGTTGAACAGCGGCGCATTACCAACCTGGGCGACACTGACAGCGGCAGGAGTGCTCAGTGGCACGCCCAACAATACCACCGCAGCCACGTTCACCATCCGCGCTACCGATGCGAATGGCTGCTTCGGCATCTCGCCGAGCTACACGATTACGCCAGCTTGCCCAACGATCACGGTCACGGCTGGATCGGCGTTCCAGCCCGTATTTGGCACCGCTAGCACGCAAACCACAGGTGCGAGTGCCTCGGGTATCAGTGGCACCTTCACTTGGTCACTCACTGGTACGATCCCGACGGGACTCACCATCAATGGTTCCGGTCAACTCGTCACCACCGCCGCGACACCCGCAGGCCTGCACAATAGCTTCAACATCGTGGCTACCAGTGCGAGCTATCCGACCTGCTCGGGCTCATTGTCTGGATCGCTGCGTGTTTGCCCAGTGATGACCGTCACATTGCCGAGCACCAGCGCCACGGTGGGCACGGTTTACAGCCAAAGCGTCACCCAGAGCGGAAGCGCGGCCACGCCGATCACCTACACGCTGAACAGCGGTTCGTTGCCAACCTGGGCGACACTGACCGCCGCAGGAGTGCTCAGTGGCACACCCAACAATACCACCGCAGCCACGTTCACCATCCGCGCCACCGATGCCAATGGCTGTTTCGGCATCTCGCCGAGTTACACCATCACACCCGCCTGTCCGACGATCACCGTGACAGCAGGCTCAGCCTTCCTGCCCGTGTTTGGCACTGCCAGCACGCAAACCACAGGTGCGAGTGCCTCGGGCATCAGTGGCACCTTCACTTGGACACTTACCGGCACCATTCCGACAGGACTCACCGTCAACAGTAGCACTGGACAACTCTCCACCACTGCCGCGACACCCGCAGGCCTGCACAGCAGCTTCAACATCGTGGCGACGAGTGCGAGCTATCCAACTTGCTCGGGCTCACTGCCTGGATCGCTGCGCGTTTGCCCAGTGATGACCGTCACACTGCCGAACACCAGCGCCACGGTGGGCACGGTTTACAGCCAAAGCGTCACCCAGAGCGGAAGCGCCGCCACGCCGATCACTTACACGCTGAACAGCGGTTCATTACCAACATGGGCCACATTGACCGCCGCAGGAGTGCTCAGTGGCACGCCAAACAACACCACCGCCGCCACATTCACCATCCGCGCTACCGATGCGAATGGCTGCTTCGGCATCTCGCCGAGCTACACGATTACGCCAGCTTGCCCAACGATCACGGTCACGGCTGGATCGGCGTTCCAGCCCGTATTTGGCACCGCTAGCACGCAAACCACAGGTGCGAGTGCCTCGGGCATCAGTGGCACCTTCACTTGGTCACTCACTGGTACGATCCCGACGGGACTCACCATCAATGGTTCCGGTCAACTCGTCACCACCGCCGCGACACCCGCAGGCCTGCACAATAGCTTCAACATCGTGGCTACCAGTGCGAGCTATCCGACCTGCTCGGGCTCATTGTCTGGATCGCTGCGCGTTTGCCCAGTGATGACCGTCACACTGCCGAGCACCAGCGCCACGGTGGGCACGGTTTACAGCCAAAGCGTCACCCAGAGCGGAAGCGCGGCCACGCCGATCACCTACACGCTGAACAGCGGTTCGTTGCCAACCTGGGCGACACTGACCGCCGCAGGAGTGCTCAGTGGCACACCCAACAATACCACCGCAGCCACGTTCACCATCCGCGCCACCGATGCCAATGGCTGTTTCGGCATCTCGCCGAGTTACACCATCACACCCGCCTGTCCGACGATCACCGTGACAGCAGGCTCAGCCTTCCTGCCCGTGTTTGGCACTGCCAGCACGCAAACCACAGGTGCGAGTGCCTCGGGCATCAGTGGCACCTTCACTTGGACACTTACCGGCACCATTCCGACAGGACTCACCGTCAACAGTAGCACTGGACAACTCTCCACCACTGCCGCGACACCCGCAGGCCTGCACAACAGCTTCAACATCGTGGCGACGAGTGCGAGCTATCCAACTTGCTCGGGCTCACTGCCTGGATCGCTCCGTGTTTGCCCAGTGATGACCGTCACATTGCCGAGCACCAGCGCCACGGTGGGCACGGTTTACAGCCAAAGCGTCACCCAGAGCGGAAGCGCGGCCACGCCGATCACTTACACGCTGAACAGCGGTTCATTACCAACATGGGCCACATTGACCGCCGCAGGAGTGCTCAGTGGCACGCCAAACAACACCACCGCCGCCACATTCACCATCCGCGCTACCGATGCGAACGGCTGCTTCGGCATCTCACCGAGCTACACGATTACGCCAGCTTGCCCAACGATCACTGTCACTGCCGGATCGGCGTTCCAGCCCGTATTTGGCACCGCCAGCACACAAACCACAGGTGCGAGTGCCTCGGGCATCAGCGGCACCTTTACTTGGTCGCTTACCGGCACCATTCCGACAGGACTCACCATCAATAGCAGCACTGGACAACTCTCCACCACCGCCGCGACACCCGCAGGCCTGCACAATAGCTTCAACATCGTGGCGACGAGTGCGAGCTATCCAACTTGCTCGGGCTCACTGCCTGGATCGCTGCGCGTTTGCCCAGTGATGACCGTCACACTGCCGAGCACCAGCGCCACGGTGGGCACGGTTTACAGCCAAAGCGTCACCCAGAGCGGAAGCGCCGCCACACCGATCACTTACACGCTGAACAGCGGCGCATTGCCAACCTGGGCCACACTGACAGCGGCAGGAGTGCTCAGTGGCACACCCAACACCACCACCGCAGCCACGTTCACCATCCGCGCCACCGATGCCAATGGCTGCTTCGGCATCTCGCCGAGCTACACCATCACACCCGCCTGTCCGACAATCACCATCACGGACGGCGTGGCCATGCAGAGCACCACTGGCACCGCTTACACGCAAGCGACAGGGTTCAGCGCCACCGTCAGCAATGGCATCGGCAAAACATGGAGCATCGACAGCCCACCCGCCGGCTTCAGCATCAACAGTACCGATGGCAAAGTCAGTGTGACCTCGGCCGTAGCCGCAGGAGTCTACTCACTCACTGTGCGTGCGACGCTCGTCGCACCTTATACCACTTGTTCTCAGACCAAAGCTGTCTCCTTCCGCGTTTGTCCGATCATTACCATCACGCCGAGTGTGGCTAGCCCTGCTGCACCCGTCATCGGCACGAACACCACCATCACCTTCACCGCCAGCGGCGGAGTCGGGCCTTACACTTGGTCTTTTACGGGCCCGGCACCCAGTGGCATGACCTTCACATCCGCTGTCACGAGCACGACGGCTACTCTGTCAGGAGCACCTACGCAGACCACAGGCCGCACGATCACCCTCATTGCCACCGATGCCAATGGCTGCCCTAGTGCTTCCTTTGCTTACAGCATCGCTCCAGTCTGCCCCACATTCGTCATCACCGACGGCGCAGCATTACAGAGCACTGCGGGCACCGCCTACACACAAACAACAGGCTTCAGTGCCACCACCAGCAATGGTGTCGGCGTGACTTGGTCTTTGCTGTCACCGCCTGCTGGGTTCAGCATCAACAGCGCCGATGGCAAGCTTAGTGTGACCAGCGCTGTGGCTCCAGGGCTCTACAGCCTCAGCGCACGGGCGAATTTAGTGGCTCCCTTTGCTGCCTGTGCCCATATCAAGATCGTCAGCTTCCGCGTCTGCCCCGTGCTCAATCTGCCGGCCAGCATGCCAGACGCCGTCGTCGGGGTGAATTACAGCACCATTGGCAGCACGAGTGCGGCTGTCACCAATGGCACCTCTCCATACACTTACTCACTCAGCGGCGCACCGGCATGGCTCAGTATCACCAGCACCGGACAGCTCCAGGGCACTCCTACCGCCATCGCCACCAGCGTCACCTTCACGGTCAATGTCACCGACAGTGGTGGCTGCCAGGGTAGCCAGCTCTACACCATCAATGTCCGTGGCCTCACCATCGGCGACACCATCTTTGAAGACAGCAACGACAATGGCACTCTCGATGCCGGCGAGCCTGGCATCGCAGGAGCCACCGTGCAGCTCTGGAGTCCCGGTGCGGACAATGCCATCGGCGGCAGCGCGGCCAATGCAGATACCCAGATAGGCTCAAACTTCGTCACCACATCGACGGGGGCTTACAGCTTCACAAACATCACCCCTGGCAACTACTTCATCAAAGTCACACAACCTGCCGACTACGCCGAAACCAGCGGCACACCCGCCACCACGGACAACAACGTCAATAACAACAACGACGGCAGTCAGCCCGGCGGCCCAGGTACACCCGTCTTCAGCCCCATCATCAATCTCGCCATCGGCGCAGAAACCAATGCCGCAGGCACAACCAATACCGACACGAACGCCACTCTCGACTTCGGCTTCTGGAACAGCGTCTCCGTCGGCAACGTCGTCTTCTTTGACTTCAATGGCGATGGCAACCTCGATGTGAATGAGGGCCTCGAAGGCGTCCTCGTCTTCATCTACACACAGGGTAGCACCGTCGGTGTCACCACACCTGCTGGCGTCGCCTTCACTGATAATAAAGGCCGCTATCTCATCACCGGGCTCAATCCGGGCAATTACTTCCTGCACATTCCATCCTCACAGTTCGCCGCCAGCATGCCGCTGGAGGGCTACGTCCCGATGAGCAGCATCGTCGCTGGAGATGATACCACGGGTCAGGACCTCCTCGCTGCCGCCACACCAGCCACCACGGGTGCCAGCACGGGCATCATCAGCCTGCGACCCACGCTTTGCCCCGCAGGCGTCAATGAAGCAGGCTTTGAGGCCAGCACCGATGACGCCACCGACACCCGCGTCGATCTCACTCGCGACCTCGGCTTCATCAATGGCAGCGGCACCGGCTTCGCGAATGCCATCAGCATCGCCAATACACTCGCGCTACCCGCTTTCGAGCCACAGACCACGCCTGCGGCTGAAATGCCTGAGGAAGTCGAATCGACATCTTCCACCACCGCCATCACCTTCGCTTCCTGGAGCGCTGAAAATCAAATCAGCGGCGCAGAGGCCGATGCGGACGCCGATAGTGCCTCGAACCTCCTCGAATACGCCCTCGGCACCGATCCACGCAGTAGTCTCATCACCACCCACTTCAGCTTGGAGCACAATACGACGACCGATGCTATCGACGCCATCGTCACTCGCCCTGTGGATGGACGTGAGGACATCCGCGTCACACTAGAGGCCGCCTCCATCCTTGATGATGCGGCTTGGAAGACTCTCGCGCTGCCTGCTGCTGCTCTCTTCAATCAAGACGGCACCGTCACACGCCGCTACGCCGCCATCGACGCAGATTCCACCACGGCACTCGGCTTCCTCCGCCTGCGTATCGACCTCGATGCGGATAAAGACGGCACACCAGAGTCCACCACGCACAGTGCTGCACAGGCTTGGACACGCCAGGCATTCACCCCAGGCACACGCACCTTCAGCATGCCGCTCCTCAACGCTGCGGCCTACATCGGCACCGCAGACATCACCGCAGATAGCGTCACACTCACTTCCGCACTCGGAGCCATCTCTGGCCCGCATTATCTCGAAGTCCTCAATGGCACCCACGCTGGCCTCCGCTTGGAAATCGGTCACGTCGATGCCACTCACGTCACCCTCCAGACCTCCGCGCCAGCCACGCTCACCAGTGCCCGCATCGCCATCCGTGCCCACCAGCATCTCACCTCACTGCTGCCAGCAGAGCGATTCACCGCAGCTAGCGATACCGTTCGCTTCCTCGATGCAGGAGCTTTTGCCACCATCCCGCTGACCGCATCTGGCTGGAGCATCGACCGCATCCTTCACCCACATGAGGCAGTCCTCGTCACCGTGCGTGGTGAGCAGCCCATCACCGTCGTCCTCACGGGTGAAGTGCGTGCCGCCACTGCCACACACAGCATCCCGCTCACTGCGGGCACACAGCTCATCGCCCCAGGCCTACCCATCGCAGCCCCAGTGCCCACGACCGGCCTGCTTAGCGGTCCTACCGCCGATTCAGCAGACCGCCTCCGCATCTGGAATGGCGACATCACCTCTGAGCTCGCGGGCTACAGCAGCTTCTTCCTCCAATCCTCCGAGACCGCTCCGCAGTGGACACCGCAGAGTGAGAACACCCTCGCAGCCCCGCTCATGAAGCCCTTCCACGGACTCTTCATCGTCCGTGACACCGCTCTGAACTGGAAACCGTAAGCCTTCCCGCTCTTGGTTTTAAGCAGACTACTTCGACTCCAACTTGTTGAAGTAACTATCCAGGCCTGTTTTGAATTCTTCTGGCAGCTCGCGGCCTGCTTTGCCGGTGGATTGACCGACTGGGCGGGCCTCCACCTTTGTAGCGGAGTCATCCGCGTCACCCAGCTCGGCCAAAGCGGCCACACTCGTCGTGGCAGAGCCGCCGCCACCGCCAGGGCTGCCACCGCCACCACCACCGCCTTTAGGATTGGGCCTTTTGGCTTGGAGCAGCAGCTCGATGGCTTCCGTCTCTGCGGCGATGGCGGGCGCACCCGTATCCGGCTTGTCCAGGATGCCGCCGGCCTCCTGCATCACCTGAATCACCGCAGAGAGCAGCTTCAGCTCTTTGCCGAACTTCTCATTCCCATTGGGCAAGTGCAGGATGTCATCCAAGGCACCGCGCACATTCAGTCCGATGCCAAATTGCTTCGAGGCTAGATCCGCTGACTGCTTGGCGAACGATTTGGCTTCGAGTGCAGGGCGAGCGTTTTCGACCTCGCGTGTTTCATCCCGCAGATGCATTTCATCGCGCAGGGCTTTCATCACCTTCAGTACGATCTCTGGCGGCAGGCTCTCGGCGCTGCATGAGCTGCATGCTTTGCACTGGCTAGCGGCCACCATCTCCTCAGCCCAGCGGTCCAGTGTATCGGCCCAGAACTCTGCGCCCACCATGCTGCTGCCACTCAGGTTCACCTCGGCTTGCTCACCGAGCTTGTGCAGAGCCTTCACCACCTGCGTGTCCTTCATTTGGGCGATGACGGTCTTGAAGTGCATCTCCGGTTTGCGGGCGTAGTAAGCCTCCAGATCACTCTGAATGAGACGCACCATCTCACTCTGCTTCTTTTCATGCCCAGCGATCTGTGCAGCATCGCTGACGGGTTGCTTCTCCAGGCCGAAGGCGACCAAGGTCTTCGTATTGAGGTCTTTGGCGGCCACCATTTGGTCGCGTGAGGCTTTTTTGAGCCGTTTGACAAAAGTGCTGGCCTCCAGGCTCGCGAGCACTGCCGCGAGCTCGTCCGAAACACGGGCAAATTCGGCGAGGAGCAGTTTTTGCTCGTTGAGAGCCTCGTCCATTTTTTCCTGGGCGGGTGTTTGCGGTGGTGGTGCGGCCTGCGGGGCTTTGCCATCCTCTTTCGGTGCCGCAGCGGCCATCTGTGTGGTGGGTAATTTCATCACGCTGGGCTTCGGTGCTGCGGGAGCGGCATTGGGGTCCTTTTTGGCCTCTGCGGGCTTGCTCATGCTGCCTTCACGGTCGGTGATGCTGGGCATGTTTTCTTTGGTCTGCGGCTTGTCAGAGGCCTTGGAGCTAGCTGAGCCACTTTTGGGCGATTCGGGGCCATTGGCGATTTGTGGCGCAGAGGGCTTTGAGGGGCTGTTTTGGCCTGCGGGAGTCGATTTGGCAGTTTCGCTGTTTTTGGTCGCTTGAGGGGCCTGCGGTGATGCGCTGGAGGCCTTTGTGTCGCCATTTTTTGCTCCGGCACTCTGCTTCAATAAATCGGCCACACTCGGCATGCGCTTGTCCGAGATGTCTTGCAGAGCCTTCAGCATCGTGGCCCAGGATTCGAGCCGTTTGGCATCGAATTCATCATTGCGGGTGGCCTGTTGCACGAGGCTGCGACCACTTTGATTCAGCGCAGTGAGCCGTGTGGCGTTGGCGTTCTCTGCGCTGGACTGTTGGGCGATCTTGCGGCGGTTTTCCGGCCGGTCCAGATCCGTGGGGCTCATCTGCCGCAGCTCGCGATTGGTGGCGTGGAGTTGCTGCTCGCGCTCATAGGTCTCGCGGGCGGATTCCAGCCATTTGCCGAACTGCTCGGTGAGCCACAGAGCATGATCTGTCTTATTGAGCACTTGGAGCTGGAAGGCCGAGGTGTAGCTGCGTTTCCGGCCAGGCAGATAATCCTCTGCCCAGGCACGGATTTCGATCATCTGCGGCTCCACGCCATCGCGTGTGGCGCTGAAGGTGGCTTTGGCGGCGAGGGAGCGCTTCTCTGGCTGACCAGCGGCGGCGATTTTTTCACCGGCTGTTTTGGAGCCCTCTACACCGTGCCACTCCAGACCCACGCGACTCACTCCGAAGTCATCTTCCGCATCGAGCTCAAAGGCGACGACTTCATGGTCCAAGACGACCATCTCCGGCGTTTCGCGACGAGCGGAGAGACGCGGCGCCTCATCCGCCACGGCGTGCAGACGCAGCACCAGTGGCTCACGCGGCTCTAGGCCATCGCGATCACGCCAGGTGACCTTTTTCTCTGCGTCTGCGGTGATCTCACTGAAAGTGGTGGTCACTTTTTCTCCAGAGACGTGCTGCGCGGCGCCATCGAGCTCTGCGGTGGCCAGCTCACGGCTGGCGGTGGCCTCCAAGGCGGCTTGAGCACCACGGAGCACGCTGACCGTGCCGCCACGCACCTCGGTGACGGGCTCTGTTTGATACTTTAAATAAGCAGGCAGTCGGGTGCGGACGGCCAGTGTCGTCAGCTCGGGTCTAGGCTTTGGCTCGATGCGCAGCGTCTCACGCACATCGCCGAGGGAGAGGCTGAGTTCCGTGTCCTGCTTCAGCGGTGGCAGGGGCAGTGAGTAGGAGCCGTCTTTCAATGCTGCGCGGATGGCGGGTTGGCCATCGAGATGAGCGCGTGCCTGCTCTGGCGACCAGCGAGTGCTGGGATCGAGAGTCACCTTTAGCCGCGCCGGCTCGGACAGTGGGATGACGAGGCGCTGCGGCAAGGGCTGGATGCGTGCAAAGGTGAAGCGTGCGATGTCACGCCACGGCATGGCCCAGCGCTGCGCCGCATTCCACGCAGCCTCCGGCACGCCAAAAGCGGCAGCCGCCACGAGCACCGCTGCACCCGCCAGCGCCCGGCCCCAGAAGGCATGCCGCGCCTCTGGCACGGCGTGAGAGAAGTCCTTGTCCCGCACGGCCTCAGCGGCCTGATCCATGGCGGCCTGCACCAGCCGCTCGCTGCGTGAGGCATCCTCATGCCGTGATAGCTCGACGATGCCCAGGAGCTGATCGCCGAGGCGTGGGAATTTGTGACGCAGCAGCCGCGCCGCGTCCTCCAGGCGGCGCTGACGCCAGACCCAGCGGTGCCATTTCAGCGGCAGTCCCAGACCCGGCACTGCCACACCGGCGAGCATCAGCGTCCAGCGTAGCCAAACCGGCGTGTCGATGACGCGATCGAGCACAAATAGCAGCAACCAAGAAACAAGCAGGCCGGCGAGTCCGGCGAGCACGCCTTCGAGGAGCTTCACGATCCAGACCCTGCGGCGGAAGTCAGCGAGCTTGGTTTCCAGAACTGGTGGCAGTACTGTTTTCATGGCCCGGATTGTGCACGGAAGGCGCAGCCGATGCCAGCATGAAAATCACGCCTTTGGCCCCAAGAGCCGCCAGGTCAGCTCCAGGCCCATGCCCAGCGGTAGTGGCGTGATGGGGCCAGCCGGTGAATCGAGCAGCGACATCTGCGAAGGGGCTTTCTCCATCTGAAAGCACTGCTCCGAGGCCGGGAAGCCATAAAAGGCCGGACCGTTCAGACACAGGAAGCACTCGAAGAGTGTCTGCCCATCCTGCGTGCCCAGATCGACTCCTGCTTGCTCAAAAGCCATCGCATAGAGCTGCGGCGCACATCCACCGGTGAAGCAACCCGCTGCGCAGCCGCAGGCCGTGGCCTTCGTCGCATGAGGAGCGCTATCCGTGCCGGCGAAAAACTTGCTTTGGCCAGCCGTGGTGACCGCCGCACGCAGAGCCGCGCGATCTTGCTGAAACTTCACGATCGGCAGGCAGTAGAGGTGGTATTTCAGCCCCTGAATCAGATGCCCCAACGTGTAGAGCAGGTGCTGTGGCGTGATCGTGGCGCCGACATGACTCGGTGCAGCAGCGACGAACTCTGCCGCCACACGCGTGGTGATATGCTCACAGACGATGCGCAGCCTCGGATGCGCTGCGAGCAGCCGTGGCATGCGCTCACGGTAAAACTGCGTCTCTGCATTCTGCTGTGCATCGAGGTAATCCGGCCCACTCAGTGCATGCTGCTCCCCGTGGATGCAGAGGATGACGCCCGCGTCCTCCATCGCCTTCAGCACCTCACCGCCGATGAGATCATCCATCGGCAAGCCGTGTTCCGCATTCGTGGTGCCATGCGGAGGGTAGTATTTGCAGGCCCGCAGGATGCCTGCGGCAGCTCCTTCACGGATCATCGCCGCAGTCGTCTGTCGGGTGAGGTAGAGCGGCACGATCAGTTGCTCAAAACCACCCGCACCCGCAGCCCGCAGCTCGGCCGAGTAGCTCTCGATGGACCAGGCATCTGCCTCCGCTGCGCCAGACACGCGAGCCACCGGAGGCTGCGTATTGGGCATCGCCAGAGCCCCCGCGCAGCCCATGTCGTGATGGGCCTGGATATAAGCGGCCATCGCTGGGCCTTGGCGGAAGTGCGTGTGAAGGTCAAACCATCGCGGAAGAGTGAGAGTCATGCCTGTCCGGGTAGAGCGGGCCTGTGCGCTAGCAATGCCGAAATAGTGGATAAAACAGCTCCACGCTCCTACTCAGGCAGCCTCAGCAACGCTCATTCAATTAAGTCTGGCTACTTTCCGGGTTTTCGAGAGCGCGGTAGCGTTCTGGAGTGCTCCAGTCCTCTGGAGCTTTGCGCAGGCCTGTGGACGCTCGAAAAGCTCCACAGGGGTGGAGCACTCCAGGACGCTGTCGCGTTTTTCGCAGGGTGTGACCGCTTAGGCCGCGGATTGGCCTAGCGGGGCAGTTTGATCGAGGACGAGTAGGATTCGCCTACGGCGGTTATGGCACGGCCACTTGCGGCAGGTTCCACACTTTCTCGGCGTATTGCAGAATGGTGCGGTCGCTGCTGAATTTGCCGACGCGGGCGGTGTTGAGGATGGCTTTCCGTGTCCACTCGGAGGTGTTTTGGTAAGCGACGCTGACTTTTTCCTGCGCGGCGACGTAGGCGTCGTAGTCAGCCAGGACGAGGAAAGGATCGCCGTGGTGGAGGAGGCTGTCGCGGAGGGGCTTGAAGTCATCTGCGTTGCCGGTGAAGGCGTCGCTGGTGAGCCAGTCCAGGCTGAGGCGCAGGTCTTCGCTGGCCCAGTAGTAGTCCATGGGGTTGTAGCCTTTGGCGCGGAGCTCGGTGACTTCTTCGACGGTGAGGCCAAAGATGAAGATGTTGTCGTCGCCGACTTCTTCGAGGATTTCGACATTGGCACCGTCGAGCGTGCCGATGGTGAGGGCTCCGTTGAGGGCGAGCTTCATGTTGCCAGTGCCGCTGGCCTCCTTGCCAGCGGTGGAGATTTGCTCGCTGAGATCCGCAGCGGGAATGATGCGCTCGGCGAGAGTGACGCCGTAGTTCGGGAGGAAGACGACTTTCAATTTGCCACCGATGCGGGGGTCATTGTTCACCTTTGCGGCGAGAGCATTGATGGCGTGGATGATGTTTTTGGCCAGGTAGTAGCCGGGGGCGGCCTTGGCGCCGAAAATGAAGACGCGGGGTGCTGTGTCGAGCTGCGGATCGAGCAGCAGTCGGCGGTAGAGGCTGACGATGTGGAGGAGGTTGAGGTGCTGACGCTTGTACTCATGCAGGCGCTTGATTTGCACATCAAAGAGCGCATCCGGGCTGACGCAGACGCCACAGGTGTCCTGGATGATTTTGGCGAGGCGGACTTTGTGACCGCGCTTGATGTCGTGGAAGCGTTTCTGGAAGGCAGCATCGGTGGCGAAGCGCTCCAGCTCACGCAGCTTGTCCGCGTCTTTGCGCCAGCCGAGGCCGATGCTCTCGGTGATGAGCGTGGAGAGCTCAGGGTTACACACATCGAGCCAACGGCGGAAGGTGACGCCGTTGGTGAGATTGAGGAAGCGCTCGGGGTAGAGAGCGTGGAATTCTGGGAAGAGCCGCTCGCAGAGCAGGCGTGTGTGCAGTGCAGCGACACCATTCGTGGCGTGGGAGCCCAGCACGCTGAGGTGGGCCATGCGCACGGCTTTGTGGCCACCACTGCCTTCTTCGATGAGGGAGAGCGCACGCTTCTTTTCGTTATCGCCGGGCCACTTGGCCTCCACGTCGCCGCTGAGGAAGGCTTGATTGATCTGGTAAATGATCTGGAGATGCCGTGGCAGGACTCGCTCAAAGAGGCTGACGCTCCAGGTCTCCAATGCCTCGGGGAGGAGGGTGTGGTTCGTGTAGCCGAAGGTTTTTTGGCAAATATCCCAGGCCTGTGCCCAATCGAGGTTTTCTTCATCGACGAGGATGCGCATGAGCTCGGGGATGGCGACGGCAGGATGCGTGTCGTTGAGCTGGATGGCGGCCGTGGTGGGGAATTCGCTCCAGGGCAGGTTGTAGCCGCCTTTGAAGCGGCGGATGATGTCGGCGAGCGAGCAGGCGACAAAGAAGTACTGCTGCACGAGGCGCAGTTCCTTGCCGGACTCGGTGCTGTCGTTCGGGTAGAGCACTTTGGACACGGTCTCGGCGATGGCTTTTTCACGCACGGCATCGGTGTAGCTGCCTTCGTTGAAGACTTGGAAATTAAAGTCCTCATCCGCCTGTGCTTCCCACAGGCGCAGCACATTCACGGTGTGCGAGTCATAGCCGACGATGGGGATGTCCCACGGCAGGCCGAGCAGGCGCTTGCCCTCGATCCATTCAAAGTGTGGATGCCCGACATCGTCGAATTTTTGCACCACATGGCCATAGAGGCGGATGTTTTGGCGATACGATGGCCGTGCGATCTTCCAGGGGGAGCCGTCACGCATCCAGGCGTCTGGATGCTCGACCTGTTTGCCATTCACGAACTCCTGCCGGAAGAGGCCGAACTCATAATGGATGCCGTAGCCGATGGCGGGCAGGTTCAGCGTGCTGAGAGAGTCGAGGAAGCACGCAGCGAGACGCCCGAGGCCGCCGTTTCCGAGGCCCATATCCGGCTCCCGTGCGAGCAGCGTGTCCAAATCCTTGCCACAAGCCGCCAGGGCCTGCTTGGTGTGATCATAGAGGCCGGAGTTGCGCAGATTATTCTCCAGCAAGCGGCCCATGAGGTACTCCAGCGAGAGGTAATGCACCCGGCGCACCCCCTCCTGGCGGTGCAGCGTGCGGGACTTCGTGGCCATGTCCATCACGCGGTCACGCACCGCGAGCGAGGTGGCGACGAACCAGTCATTCTCCGAAGCAGACTTCACATAAGCACCCAGCGTGAAACGCAGGTGATTGGTGATGGAGAGTTTGAGGGCTTCAGTCGAGTCGGAGGGCGGGCAATTAGCGGGGGATTCCATGGGAACCTCCTGAGTGCGCAGCTTTGGTGCCAAATCAAACGCGCATCTCTGTCGATTTAGCTACCGATCTTGTGAGCATGGGGCGCAGGGCCAAAAATAGGCCTCCTGCTAGGACCAGTAGCCCTCATCACGCCATTCGCGGCCCTTCATGAATAGCCAGAAGGCTGCGAATGGCGAAAAAACGACCCACTTTACGGCGTCGTTGCCGAACGACGGCCCTATAAACAATAAAAAGGCCGAAACAGGGATCAGCACGATCATACCGATGATGCCCGCACGGTAGAACAAAGGACCGAGGTCGCTTTTCATGGCCGCTCGGTCTTGGGATTCAGTTTTTCTTCTCCAGCGAGGTGATCTGGTATTCCTTCGCGAGGTCGCCGAGGGCGGCCATGGCGGTGTCTTTGGTGACGGCAGCGTTTTTGGCGACGATGGTGATTTTGTTCACGCCTTCTTTTTCGCCTTTGGTGATCTTGATGGATTCGACGCCGGGGAGCTTGGCGGTGAGGGCCTCGGTGACGTGGGCGCTGCATGCGGCGCAGACGACGCCGGTGATGTCGCCTTGATAAGTCGTCGCTGGATCAACGGCGAAGGATTGGACGGCGAAGGCAAGAACAGCGGCGAGGAGGAGGGCGAGGTGTTTCATGGTGACGGAGTCTGATATGGAATCTGTGCGGCGGCAAGCACGGCGATGAGGTCCGGCGGCAGCGGGGCGGTGATGGCGAGGTTTTGCCCACTGGCAGGGTGTTTCAGCCGCAAAATCTGCGCATGAAGAAACAAGCGTCGTGCTCCGAGGGTCTTCCGCATGGCCTTATTGCGCTCGAAGTGGCCGTACACGTCATCGCCGATGAGGTGCAGGTTTCGCGAGGCGGCCTGGACGCGGATTTGATGCGTTTTTCCGGTGATGAGGTCGATTTCCAGTAGGGCGAGGCGATGCGCGGTGCTGTAATGAAGGAGGCGATAGTGCGCTTCGGCGTTCGGTCGCAGGCCGCGCTTCACGGCGGTGCGGACTTGGTGGCGCTCGTGCTCGGTGGCGAGGTGATCGAGCCAGACGCCGTCGTTTTTCAGCCCACCGCCGCCGCAGAGGGCGAGGTAGGTTTTGCGCACCTGCTCGGCCTCGAAGGCCGCGCGGAGGCTGTCGGCCGTTTTTTCGTCTTTTGCGGCCAAAAGCACGCCGGAGGTGTCTTGATCGAGCCGGTGGATGAGATGCACGGGGCCACCCGGAGAGTGAAAAACACGCTTTTCGGCATCGTAGCGGCCCTCGAAGGCGCTGCGCTGTGGTTTGGCGCTTTTCGGGTTCGGGTGCGAGAGCACGCCATGCGGCTTGTCCACGATGAGGAGGTGCCGGTCCTCATGCAGGACGGGGCAGGTGGTGCTGGGGTGCGGTGTGGGCATTTGCAGACGTGCAGATGGATGGCAGAGGTGCGGCACTTTGCTTCGGAAAAGCGGATATTTTTCGTCAAAGTCGAGGCTTCACAGCGCCGCACTCTCCATGTTAAAGCATGGGATCATGTCGCTCCCTACCCGCCTCCTCTGTGCCGCTTTTTTACTGCTCCGATCCGGTCTGGTGGCACAGACGCCCTTCGGCATCCAGGTGGTGGATGAGCAAACTGGGCGCGGAGTGCCGCTGATCACCCTGACGACGACCAACCACATCACTCACACGAGCGATAGCGCCGGATGGATCGCCTTTGACGAGCCAGGACTGATGGAGCGAGAGGTTTTCTTCAAAGTCAGCGGCCCCGGCTACGCTGCGGCGAAGGATGGCTTTGGGATTGCTGGGGTGCGGCTCACGCCGCGTCACGGCGAGCAAAGCGTGGTGAAAGTGACGCGGGTGAACATCGCCGAGCGGCTCTACCGCATCACGGGACAGGGCATCTACCGCGACAGCACTCTACTGGGCCTGGAGTCCCCGCTGCCACGTCCGAATCTCTTTGCGGATGTGATGGGCCAGGACTCCGTCCAGGTGGCGAAATGGCGTGGCCGCCTCTTCTGGATCTGGGGAGATACGAACCGCCCGGAGTATCCATTGGGGAACTTCCACAGCACCGCCGCATGGAGCGATCTGGCGGATCAGGGCGGCGTCGATCCTGCCCTGGGTATCCACTTTGAGCACATCACAGGTGAGGATGGACGTGTGGCGAAAATGATCCCGGTGAAGGAGCCCGGCCCCGTGTGGCTCTTTGGCATGCTCACCGTGCAGGACAGTGATGGGGCGGAGCATCTCGTCGCCCACTACTCGCGGCAAAAAGATCTCGGCACACGCGTGGAGCATGGACTCGCGGAGTATGATGAGTCGAAGCGGATCTTCATCCGCAGCACCCAGCTCGGGGAGGAGTTCCAGTGGCAGTATCCCCAGCACCAGGCTGTCCGTGCCAGCGGCACTGCGCAGGACGGCACCCAGAGGGAGTACTTTTACTTCGCTGGCCCCTTTTGCCTCACGCGAGTCCCAGCCATCTACGATCAAGTGATGAATCCCTCCTCTTATGAAGCACTGATTTGGTCCCAGGAAGCAGAGCGGCATGTGTGGCAATCTGCGCAGCCACCGCTCACCCAAGAGCAGGAAGCGGCACTCGTGCGCAGCAAAAAAATGCCCTTAGACAAAGCCCTGCTCCAAGTCACCGACGCCGCGACGGGCAAACTCCTGCACCTGCATGCAGGCAGTGTGCGGTGGAATGCACACCGCCAGCGCTGGGTGCTCATCGCCGTCCAACAGGAAGGTGCAGAGTCCTATCTCGGTGAGGTCTGGTATGCGGAGTCCACACAGATCGAAGGCCCGTGGCGCAAGGCTGTGAAAATAGCCAGCCACCCGCGCTACTCTTTTTACAATCCAGATCATCACGACTTCTTCGATCAAAAGGATGGCCGCTTCATTTTCTTTGAAGGCACTTACGCGGAGACATTCTCTGGCAATCCCACACCGACGCCCCGCTACGACTACAATCAGCTCATGTACCGGCTCGATCTCGACGATCCTCGGCTCAAAGCGGCCCAGACAGGCAAGTAAGGCACTCCGATACTCAGAATTTATTCGCCTGGATCACATCTGGCTGCCCAGAGAGGAAATTCACCAGATTCAGCGTCGCCCGCATCGCCTGACGAGGCACGCTTTCATAGGTGCGTGAGCCGATGTGCGGCGTGATCAGTGCTTTCGGATGCTTCAGGAGAGGGTGATCCGCAGGCGGCGGCTCCTCGTCGAGCACGTCCGTCGCATAACCGCCCAGTTTGCCGCCATCCAGGGCAGCGATCACGTCTGGCATGTGGACCAGCTCTGCACGGGAAGTATTGACCACCAGCAGCTCCGGCTTAGACAGAGCTAGACGAGCAGCATTGACGAGATGCCGCGTGCTTTCGCTCAGGTTCGCATGCAGGCTCAAGACATCGAGATGGGGCAGCATCGTCTCGATCTGCTCATGGCGGTTGACACCATTCTCGGTGGCGAATTTTTCAGGCCAATAGGGATCTAGCGCATGCACTTTCATGCCAAAAGCCAGCGCCCGCTTCGCCACTTCTTGGCCGATTCGGCCGAGACCGACGATGCCGATGGTTTTATTCCAGATCTCATGCCCGGTGACTCGCTTCCACTGCCCATTGCGGACAGAATTGGCCGAATCGACCAAATTCCTCACCAAAGCCAGCAGCAGGCAAAATGTGTGCTCTGCGACCGTGGTGTGATTCACGCCTGGGGTGAACAAAACGGGCATTTTCCTCTCGGTGCAGGCTGCGACGTCGATCTTATCCAATCCGATCCCGTATTTTGAAATCACCCGCAGACGCGGGGCGGACTTCTCCAGCACGGCGAGGGTGATCTCATCATCACCGCAAAGGAAACCGTCAAAATCACCCGCGAGCTCCAACATACGCTTCTCTGGCAGGGGGCCACGCTCACGATGGATGTCATAGCCCTGTGCCGCCAGTAGGGCGTGATGGTCGCCGGGAGTGTCTTGGTAGCTCGTGGTGGTCAGGAGGATGCGCATGGGCTGGATTTTGATTTGGGAATTCTGAAATCGGACTTAGAGGAAAAGCATGGGACAAAACGAAATCGAGCGCAACCTGGGTGTGCAACCTCTGGAGACCATTCTCAACGAAATGGCACTGGGAAACCACGACCTCGTCTCCGCCAGTGAAGAGCCCATCACGCACAAAGCCATTGCCCGGGCCCGCAAAGGCCGCCGCCTCACTCCGCACATGCAGCAGCGTGTCGCCGCTGCGCTGAACCGCGTGATCTCGCTGCAAGGCCGCACCATTGAGCGTGAATATGGTGTGAGCGATCTCTTCACCTACTGAGTCCATCGCGTGGATGCGGTGATGGTAAGGAGGGCTGTCGTTTTTGTCGCTCTGCGATGCAGAGGCTCACTGCTCGCGGCTTTCCCAGGCAGTCCAACCGCCTTTGAGGACAAAGGCGTGCTGCACGAGGCTTAGCTCACGCAGTTTTTCCATGATTTTGCGGCTCGCTTCGCATTTTTGGCCGCTGCAGTAGATGACGACGGGCTTGTCATTGCGCTGGAGTGTCTCCAGGAGGGAGAGGATCTGGTCATCGAAGGCCTGTTCGTTCAAAAGGAGGGCTCCAGGGATGTGGCCGGCGTCGTAGAGCTCCTGGGGCCGTGCGTCGATCCATAATACAGCACCGCCGAAACGCTCCTGGATCATCGGGATGGAGACTTCATCGTCCCGAAGAGGCTCCTGGACCAAATGCAGCGCTGGAGCACGCGGATGCCATGCATGCACAGCGAGCGCAGCGATGGCGCTGAGAGCCAAAATGACGGCAGCTTGCCAGAGGGCCTTCATTTCGTGTCAGAGGGTGTCGCGGCGGCATCTGCTGGCTTGTTGTAGATGCTGAAGAAAGCGAGATGGCGCTGGAATTTTGGCACTTTGCTCTCGGTTTCGATTTTGAGTGCTCCGAGGGTGACTTCCTTCGTCGTCTTTGGTTTTATGGAGATGAGATACTCGCGTCCGGGCTTCACTTCCTTCCAGGAGAAGTCCACATTTTCGCGGGTGGAGGTCAGTTTGAGGAGCTTCATCGGCTCATCGCCGAGGATGAGCATCTTGGTGGTCTTTTCGGTGGGTTCTTCACCGATCCACCATTGCAGCGTCTTGGGCTCGATGCTGACGACTTCTGGGATGTCGAGGACGAAGGTGATTTCCCATTCGGCCTGCTCTGGGTCGTCCGTCATGACTTGGAGGATTTTTTCGTGCCGGCCGACAAAGCTACCGAGGCTAAAAACAGCGGTGCCGCTGCCTTCCTCACCGGGTGCATAGACGGTTTTGTCCAGCTCAGCTTTCAGGCATGAGCAGCCGCTATGGAGGCTGAGGATTTTGACGGGTTTGCTGCCTTTGTTGCGGAATTTGAAGACGGAGGTCACCTCTTCGTCCACAGGCTTGGCTTTGACTTCGATGACGGGCGTTTCCAGCGCTAGCTCAGCCCGTGCCGCCGCGACGAGCATGAGCAGAAGGGAGTAGGTGAGGATGTTTTTCATCATAGCGCTGGGAAAATAGCACAAATCCTACCCAGCGTGGCAAGTGATTCACGATTCATCGTTTGCCCGGCCTGAGTCCTGCTTAACGGTGAAGTGACCATTTCTCATGCCTGCCGCCCATTCTGCCCCATCGCTCCGCTCTCTCGGTTTTCAGCTTCTCGAAGACGATCTGCGCTATCTCATGCAGGCCTTTGCGGAGGTGCTGCGGCGCATGGGGGAGCCTGGACTGGCAGCGCGGCTGCCGTGGGTCAATGAGGTGGAGCTGGGGGATGAAAAGCCCAGCCGCTCACTGGGACAGGCCTATTCGATCGCTTTTCAGCTCCTCAATATCGTGGAGGAGCGTGCGGCATCTCAGGTGCGGCGTCTGCGGGAGAAGCAGCTCGGCCCGCAGTCGGAGAAAGGTCTGTGGCCGGACAATTTGCAGGAGATGATCGCTCTAGGGCTCTCCCAAGATGACATCCTGGGAGTGCTACGCAGCATCGCCGTGGAGCCCGTGCTCACGGCGCATCCGACGGAGGCGAAGCGGGAGACGGTGCGTGATCTGCATCTGGAAATCTACAGCCTGATGAATCGGCATGAAAATGCCGCCTACACGCCGCGTGAGCAGGACCGCATCCACCGCCAGCTCCAGACGCAGCTCGAGTGCCTGTGGCGCACAGGGGAGATCCATGTCACGCGGCCGAGCATCGAGGCGGAGCTACAAAATGCGCTGCATTACCTGCGGGAGGTGTTCCCAGAGGCACTCAGCCGTGCCCACATCACGCTGCGAGAGAGCTGGCAGGCGGCGGGCTTCAATCCACGGAAAATCGACGAATTGCGCCCGCTGCTGCGCTTTGGCTCCTGGATCGGCGGGGACCGCGATGGGCACCCCTTTGTCACGGCAGACATCACCGCACATGCGCTGCGGCAGATGCGTCGGAATGCCCTGCGCGTGCATCGCCGCTCACTGGAGTCCCTGGCGACGAATCTGCCCCTGAGCATGCTTTTCCAGGTGAAGCCGCCGCTTTTGACAGAGCTGCATGAAAAACTGGCCTCCTCGCTGCATGCAGAGCCGCACACGGACCTGGCTTACATTCTGGAGCGGAACAAAGAAGAGCCCTGGCGCTGCGTGGTCTATCTGATGCGTGCCAAGGTGCTGCTCGCTATCGAGAAGCCAGAATCGAATGCGGCGTATGCGCAGCCTGCGGAGCTCCTGGCTGATCTGGATACCTTTGCGGCCACGCTGCATGAGGTGGGTGCCTCTGCGCTGGTGAGTGACCTGATCGTGCCCTTCCGGCAGCGGGTGCTGGCGTTTGGCTTTCACGGTGCAGCGCTCGATGTACGGCAAAACTCTGCCTTTCATGAGAAAGCACTCGATCAACTGCTCCGCGCTGCCGGTTTGCTGGATGGACGCAGCTTTATCGAATGGAGTGTGGAGGAAAAACGCACGCTGTTGGACCGCGAGCTGCGCTCGCCACGGCCCTTTCTGGCACCGGGCATCTCTGCTGGGCCAGAGGCAGACACCGTGCTGGCGAGCCACCGCGTCCTGGCCGCGCACATCGCCGCCCATGGCACGGAGGGGCTCGGTTCACTCATGGTGTCGATGACACGACGCGTGGAGGATTTACTCATCGTCTATCTGCTCGCTCGTGAGGCTGGCTTGGCCGAATGGACGACAGACGGCCTGCGCTGCCCGCTGCCAGTGGTGCCCTTGTTTGAGACGATGGATGATCTCGTGGCCGGTCCAGGCATTGTGCACGATTTCCTCGATCATCCGGTGACACGGCGCAGCATCCGCGGCGAGGGCGCGGTGTTTCAGGTTATGGTGGGCTACTCGGACTCGAACAAAGACTGCGGCATCTTGGCCAGTCAATGGGCGCTGCATCGTGCGCAGGCGGCGCTGACGAAAACGATCACCGAGCATGGTGCACGGCCCGTCTTCTTCCACGGACGCGGTGGCACGGTGGGACGCGGCGCAGGGCCGACGCACTGGTTCATGGAGGCGCTGCCGCATGGCTCGCTGAGCGGCAGCATGCGCATGACGGAGCAGGGAGAGACGATCGCGCAAAAATACGCTCACCTGGGCTCCGCAGTGTATAATGCGGAGCTGCTGATCGCCTCCGCCGCAGCGACGACGGCGCGGCATCGCTTCGCGAAGCGTGAGACGCCCTCCATCGAGCCCATCCTCGATCAAATCGCGGCGGACAGTCGCGATGCTTACCGCGCCCTGCTGCAAGCGCCGGGATTTGTGCCGTTTTACCGCTCTGCGACGCCGATTGATGCGCTGGAGAACTCCCGCATCGGCTCACGCCCCGCACGGCGCACAGGCCAAGCCACGCTGGATGACCTGCGAGCCATCCCGTGGGTGTTTTCGTGGACGCAGGCACGCTTTTACCTGCCAGGCTGGTTCGGAGCGGGCTCCGCTTTGGCAAA
Organism: Verrucomicrobiaceae bacterium; assembly: GCA_016713035.1. Taxonomy (NCBI): domain Bacteria; kingdom Pseudomonadati; phylum Verrucomicrobiota; class Verrucomicrobiia; order Verrucomicrobiales; family Verrucomicrobiaceae; species Verrucomicrobiaceae bacterium. The sequence continues at coordinate 84,910 of JADJPW010000007.1, forward strand.
GCTACGCACGGAGCGCCCAGCGGACCTCGAAGCACTGATCACCGCGCTGCCGCACTCTCCCTTCGTGCAGTATGTGCTCACGAATATCGAAAGCTCGCTCGTCAGTGCGAATATCGGGCTCATGCGAGCCTACGCAGCGCTGGTGCCAGATGTGGAAATGCGTGAGCGCTTCCTCAGCCTCATCCTGCGTGAGCATGAGACTACCCGCGTCATTTTGGAGCACATTTTCAAAGGCACCTTCGCCGAGCGGCGTCCGCGACTGGCCTACACGCTGGACATCCGCGAGGAGCCGCTGCGTGTGCTGCACCTTCAGCAGATCGATCTGCTGAAGGACTGGCGTGGCCTATTGCAAAAAGGCGATCAAGCCAGCGCCGATGCGATGATCCCCGATCTGCTCATCTCCATCAATGCCATCGCCTCTGGCCTACGCACGACGGGCTGATCCGGGGAGGCTGTGATTGACAGGCTTTGGTCCGTCATACATAGTTTTACCATGATCAAGACCATCTCCAAAATCGGCAATTCCCAAGGCATCATTATCGACTCCGTGCTGCTCCAGCTCACAAGGCTCAAAATCGGCGACAAGGTCAATGTGGAGGTGCATAGCGGCGGCACGATCAGCATTACGCCGATGGAGCCTTTTAAAATTGAAGCCGCCAAGGCCGCTGAAACGGCTAAACGACTGATCAAAACGAACGATGAACTGTTTCGCCGCCTGTCATGAGCCAGTCGTTATTGCATCCGACGATCGACGCTGTCCTCGCCATTCACCAGGAAGTCCTCGCTGCGCATGGAGGGAGCCCAGGACTGCGTTCGCGTGACTTGCTGGAGTCAGCGGTGGCCGCGCCGCAAGCCACGATGATGGGTGTGCCGATGATCAGTGATCCTATGGAGATCGCTGCCGCTTACTTGTTCTACCTTTGCAGCAACCATGCCTTTGTGGATGGCAATAAACGTGCCGCTTTGGCCACCTGCCTTGTTTTTCTCAGCGAGAACGGCCTCCTGAAAAACGAGCAGCTTGATGTCGATGAATGGGAAAACCTCACCCTCGCGGTGGCTGCGGGAGTCCTGAGCCGCGATGAGGTGACTCAGAAGTTGCGCAAGCTGGTGAAGTGATCCACACACGCAAAAGAGGCGTTATCACCGCCATTGCATCCACGACGGGTATGCGTTCCATGCACTGCATGAAGCATCTCCTCACCTGCACCGCCACCGTCCTGCTGCTCGCTGCCTGCGCAGGAGTCTCTGACCCCGAAACGAAGCCACTGGGCGAAAATGCCCTCACCCGCGATCAGATCCGCGCTGCGAAGAGTGGGCCCGTGGACTTCGCCGCCCATGTGCGACCGGTCCTGGAGTCAAAATGCGCCATCTGCCACAACCGCGCTACTTTACCCGGCCACATGAGCCTGGAAAATCGCCGCGCCGCCATGCGCACCGGCACCCTGGGTGCCTACATCGTCCCAGGGCACCCGGAAAAGAGCCTGCTCATCTCCCATGTGCGTAGCGGGCACCAAAACGTCAGCGTCATGCCCGCCGTAGGTGATCGACTCACGGATGATGAATACGACATCCTGAAAAAATGGGTCAGCGAGGGCGCAAAATGGCCAGAGGGCGCTGCGGGCGTACTCCAGGTGCAGCGCTAGCAGAGAGGGGCTATCTCTCTGCTTGTTATCGAGCACGCACGCGCTTATGGCGTGAGCATGGCGCGGAGAATCAACCCTCCGCGTTTTCTTTTCTTCGCAGATGCAGGGAAGGCCGTGAGAACCGGCCACAGTGGCGCTGCGGTATCGGGTTACAGACCTCCATTCGTGCTCATTCGCACGGAACAAAGCCAATCGGGCCTTCAAAAAGCCCGGTGAAGGCGGGGGCGAGGCAGGCTGCCTAGCAGCCGGGAAACCCGGAGTCCGAACATCTCCCTGCGAAGTCTTCATCGAACCAATGAACCCGTAAAAAACCATGTACCTCCCCCTATCGCGAGGAAGGGCCTCCGTGCTCCTTTTCGCCCTATCCGGCCTCCAGGCCGCTGAACCGGCCTCCACCAACGAACTGGCCGAAACCGTCGTCACAGCCACCAAGACCGAAACCGAGCGCTGGCACACCGCCAGCAGTGTCACCGTCATTTCGCGGCAGCAGATCGAAGACGGCCAATTTCGCCTGCTCCCCGAAGCTTTGCGGCAAGTCCCCGGCCTCACCCTCGCCACGCCAGGCATTCCAGGCACGGTCACGACCGTGATGTCACGCGGCACCACCACCAAGGACACCGCATTGCTCATCGATGGACGTCCCGTGCCAAACAACCTCGCCGGCTCCTTCAATCTCGAAAGCATGGCTCTCGACAATGTGGAGCGCATCGAGGTGCTGCGCGGCCCAGCGGCCAGTCTCTACGGCGGGCGCAGCCTCGGCGGCGTCATCAACATCATCACCCGCAGTGGCAAAGGCGTCGAGACGCCGCAGGGCACCGTGTACGCGGAAACAGGCAGCTACGGCACTTTCCGCGAAGGATTGAGCACGCTCGGTAGCGCGGGCATGCTGGATTGGAGCCTAGAGGGCAGCCGCGCCGACATGCAGGGCCAGCGCCAAAATACCCAGCTCCAGCAAAACAACGCCGCAGGCCGCTTCGGCATCACGCTGAGTGAAGCGCTGCGCTTCGATCTCGATACACGCTACTTCACCACCGGCATCGGCACCCCGCGAGACACCGGCACCAATGACCCGAACGACCACGTCTTCTCCGAGTTCTGGTCCATCAGCCCGCGACTCGTCTATGATGACGGCCATCGCTGGCGGCACTCACTCACGTACTCCCACACGCAGTTTCGCCAGGTCGCTACCGGCTTTACCACGCCACCGCAGGTCAATAATCGCGTCAGCGCACGCACCGACTGGCTGGAATACCAGAGCACCCTGCGCCTCACGGAGAAATGGAGCCTCACCGCCGGAGCCTGGCTCCAGGATCAGACCATCAGCCGCTACAATGACACCGCAGGCCGGCTCGACATCGACGAAAATCAGACAAACCTCGCTCTCTTTCTCCAAAGCCAGGCGGAGGTGCTCCCCGGCCTCCACCTCACGGGCGGGCTACGCTTCGATAGCTACTCAGACTTCGAAGACCTCCTTACCTGGCGTGGCGGCATCAGCTACCGCGTGCCCATCACCCAGACCGTGCTGCATGTGAACTACGGCACCGCCTTCACACCACCCTCACCGCAGGACATCACACCCGTCTTCGGTGGCAATCCCGCCCTCCTCCAGCCAGAGCGCAGTCGCGGCTGGGAGATCGGCATCGAGCAACCCATGCTCAAAAACACGCTGCATCTCGCCATCACCGGCTTCCGCAATGATCTACGAGACACCTATCAATACCCGCCGCCCTTCTTCATCCCCCAGGCCATCGGCGAAGCGACCACCTACGGCATCGAGTCCAGCCTCGCGTGGACACCTTGTCGCGAGTTCGCCTTCCATCTCAGCCACACCTGGCTGCATGCCTATGATGACACGAACATGGCACGCCTTGTCCGCCGTCCGCAGCACACCATTGCCGCGAACATGACCCTCCAGCCACATCGTGATGTCAGCCTCAGCCTCGGAGCGAACTGGGTGCTCGGCCGCGAGGACTTCTATCCCACCAGCTTCGCCCCCGAGGACGTGGAGGACTACCTCGCCCTCCGCCTGAGTGCAAACTGGCGCCTCAGCAAGCGCTTCGAGCTCTTCGCCCGCATCGAAAACCTCCTCGGCGAAAAATATGCCGAAATCCCCGGCTTCCCCGCCATGAGCACCGGAGCGTATGCTGGCTTTAAACTGCGTTTTTGACAGCAGGCTGCGCCTCTGCCCGTGCTAGGCGGAAACACCACGCTAACGAAAACACAAATCACTCGCTGCAAACAAGCTCCACGTTGCGGCGTTGCATCCGAGAACATGATGACACCCCTCCACCGCCGCGACTTCCTACGTGATCTCGGCGTCTCCGCCGCTGCCCTACCCTTCCTCGCAGGTTTGCCCTCCCTCAGGGCCGCACCGGCTGCTGCAGCATCACGCACGCGTCAGCGGCTCGTCATCATGTTTTCGCCCAATGGCACACTGCCCGGCGAATTCTGGCCGGATCAGCAAGGGGCGGATTTCAGCTTCAAATCCATCCTCCAGCCGCTCGAGCCCTTTAAAAAGCAGATGCTCGTCCTCCACGGCATCGCCAACAAAGTGCGCGGCGATGGCGACAGCCACATGCGCGGCATGAGCTGCCTCCTCACCTGCGATGAGCTCCTCAAAGGCAACATCGTCGGTGGTGGTGGCAATCCCGCAGGCTGGGCCAGCAGCATCTCCATCGACCAAGAGCTGAAAAACTTCCTCCAAGCACGCCCAGAGACACGCACCCGCTTTGGCTCACTCGAATTCGGCGTCGCTGTGCCACGCCGTGCAGATCCCTGGACACGCATGTCCTACATGGGGGCCAATCAGCCCGTCGCACCCATCGACGATCCGCATCAGATGCTCCAAAAGCTCTATGGGCGCATGAAGGACAAAGAAAGCCTCGTCAGCATCCTCGATGAAGTGCGCACCGACCTCCAGCGAGTCTCCAAAAAGCTCGCCGCACGCGACCGCGCCCTCCTCGATCAGCACATGACACTCGTGCGTGGCCTGGAGCAGGATCTCGCCGCCGCAGACAAGCAAGGAGCCCTCAGCCACCCCGTCCCGCAGGTCGATCCCGGCATCGAGCTGGTCAACGACAACACCCCGCAGATCAGCCGCATCCAGATCGACCTCCTCGTCAACGCCCTCGCCAACGACATGGCCCGCGTCGCCACCCTGCAATACATGCGCAGCGTCGGCATGGCCCAGATGCGCTGGCTCGGAGTCGAAGAAGGGCACCACAGCCTCTCCCACGACCCCGACGACAAAAAAGACAGCTACGAAAAGCTCAAAAAGATCAACACCTGGTTCGCTGGCGAATTCGCCCACCTCGCCAAGCGCCTCTCCGAGACGCCTGAGCCCGGCCCCGGCGGCGGCAGCATGCTCGACCACACCCTCCTCGTCTGGACGAATGAACTCGGCAAAGGCAACAGCCACACGCTCGATAACATCCCCTACGTCATGATCGGTGGCGGATTCGGCTTCAAAATGGGCCGCAGTCTCCAGTTCGACAAAGCCGCCCACAACCGCCTCTGGCTCAGCGTCGCCCACGCCATGGGCCACGACATCCAGACCTTCGGTAAAGCCGAATTCTGCGAAGGCGGCGCACTCGCGATCTAGAGCCAACTCTGAAAGCCCGACTCGGGTTTAGCCCGGAGATATTCCACTCTCTAAATCTCGGTTGATGCGCACGGTGCGTTTTGATAGCACTCTTGTGCATATGAAAAAGTTTCTCCTGATCTACTGGTGTGCTTCTTTGGTTTCTGCCGCTTTTGGTGAAGAGCCTGCGGAGCTGGTCTCCGTCAGGGCCAGTTACCAAAAACAAATTCAGGCAGCCACCGAGCCGATCAATGCCCGATACCTCAGCTTTCTGGACGATCTCAAAAGACGGCTTGGGGGCAAAGGTGATGTAGAAGGTGCTCTAGCCGTGCAGAAGGAGATGGATGCCATCGCGGCTGTTTCAAAAGCTTCCGAGCGTTTCGAGAGCGACAAAATCGTGATCAGAAACCAAAACAACAACGGCAAAGGCGACCGTGGCACCAAAAAAGTGAACATCAGCCTCCTTGCAGCAGGTCGTGAGGTTTGGAGTCGAAAAGCCGTCAGAGTCGAATGGGATGCAATCAAGGAAGGCTTTGTGGAAGTTTCTGTTCCTAGACTGACAGCGGATACAATCCGCGTCGAAATCACCGAAGCGGTCAATGACCGTGGCGGCCTCAGTGAGATCGAATTCATCCGAGGCGGCAAAAACATCGCCAAACTTGCGGAGGTCAAAACCAGCGCCGTTTGGGAGAATAATCCCAAGCATGCCGGTTCCACGCTCACGGATGGAGTTCCTGGCACCTACTGGCTGCTACCTGACAACCAAGAAGGCTGGGTGGAAATCACGCTGAAACCTTGAGCGTGATGAAAGGTCCGCCACTGGAGAAGCCCAGGATCGCTCTCTGGCACACCGCATGTCCAGCATGGTGACATAGAAACAGCGGATGACAGAAAGGCTCACTACTTCGCCTTGGCTGGCGATGGAGCGGCGGCGTTGGGAACCTCTGCTTGGGCGGGGTCGCTGATGACGGCGGCGTTTTTGTCGTAGGTGAGCTTTCCGCCGCTGAGTTGAGCGATGTATTGCAGTGCCTCGGTGAGGGGGACATTCGCTAGAGTGAGGCTGAATTTCTTTTCCTTCACTTGGGTGCCTTTGACGATGATGTTCGGCGTCACTTTACCTTGGGAGGCGTTTTGGGTGAGCAGGCGCAGACCATCGAGCGCATCGGGCAGAGTCACATCGGTCATTTCGACCTTTGGGAGGATGACGGCGGCATAACTGCGCTCTGGGGACTGAGCTGTATTTTTCGCATTGGCTTGGATGTAGCGCAGGAGATTCTGCGTTTCGGCGTGATTCGGCGCAGCGGCAGCCACTCTGGATAGGTGCTCCTTCGCAGTGACAAAATCACCTTTGTAAAAGGCGGCGCGGCCTTGCTGGTAGATCGCATTGAGGTCATCAGCAGCAGGAGAGGCAGCCATCATCATGAGGACTGCCGTGGGAACGGCACAGACACGGAAGAACGTCGTTTTCATAAGTGTTTGTTTGGGTTGTCGCGGCGGATTGCACCAAATCGCACCCTGGAAGTCAATACCGCTGTTCGTTTCATATCGGCTCAAACTGGTGCTGCCTCGGAGTCTGTCTTTTCGGCATTCAGCATTTGCCCCCGCGCCCCCTTCTCTGCATCCATCCCGCCGCACCATGCCAGCCCCTCAAAAAACCACCCCAGCCGGACCCGTCCATGTTTTCATGGGCAGTGATGAGGCGCGGGTGAAAGAGGCCGCGCTCATGCTGGTGCGCCAGCTCACGCCACCTGAGGCGGGGGATTTTTCGAACGACATCATCGAAGGCACCGCTGACAATGCCGACCACGCCGGCCGCATCTGCTCAGACGTGTGCATGGCGCTGCAGACGCTGCCCTTCTTTGGCGGTGCCAAAGTCGTGTGGCTGAAGAATGCGAACTTCCTCAATGATTCACAAACTGGCAAAGCGCAGGCTGCTGTGGAGGGCTTTGAGCGCATTCTCAGCGTCGTGGAGGCCGGTTTAGGCGCAGATGTGAAATTCGTCATCAGCACCAATGGCATCGACAAACGCCGCACCGCCTTCAAACGCGTCACGAAGCTGGCCAACATCGAAATCTTCGACAAGCCAGATACCTCCCGCGCTGGCTGGGAGGGCCCGGTCATCGCCATCGCCGGAAAAAAGGCCAAAGAGCTCGGCATCACCTTTGAAACTGGGGCGCTGGAGTTGCTGGTGCAGATGGCAGGTGACGACACACGGCAGATGGAGAACGAACTCGAAAAAATAGACCTCTACCTCGGTGAGCGCCGCCGCGCGGGGCTGAAGACCGTGCAGGGCCTCGTCTCCATGAGCCGCGCCGGCGTGCTCTGGGATCTGGGCAACGCCATCGGCAAGCGTGACCTCCAGCGTGCGCTCGATCTGCTCGGCACGCTGATGTATCAGGGCCAAAACGCCATCGGTCTGCTGCTCGCAGCCGTGGTGCCGCGTGTGCGCAGCCTCCTGCTCATCAAAGATCTGGGTAGCCGCTACAAGCTGAATAAATTCAACTACCAGGGCTTCTGCGCCTCACTGGAGGGCCTGCCACAGGCCGCCACGGCGCATCTGCCGCGTAAAAAAGATGGCACCGGCTTCAATGCCTATCCCATGTTCTTAGCCCTGCCAGAGACGGGCAACTTCAGCCTCGATGAACTCCACGCGGCCTTCAAAGCCTGTCTCGATGCGAACGTGAAGCTCGTCACCACATCACTCGATCCGAAGCTCGTACTCGAGCGGCTGCTCATCGGCATGCTGGCGCGGAGGTAGCCTGCTTTTTCATCATGGACTTGCCCGATGTCATCGCTCACTGCCTCAGTCTGCCAAGTGCAGAGGAGACGACGCCCTTTGGCCCTGAAGCGCTCGTTTATAAAGTGGCTGGCAAAATGTTCGCCATCACCATCCCAGAGGACTTTCCCGCCCGCATCAATCTGAAGTGCGACCCCGAGCGTGCCGTGGAGCTGCGTGATGAATACAAAGGCATCCGCCCCGGCTGGCACATGAACAAGAAACACTGGAACACCATCATGCTCGACGGCAGCGTCCCGCCACGCCTCGTGCGTGAGCTGGTGGAGCACTCCTACCAGCTCGTCGTGGCGGGTTTACCTGCAAAGGAGCGGAGTAAGCTCACTCTTTCCGGTCAGAAGAAAGAATCGCGGAGAGCCAAAAAAGCTCCATAAGCGATCCATGCCCCAGCCCACATCCACCACCACCACCGCACAGGTCGATCTGTTCGGCGTGTCTGTGGAAAAGGTGGAGAAAAAGACCGCTGCTGCCGCCAGCGAGCAGCACGGCCGCGTCGTCCGCGTGCAGCTAGAGGGCTCTGCGGCGATCGAGCTCGATTACCTCGTCCCAGAGCGGCTGGATGCAGCGATCATCGTCGGCTCCCGGGTCAATGTGCCACTCCAGGGCCAGCGAGTCGCCGCCGTCGTCATCGCCGTGCTCGCTGACTCTCCGCATCGCGGGAAGCTAAAGGAGATCGCCTCACTCATCGGCACCCGACCGATGTTCACGCCCGGATTGCTCAAGCTGGCGCGGTGGATCGCTGATTACTATGTGGTGCCGCATCATCAGGTGCTACGCACCATGCTCCCCCAGGCCGTGCGGGCGAAACCAGAGACTTTTTTGAGCGATAGCCGCCTCCAGCTCATCCAGATGCCCGATGCGGAAAAATGGGAGAAGCTGCAAAAGACCGCTCCCCTGCAAATCCGCATCCTCGACATGCTACGCAGCGCTGGTGGCGAGCTGCGCCTCAGTGAGCTGCGCCGCGAGCTGCCACAGGCCACCACCGTGATCAAATCCCTGCTCAAAAACGGCTGGATCACCCGCAGTGAAGTCCGCGTGGAGCGTGACCCCTTCCAAAATGAAGAATTCATGCCCTCTGCGCCGCTCCAGCTCACCGAGGAGCAGCAGAGTGCCTTTGACGCCATCTCCGCATCACTCCCGAAGGCGGATGAGGCACGCCCCATCCTCCTCCACGGCGTCACCGGCAGTGGCAAGACGGAGGTCTATCTCCAGATCATCGACAAAGTGCTCGCTCAGGGCAAAACCGCCCTCGTTTTGGTTCCAGAGATCAGTCTCACACCGCAGACCATCGAGCGCTTCAAGGCACGCTTCTCCGCTAAAAAAGACCGCATCGCCGTCCTGCACAGCCATTTGAGCGAGGGCGAGCGCCATGACGAATGGTTCAAGGTGCAGGAAGGCCGCGCAGAGATCGTCATCGGAGCACGCAGCGCCATTTTCGCCCCGTTGGAGAACTTGGGCATCATCATCGTCGATGAAGAGCACGAGCCCTCTTACAAACAGGATGAGACACCGCGCTACCACGCCCGCGATCTCGCCGTGGTGCGTGCGAAAATCGAACACTGCCTGGTCCTGCTCGGCAGCGCCACACCCAGCCTCGAGAGCTATGAAAACGCCCGCCGTGGCAAATACGAGCTGCTGCGCCTCACCCGCCGCACGGATGGCAAAACCATGCCCTACATCCGCATCATCGACATGCGGCTCCAGCGGCGCAAAGGCACGGGGACGAGCATCGCCAATGCAGGCATCCTCAGTGAGCTACTGCGCAAAGCCATCGATGCACGGCTCGAAAAGCGCGAGCAGACCATTCTTTTCCTCAATCGCCGCGGCTTCAACACCTCCGTCTCCTGCACCGCCTGCGGTGAGACGGTGCAATGCCAGGAATGCAGCATCCCCATGACGCTGCACAAAAAAGACCAGCGCCTCGTCTGCCACGTCTGCGGCGCACGCCGCCTCCAACCGAAGAAATGTCCCGCATGCGGTGATCCCTCCATCCAGTTCGCCGGCTACGGCACGGAGCGTGTGGAGGAAGTCGTGCGCGAGGTCTTCCCAAAGGCCCGCATCGCCCGCGTGGACACGGATACGATCCAGCGCAAAAATCAGCTCCGTGACCTCCTACGCGACTTCCGCGCTCAAAAGCTCGACATCCTCATCGGCACACAAATGATCGCCAAGGGCCTGGATTTCCCGAATGTCACCCTCGTCGGCGTTTTGAATGCCGACATCGCATTGAACATGCCCGACTTCCGCGCCGCCGAGCGCACACTCCAGCTCCTCGTCCAAGTCGCAGGCCGCGCAGGTCGCGGCGAGGTGAAGGGGGAGGTCATGGTGCAGACCTTCGCGCCGCATACGCCCGCAGTGCAGTTTGCCCGGCACAACGACTTCGATGGCTTTGCCCAGCAAGAGATCGAGCACCGCCAGGCCTTTCACTACCCACCGTTCACGCACGTCGTGCTGATTCACGCACGCAGCAAAAACCAAACGCTCGCGGAATTCGCTCTCCAGACCCTGCATCGTCGCCTGGCGGAGGGACTGCCAGAAGGCTCCGTGATGGGAGAGCCCGCCCCCGCAGCGCTCGCGAAGTCGCACGGCCAGTTCCGCTTCCAGCTCCTCCTGCGCAGCGAAAAAATCCGCCCCCTCGCCCGCCACATTCAGAAAACCATCCGCAGCACGGATCTACCGCAGGAAGTCATCGTGGTATGGGACGTCGATCCCGTATCGCTGCTCTGAGATGCACGCAGGTGGATAGCGTGCTTCGTTCATTCACCTCACTTCACCACACCATTGGCCCACTCGGGCTGGCGCTTGGCCAGGCAGTCGGAGAGCCAGCGGACCATATTGGCTGCGGAGTCATGCTTTTTGCGCAGGGCAGAGAGGGCTGACCAGTCGATGGCGTGACGCGGATTGGCGATGGTGATGCGCTGGATGCGGAGACGATTGTGTACATGCTCAAAGGCATCCGCAGGCATGGCGCGGATTTCTTTGGAGGATGGCAAGGCATCGAGCTGGCCGAGCTGGATGCCGAGAGTGCTGATACCCACGCCAAACTGATGCCCGAGGCTGCGCAAGGCATCGACGAGGGCCTCATCCGCGAGTGGCTCGGCGATGACGAGCTCGCTCTGATGTGTCCAGCGTGTGGCGCTGAGTGCTTGGAAGAACTCGGCGCTGAAGTTTTCCAGCGAGAGGCTGAGCTTGAGCTGCACGCCGCTGAGGGCGACTTCCGGACCACCGAGATGACGACGGAGATTCAGCATGCTGTCATCAAAACGCACGCTGCCCTCCTCCGCTGCGGGATCGAGATCCCACTCGGCGACGACGAGGTCGGGCACGTCCCACTCGCCCTCCATGCTGGGTGCGCCGCTGGTGGTGCGATTGAGCAAGAAAGGGTAGCGCCCACGCAGGAGGCAGAGCCGCTCGTAGATGGCGACGACGCGTAGATGGCGTGACCAGACCTGATCGCCCTCACTCGCCTCATCAAAGAAGCCCTGGCGTGTGGAGGCGGAGGCACCAGTGCTTTTTTTCTGCCTCTGGTAGTAGCCCTGGCCCTGATCGACTTTCGCGATGGGTGAGGATGGATCGTAGCTGAGGATGGAGAAGTGGTAGCGCAGCGTGGCGTCGCTATATCCCTCTCCGAGTCGCAGACGCACGAGGCGGATGAGCTCCGTGCCTTTGATAGCATCCGCCGGATCATCCGGGAGGAGATCTGGGGGGAGTTGGCGGAGCTGTTCGCGTAAATTCATCCGTGAGGCAGTGGGAATGTCAGGATGGACGATTCGCAGGCGCTTGGTCAAGATGGAAAACAACAGACTCGCGCATCATTGCGCGGCGGCTTTCTTACCACCGAGGAGGTAAATAACCGCTCCCACAGCGAGCAGGAGGAGGCCTGCGGCGGTCTCCTGCGGCTTATCCCGTATGATGTAAAACATCATCCAGGCACTGATGATGAGGAAGATGAGCGGCGTGAATGGATAGCCCCAGCAGCGATAGGGCCGTGCTAGCGCGGGCTCACGCACGCGTAGGACGATGAGGCCGACGACGGTGGCAAAGGAGGCGAGCTGGAGGCCGAACTGCACACTGGTGAGCACTTTTTCAAAGGTGGAGGTCACGATCAGCACGATGACGATGAGGAGCTGCATGATCAATCCAGCCGTAGGAGTGCCCTGGGGGCTCGTTTTGGCAAAAATGGCCAAGCTGCGCACATCCTGGCCCATGGTGGCCAGCACGCGTGGTCCCAGCCATGTCATGGCGCTGACGCAGGAGATCAGCCCCAGGCATATCAGGCCCGACATGATCTTTCCACCCGTGAGGCCAAAGATGTGATCCGCAGCGACATGACCGACATCGAGCGTTCCCTTGAGCTCTGCCATCGGCGTGACGCGGAGGAAGACCGCATTGAGCAATAAATACAGCGCCGTGACCAGCAGCGTGCCCAGTGCGATGGCGCGGGGCACATTCCGCTGCGGATCACGGATGTCGCCGACGATGTAGGTGGCCGCATTCCAGCCAGCGTAGCTGTACATCACATAGACCAGGCTCACGGCAAAGGAATGGCTCTGAATGAGGCCCAGATCGCCCTCTGCGGGCAGGAAGCTCACAGGCTGCACTTCACCAAAGAGAAAGCCAGCGGTGATGAAGACGATGATGAGGCTGATTTTCAGCCAAGTAGCCGTGTTCTGAAACCGTGCGGCGACACCCACCCCACACTGATGCACCAGCGTGACGGCGGTGACCATCAGGATGGAGCAAAGCGTGATCGGCAGGCCCGGAAACACCCCGCTGAGGTATTTCCCGAAAGCCATCGCCGCCAGCGCGATGGGAGCCGCAAAACCGACCGTGACCGAGATCCAGCCCGCGAGGAAGCCGACGAACGGATGGAAAATGCGACCGAGAAAATGATACTCGCCCCCAGATCGCGGCATGGCAGCCGCCAGCTCACCATAACAGACCGCACCGCAAAAAGCACACACGCCCCCCACCAGCCAAAGTGCGAGAATCGCGAAGCCCGATGGCAGCCCACCGACCTGATAGCCCAGCGAGGCAAAGACTCCCGTGCCGACCATATTGGCCACGACGACAGCCGTGGCAGTGAGCAGGGAGATGCGGCGGGATTGAGCGTTCATGAGTCACTCCGGCCATGCGCCGGGAGCCCGCCTTACCACAGGGCAGCAGCGGCAGCCACCACTCTCGCCCTAGCAGACCATTTCTTGACCCACAGCACTTTTTGCCAAAGGAAGAGCCTACCACCATGTCCGCCCAGATCACTTTCGCCCCACGCGACTCCAAAGAAGCCATCGAAGAGGGCCTGCTCTTCGCGCCCAAATTCGATGAGCACGGCCTCATCGCCGCCATGGCCATCGACGCCGAGACGAACGAGCCCCTCATGCTCGCCTACATGAATGCAGAGACGCTGCGCATGACCCTCGAGCTCGGCCAAGCCGTGTACTACAGCCGCAGTCGGAAGACCATTTGGCATAAAGGTGCCACCAGCGGCGAGTTCCAGGAGATCGTCGAAATCCGCACCGACTGTGACCAGGATGCGCTCATCCTCCGCGTGAAGCAGCACGGCGGCGGCTGCTGCCACACCAAGCGCCCCAGTTGCTTCTACCGCGTCGTCAAGGTGGCAGAGGGCTCCGTGCGCTTGGAGAAGCGAGCGTAGTTCGCCATTCTCACCTCACGCTGTTTTCGAGAGCTTCTCGCCAAAGTGCTCAGTGCTGAGTGCTCAGTCCCCCCCACGACTTGTGCAACCGCGAACCGCGAACCGCGAACCGCGAACCGGGAACAGCGAACAGCGAACCGAGAACCTCACCTCACAACCATCCACGGCAGCACATACGCCTGCACCATCACCACCACGCCCATCAGCAGCGCTAGGGCGATGCTATGCCAGAAGACACTGCGCAGCACCGTGCCCGCATCTGGGCTATCCGCATGGCCACCCGTCGCCACACTCGCCACCACGATGCTTTGGGCGTCGATCATTTTCCCCATCACCCCGCCGCTGCTATTCGATGCCGCCATGTGGATCGGCGAGAGTTGCAATTGGTTCGCTGTGACCTGCTGGAGATTCCCAAACAGCACATTCGCGGACGTATCGCTGCCCGTCAGCGCCACACCCAGCCAGCCGATGATCGGGCTGAAAAAGGGGAACAACCAGCCCGTCCCCGCCATCATCAGCCCCATCGTCGTATCCGTGCCGCTGTATCGCGTCACATAGCCCAGTGCCAGCATCAGCGAGATCGTCAGCAAAGACACACGCAGCCGCCACATCGTCGCACCATAGATTTTCAGCACTCGCAGCGGCCTCAGCCCCAGGCAGAGACCCGCTAGCATACCCGCCAGCAGTGCCGCCGTCCCAGTGGCACTCAGCGCATTGAGTTTAAACACGGCCTTCTCCACCTCTGCATGCAGAACGACGGGTGGCACCTTCTCCACCGCCTTGTGCAGCAGCGGCACCTCGATCTCGGTATTAAAAACACCATTCAGCCCATTTTTCACCGCAGGCATCCCCCAGGTGAAAACAAAACCCGTGAGGAAAATCCACGGCAGCCACGCCTTCCATGCTCCAGGCGTTTTTTCCGCCGCCGCCGCCGCAGCGGCAGGCCTCCACACTTTCATAAAGAGCACCAGCACCACCATCGCCACCACCGCGCTCGCGATATCGACCAACCATGGACCGTGGTAGTTGCTCATCACAAACTGCATCCCCCCGAAGCTCGCACCCGTCACCAGACACGCCGGCCACACACCCAGCATGCCACGCCAGCCCACCTGCGCCGCCACCAGCCAAAAAGGCACGATCAGTGAGAAAAGTGGCAGTTGGCGTCCCACCATCGCACTCAGCTCCAGCAGGTCCAGGCCGGTAATATCGGCCAAAGTCGTCAATGGCGTCCCCAGCGATCCAAAAGCCACCGGAGCCGTATTTCCGATCAGCGCCAGTTTGGCTGCCTCCAGCGGCTTGAAGCCCAAACCGATCATCAAAGCACCCGTAATGGCCACCGGAGCACCAAAACCCGCCGCACCCTCGATAAACGCCCCAAAACTAAACGCGATCAACAGTGCCTGAATCCGCCGATCCGACGACACACTCGCGATCTGCCGCTGCAACACCGTAAACTGTCCCGTCTCCACACTTAGATTGTACACAAACATCGCATTCAGCACGATCCAGCCGATCGGAAACAGCCCGAACACCGCGCCAAATCCCGCCGCCGTGCCCGCCAGTGCCACAGGCATGCCATACACAAAAACCGCGATCCCCAGCGCCACCAGCAGTCCCGCCGCCGCTGCGATCTGTGCCCGCACATGCCAGAAAGCCAGCAGCCCCAGCAGCGTCACCACCGGCACCGCCGCCACGAGCGACGAAAAGAGCAGATTGCCGAGCGGGTCGTAATTTTGAGTCCAAGTCATTCCGTGAAGAAAAAGTTTCCGTCACTCCAAGACGCCGCTCCACCCTCATTCACACACACTTTATCGTGACGTCCCATAGAACCTGCGCTTTTAACTCCGCACCTCACAAAACTACCTCTTCCCATGCCACGCCTAGCCGCCTTCCCAAAAGCCTTCATGGTCGCCCTCTGCAAAGACGGCAGCATGACCGTCTCCGAATGGATCAATCTCGCCTCCACGCTCGATGTGCAGGGCCTGGAATGGTACGCAGGCTTCCTCGAAATGGCCGATGAGCGCAACTGGCCGCGCTTTCGCAAAGAGGTCGAGGACACGGGCAAAGTCATCCCCATGATGTGCTGCTCGCCGGACTTCACCCATCCAGATGCAGCCTTCCGCGAACGCGAAATCGCCAAGCAAAAACGCTGGATCGACATGACCCACGCACTCGGCGGTAGCTACTGCCGCGTCCTCAGTGGTCAGAAGCGCCCCCAGCTCAGCATCGACGAAGGCGTGCGCCTCGCCGCAGACTCCATCCATGCCTGCCTACCCTATGCGCAGGAGCGCGGCATCACCCTCATCATCGAAAATCATTATAAAGACGACTTCTGGGAGTATCCCGAGTTCGCCCAGAAGATGGACATCTTCTGCAAGCTCGTCGATGCCGTGAATCATCCGCACTTTGGCGTGAACTACGACCCCTCAAACACCTACCTCGCTGGTGAAGACCCCATCGAGCTGCTGAAGCGTGTCTCCCACCGCGTCGTCACCATGCACGCCAGTGATCGCTACCTCGCTGAGGGCACACTCGAAGACCTCCGCCGCGAAGAAGGCGGTGCCCAAGGCTACGCCAAGCGCCTCCGCCACGGCGAAATCGGCAAAGGGCTCAACGACTACGACGCCATCTTCACCGAGCTACGCAGCAAAGGCTTCGACGGCTGGATCAGCATCGAAGACGGCGTCGATGGCATGGCCCAACTCGCCCGCAGCGTCGATTTCCTGAAAAAGAAAATCGCCCAGCACTGGGGATGATGCCCACCTCACCCATCTCTCGCCGCATGAGAGCCTCGCTTCTTTTTTCACTCCTATGCAGCTCCGCCGCCGCTGCACCGCTGATGCTCTCTGGCCCGTGGGTGCCAGAGGACACGCACCGACTCGACTTTGCCTCGCTACCCCGCGTGCAGAGCGAGCACATCGTCATCAACGACGTGCGTGCGACCAAGGGCGTAAACCAGCACAACTACCTCGTGCACCACGACGGCCGCTTTTGGGCCATGTGGAGTGATGGACCCGGCATCGAGGATCGCGTCGGCCAGCGAGTGAAGTTCTCCACCAGTCCCGATGGCCTGAAATGGAGCACGTCGCAGTATCTCACGCCCATCCCGCCGGGCTCCGGCCCTGATTCACCGCACTACGGCACCCGCACGGACAAAGGCATGCGCTGGATCTCGCGTGGTTTTTGGAAACGTGATGGCGAATTGCTCGCACTCGCCTCGCTGGATGAAGCCGCAGGCTTTTTCGGCCCCAGCCTCGAACTTCATGCCTTTCGCCTTCAAAGCGATGGCTCATGGCAAGATGCAGGCGTCGTCTTCGACGACACCATCAACAACTTCCCTCCTCTGAAGCTGCGCACGGGCGACTGGATGATGTCACGCCGCCCGCATGACTACAAAACGAGCGGCGTGCACTTCCTCGTCGGTGGCGTGAAATCACTCAGCGACTGGCGCTCCTACCCCGTGCTCGGCAGCGCCGCCGAATTGAAGGCCGAGGAGCCCGACTGGTGGATCTTGCCCGACAACACCCTCGCCGCCGTCTTTCGCGACAATCGCCGCAGCGGCTTCCTGTATCGTGCTCTATCCACCGATGACGGCCGCACCTGGAGCACGCCAGAGAAAACCAATTTCCCCGACGCCACCTCGAAAATCAGCGGCCTGCGCCTCCGCGATGGCCGCTACGTCCTCATCTCAAATCCCAACCCGAAGAAGCGCGATCCACTCACCCTCTCCATCAGCGACGACGGCCTCGTCTTCAAGAAGATGCTCTACCTCGTCGGCGGCCGTCACATCGACTACCCGCACGTCATCGAGCACGGCGACAGCCTCTACATTGCCTTCGCCGGCGGCAAACAAAGCGTCGAGCTGCTCAAAGTGCGGCTCGCTGATGTCGATGCGGTGACGATGCCGGAGAAGCCGCTCGTGAATTAGTTCGATGTCCAGTCGATGGTACTTTCACGGTTTTATTCAAACCGCAGTGCTGCTATCGGATTCATGTTCGCAGCTTTGCGGGCTGGGTAGAAGCCGAAGAAAACGCCAACGACGAAACTGATGCCAAAGGCAACAACGATGCTGCCGGAGGAGACGGAGGGGTGGAAGTTCGGGATCATGGTGGCGGCGGCGCTGACGCCGTAACCGAGGGCGATGCCGATGGCTCCACCGAGCAGGCAGAGGGTGATGGACTCGATGAGGAACTGGAGCAAAATGTCGCGTGGCTGTGCGCCCACGGCGATGCGGGTGCCGATCTCCCGGGTGCGCTCGGTGACGCTGACGAGCATGATGTTCATGATGCCGATGCCACCGACGAGCAGTGACAATCCAGCTATGCCGCCGAGCAGATAGGTGAGCGTGGTGGTGATGCTGTTCACGGTGTCGGCGATCTCTTTCTGGTTCACGATGTCGAAGTCGTTTTTCCGTCCTTCGGTGAGACGGTGACGCTGGCGGAGCAGCGCGGTGATCTGCTCCTGGGCGGCGCTCATGAGATCGTCGCTGCTGATTTGCAGGGTCACGAGGCGCGGATATTTTTCACCCGTGAGTCGTCGCATGGCAGTGGTGTAGGGAATGACGATGCGGTCATCCTGATCGGCTCCGCCCATGCCTGCGCCTTTGCTTTCAAGCTGGCCAATGATGGTGAAGGGCATGTTCTTGATGCGCACGGTCTGGCCCACGGGATCGAGTGGGCCGAACAGCTCGCGCGATGTGCGCGAACCAATCACCGCCACGCGGGCAGAGGTGCGTAGTTCGCGCTCGGTGAACATGCTGCCGCGTGCGAGCGGCCAGTCGCGGATGTGCAAATAGTCGGGTGATTCACCAGCGATGGTGGTGCTCCAGTTGCGCCCGTTGGCGACAGCCTGCGCAGTGAGCGTGACCTCGGGGCTCAGGGCCTTCACACTGCTGATTTCTCGACGGATGGCTTCTACATCCGCCAACGTGAGGTTGCTGGATTGGCTGCTGCCAGCGGCGGCGGCATTGGTGCGGCGGCTTTTGGAGAAGACGATGAGCAGATTCGATCCGAGGGATGACACTTGGTCTTGAATGCGCTGCTGTGTGCCGCGTCCCAGCGCCATGATGGAGACGACGGATGCCACGCCGATGATGATGCCCAGCGCTGTGAGGGTGCTGCGGAGCTTGTTTCGGCGCAGGGCACGGAAGGCGATCATGGCCGTGAGGCCCACACTAAACAGCGGAGAGGTGAGTGCTTGAATCATGATGATCAAGAGAGGCTGGCGTGTTGTTCTGAGGCATCGAGCACTGCCCGTTGATCATTGGCAAAGAGGCGCGATTCATTGACTTCATCACGGATGATCTTGCCATCGCGCATGACGATGATGCGTTTGCAGTAGGCAGCGATGTCCAGCTCATGCGTCACCATGATCACGGTGATCCCGGCATCGTTGAGCGCTTGAAACAAGCCCATGACCTCGATGCTGGTGCGGGTGTCGAGATTGCCGGTGGGTTCGTCCGCCAGCACAAGTTCGGGCTTGTTGACCAGGGCCCGGGCGATGGCCACACGCTGCTGCTGGCCGCCAGAGAGCTGATTGGGATGATTGTTGAGGCGTTCACCCAGACCTACTTTTTGCAATGCCTCGATCGCCCGCTGACGACGGTCACGCAGCGGCACATGGGGGCTGGTGTAAAAGAGGGGAAGCTCCACGTTCTCACACGCGGAGGTGCGAGAGAGCAGATTGAAGCTCTGGAAAACGAATCCGATCTTCAGATTCCGCAGACGTGAAAGCTCGGATCGTCCAAGGCGGGCCACATCCATGCCATCGAGGAGATATTGGCCGTCGGTGGGTTGATCGAGGCAGCCCAGCATGTTCATCAGCGTGGATTTCCCGGAGCCGCTGGAGCCCATGATGGCGACGAAGTCCCCGCGCTCGATGCGCAGACTCACGCCGTTCACCGCACGCACTTCGACATCGCCAGCGCGGTAGATTTTCTGGAGGTTGTTCAGCTCGATGACGCTCGTGTTCATGACTTAGATGGATGGCGGTGGTCCGCCCGCAGCCTCTTTGGTGCCGCCAAGCGTTGCCGTCACAACAAGCGCTGAGGCATCAAGTCCGTCGAGAATCTCCGTCTCTGAATTGTCGGTGATGCCGGTGGTGACAATGACGGCACGCAGCGTTTGCTCTTTGCCTGTGCCTTCCAATACATAAACAAGCTGCTGTTTGCGTTGCAGCTTGGCATTCGTGGTGCCGGTCATCTTGCTGCCATCCGGCGGGGTGAAACGCAGGGCGGTGTTCGGCACCTTGAGCACGTCGTTTCGCTCAGCGGTGAGGATGGAGACATCCGCCGTCATGCCGGGAAAGAGTCGCTGCTCGGGGTTCTCCACGTCGATGAGCGTCTCATACGTCACCACGTTTTCAGTGGTCGTGGGCGCGATACGCACCTGCACGACCTCACCGCCGAAGACATCATCCGGGAAGGCATCCACGGTGAAGTTCACCTGGTTTCCCTTCTTTACACCGCCGATGTCGGCCTCGGAGACCGTGGCGGTGATCCGCATCTTTTTGATGTCCTGGGCGATGGTGAAAAGAACGGGCGTGCTCATCGCTGCGACGACTGTCTGACCCACATCGACTTTCCTGGAAACCACGATGCCATCGACGGGGGCGGTGATGCGACAGAAGCCGAGGTCCGTCTTTGCCTGATCGAGAGCCGCTTCTTTGATGGTCACGGTGGCCTCAGCCTGCGTCAGCTCAGCCACGGCTTGCTCTACATCCAGCTCAGTGGCAGCTCGCAGTGGAAGAAGGGATTTTTTGCGATCCAGGTTTTGCTTCTTCAGCGTCACACTGGCACCAGCACTGGCGAGTTCGCCTTCAGCGGCTTTCACCTTGGAAGAATAGATGGAGGTATCCAACTCCGCGATGAGATCACCACGCTTCACGAGGGTATTGAAGTCGGCATTAAGCTTCATGATGCGCCCGGAGACTTGGCAGCCCACGTCCACGCTTACCACGGCACCCAGCGTGCCACTGGCAGTGACCACAGCACGCAGATTGCCGCGTGTGACAGGTGATGTTTCAAAGCGTGCCACGCCTGCTCCCGGAGGCTTGCAGGCTGATAGAAGAACAAGTGACAACAAAACGAAGATGCGTGTTTTCATTTCCAACCTCCTCCGACGGCTTGATAAAGTTTGATGCGGGCGGTCACGGCATCGTAGCGGGCCGAGATGAGATTTTGCTGTGCGGAGAAAAGGTCCTGCTGCGCGGTGACGACGTTCAGATAGCTCGATACGCCACGCTGATCTCGCGCTGCGGCGAGATCATAGCGCCGCTGCTGGGCTGCCACGAGCGCCTGCAAGGTGCTGATTCGCTCCTTTGCCGCACGTTGCGCGGCCAGTGCATCCGCCACTTCGCGGAAGGCGCTCTGGATGGCTTTTTCATAGTTTGCGATCTCAATACGGGTGCGGATTCTTGCGGCATCGAGATTGGCGCGATTGCGTCCGCCAGTGAAAATGGGCAGCGTGATCTGCGGTGCAAAGCTCCATGCAGCCGTGCCTTTGCTGAACAGGCTGGTCAGCTCCGTGCTGACGGTGCCTTCCTGAGCCGTGAGTTTGATGCTGGGGAAGAACGCGGCTCGTGCGGCTCCGATGTCTGCATTCGCTGCACGTAAGGTGCGCTCCGCCTCCTGAATATCCGGGCGGCCCTGGAGCAACTCGGACGGCACGCCTGCGGATACGGCTTTCACGGGTGCATCGGCCAACGATTTGCCCGCAGGCAAGTTGGTCGGCAGCGGCTGGCCGAGCATGAGCACGAGGCCGTTCTCCGCCTGGTCTCGCTGACGCTGATAAGCAATCAAGTTCGCCTTGGCAGTGAGCACCTGGGTTTCGGCAGAGCGGAGATCAAGCTCCAGCAGTCCGCCTGCTTTGAAGATGTTGTCATTCAGTTGATAGCTTTCCTCGACCGCTGCCAGCGTGAGCTTCGTGTTGGCGATGAGTTCCTCAAACTG
Organism: Verrucomicrobiaceae bacterium; assembly: GCA_016713035.1. Taxonomy (NCBI): domain Bacteria; kingdom Pseudomonadati; phylum Verrucomicrobiota; class Verrucomicrobiia; order Verrucomicrobiales; family Verrucomicrobiaceae; species Verrucomicrobiaceae bacterium. The sequence goes on from JADJPW010000007.1 coordinate 106,531, forward strand.
CTGCATCGTGTAGTATTGCGTGGCCAGCTCGGCCACGAGCGTCACTTGCGCGGCACGCTGGGCCTCGGTTTTGGCAAAGTATTGCTCCAGTGCTTTCGCGCTCAGGCTGCGGATGTGGCCAAACAAATCAAGCTCATACGAGGAGGTGCCGAGATTGAGCTGCCATTGATTGCTCGTCATCCCGGACTGATGCGACCGGCTGAAATCACTGCTTTGCGAGACGCTTGGCAGCAACGCCGAGCGCTCGATGCGATACTGCGCCCGAGCTTCCTCCACTCGCAGCATGGCAATGCGCAGGTCGCGATTGTTTGCCAGCGCGATGTCAATGAGCCGGACTAGACGAGCATCATTGAACACCTTCCGCCATGCGATCTCGCTGCTGGCCGCGCTCGTTTTGCCGCTACCAGGATAACGTGGACTCACGGGTGCGTCGGGTAGGTTCAACTTTGGGATGAACGTGCAGCCGATCAGCACCTGGCAGCCAAGAAGGGCCAGCGCCGCACGCCTAGTCATGGGCGATGAGTGAAACTGCTTTATGGGGGACATGCTTCATTTTCACTCCTTCCCCGCATCTCGCGCTGATATAGGGATCGGCGGATGGATCACCGTGATCAACGGTATTGGCGGCGGATGAGCGGCGATCACCGTTCATCGGCTTCTGCTGCCGTTCATCATGCCAGCAGGCAGTCTGTCATTTCCTGGCTGACAATTCACAGCGTTGTCCCAAGCTTGTGTGGATGAAAGATGCCCAAAAAGCTGCTGATAGCACCCCTCCCTTTGCCGGGCGTGGCTACCGTCTCATGCAGGCGGGCTTCTGGGCATTGTTCGTGCTCACCGTGACAGTCACGGTCCTCTCAGGGCCGCCCTCCATCTCCTTTGATGAGATGCCGCAGGAGTCGGAAGGGGCGATCAAGAAGGCGTTCGCCTCACTCCAACCCGTGATGTGGATGCACAACGCGGTGATGACTATCTGCGGCATCCTCGCCACACATTTACTGCATGTTCTGACCTTGCGGCGCCGCTGGGATCTGTCGCCGCTCAGGCGCCTGCTGCCCGTGGTGATGGTTGCCTGCATGATGCTCGCGCTGACGATATCTTTGTTGATCCACAGCATTACAGCTTTCTCCGCTGGTCCCGGCTTTGGGTTGCGGATAGTGGGCACCGGGCTGCTGATGGAAGTGTTTTCCACCAGCATCATCACGTTCTTCTTACTCGGCATGTGGGCGGCGCTTTATTATGCCTGCCACGCATTCACACGCCTGCACCAAATGGAAATCACCACGCTGCGCAGTGATTCCGCCATCAAAGAGGCGCGTCTGCAAACCATCGCCACGCAGCTCAATCCACACTTCCTTTTCAATTCCCTCAATACCGTCCGCGCCCTCATTGAGGAAAGCCCCAAGCAGGCGCGTGATGCTGTGACGCAACTGTCCCTCGTGCTGCGGGCTTCCCTGTCCTCCAGCGATCAAAAGCTGATCCCTCTACGCGACGAACTCACTGCGGTGAATGCCCTGCTCGACCTCGAACTGATCCGCTACGGAGATCGCCTACATGTGCAGCGTACGGTGGGCGAAGGCTGCGAAAGAGCACTCGTGCCACCGCTGCTGCTCGTCACCCTGGTGGAGAACGCCGTGAAGCACGGTGTAGCTGCCAAACTCGGCCCTGGCCACCTCCGCTATACGGCTCAGCTAGAGAATGGCAGCCTGTACCTCCGTGTAGAAAACTCAGGGACACTCACCGCCGACTGGCAGCAGAAAGGCGGCATCGGTTTGGCGCATACGCAGGAACGGCTCGCACTGTTGTTTGGTGAAAAGGCAACGATGACCATCCAACAAACCGCTAACGGAGTCGAGGCAACCGTCATCCTCCCGCAGAACCCATGAAAGCCCTCATCATCGACGACGAACGCATGGCCCGACGCGAGATGCGCCGCCTCCTGGAAGCGCATCCCGAGATCGAAATCGTCGGTGAGGCCGACAGCGGTCATGCCGCGCTCAGCTTGCTGCCATCGCTGAAACCGGACGTGCTCTTTCTCGACATCCAGATGCCCGAAATGGACGGCTTCGAGTTCGTCAATGCCATGGGCGAACACTCCCCGCAGATCATCTTCTGCACCGCCTACGATGCCCACGCCTTGCGTGCCTTTGAGGTCAACGCCGTGGACTATCTCTTGAAGCCCGTCGATCCCCAACGCCTAGCCGCAACCATTCAACGACTGCACGACACACCGCCATCCGACACAGGCACGCAGGACGAAACGCCCCTCCGCGAAACCGACCGCGTGCTGCTCAAAGGCGAGCAACGAACATGGTTCGTGCCTGTGCGCTCGATCTACCTGCTCCAGTCCGAGGGCAACTCCACCCACGTCTTCTTTGAGGGCGGAAAAGTCCTGCTGCCGCGCTCCTTAGCCGCCTTGGAGCAGCGATTGAGCCACCCCATTTTTTTCCGCGCCAACCGCGCCCAACTCATCAACACCCGAGCCATCACCGATGTCTCCGAATGGTTCAGCGGCGGCCTCCAAGTCACCCTCGTCTCCGGTGACAAAATCGAAATTTCCCGCCGCCAAGCTTCCCTGTTCCGCAAGCAGAAGGGGCTTTGATGTTACCAAATCTCATGCTTCGCACGCCTGCCGCCATGACATCTTAGGGAAAAGTGACAGCAGCTACCTCCGCTCCGCCTTCAAATACGGCCTTAGCGCTTCAAAGCGAAAGTCGATCTCAGCGAGCTCATCGGTCGTGAGCGCGAGCTCGGAGAAGATGGGTTTGTCGGGGATGCTGCGATTCGGGCCGTATTGGCGTGAGATCATGTTTTTGAAGACGCCGCGCTTTTTCCACAGGTGTAGCTGGAAGCCACGCAGGTCGCCGCCGGGGAGGTGCTGGCCGAGATTGAAGAGAAGTATGAGCTTCGCGTGGATGTCGCGCACGGTGTCGGGGTCTTTGCCGCTGTCCATGAGCTGCCAGAGCTTCGCGAGCACATCCGCATACACGGCACGCTCGGTGATGAGCCCCTCGGTGCCGAGATGGGACTCGTAGAGCCACCCATGAGCACCACGCGCACTGAAGACGCGGCGAATGACCGGCTTCGCCGCGCACAGTTCCTTGGTGCGGGCGATGATCGGCGCGGCTTCTTCTTTGATGTAGCCGAAGTGCGGGAACTCCTTCGCCAGCTCGATCATGAGCTTCACGGACGGCACCGGACCTTTGTAAGCCACGCCGCCGGTCGTTTGGAAGATAACCGGACGCTTCGCCACCTTCGCGAGTTCACGCCAATACTGCCGCAGATCGTCCTCCGTGCGGCCCGAGTCCGGTGGACGCGAGATGATGGCAGTAGGCGCGAGCTTTTCGGCATGTCGCGCATACACGAGCATCTCCGCCGTGTCCTTGCCCTGCACGCCGAGGCACAGCGCCGATGTTTTGAAGCTGCGAGAAGCCTCCGCCAGCACCTCCATGCCGTGCAACTTTTCCTCCATCGTCAGCAGATCCACGCTGTCGCCCGATTGCGGCCAGATCATGCCGGGACAGCCGCCCCAATCGACAAACCGCGCCTCATTCGCCAGCACCTCAAAGTCCACCGCGCCCGTCTCCGTGAACGGCGTCGAGAGAATCGGAAACGGTCCGCGCACTCGCGGATCAGCATCTGCGGCTAGCAGTCGTTTTTCATTCATCAGCACGGCAGCGCCCGAGATCGCGGTGCCGAGGAGTTGTCGTCGGGTGATGTGATGGTTTGGCGATTTCATTTCGTGGTCTCGGTGTTTTTTGGTGCAGGCCACAGCTCGTTGAAGGCCTTCACGGTCTCATCCACCAGCACCTGGCCGCCTTCAGGGCCGACGCGGCTGCTTTGGATGATGGCGCTGTAGCTGCCTCCGGCCACGGCGCGAGGTGTCGGGAGATAGCCGCCGGAGCCGGTGAGCTGGATGAGAAAGGTCTGCACCGCCGGGCTGCGGGCCTTCATCTGCACGCCGTAGTCGGTGTAGAGCTCAAACTCATTCGTGGCGATGGCCACATCGCCGAGGCGCAGGGCATGCAGTTCCATTTGGAAGACACCGACAGTGCCAGCTTTCTCAGCATCGTAGCGATCCACCACACTTTGGTTCCAAAGATACTTCCACTGCTCCTTCGGATCGTCTTTGTATTGAGCGACAGCCTTCTGCGCATCGGCCAGCTCCTTCTCGGTGACCTTCCGCCAAGGTAGATCGATCTTCTTCGCGTGGTGCTGAAGCACCGCACCACTCACAGGCTCCAGTTTGGCCCCTTCATACGCCTCCTCCCAGCCACGCACGACACGACGGGCGACTTCCTCCAGCCGTGTGAGCCCACGCAGACGACGCATGCGCTCGTCCGCTGCTTTGCCATACATCGGCCGCGGCACCTGATCGCCACCGGCTCCGGTCCAGGCGAGAATGTGCAGGTCCTTGCCATGTCGTTCGCGCAACTGGCGGCGCACCGGGTCCCAGAAGTCGGCGTGGATCACTTTGAGGCCCTCGACCTCCTGCGAGGGGCACGGAACATTCACCGCCGTGGCAATGAGCGTGTCATTCATGTCCCAAAAGAACAGCACATCGAGATTGTGATCCTCATACCCTTCGATGCCGCGAAACTCCGGCACATTGGTGGCACCATACATCTTGGCCGTTCCATCCGCGTAAGTCGCACGACGATTCTGCGCGATCACCGCCTGTCCTTGGCCCCAGCCTGCTTTCGATGGCTTGCGGTTGCTCCAGCTCTGCACCATCGCCTCCACGATGCGCTCCACCATGAACTCGGTGTATTCCATCGGCATCATCACCTTCTTGCCGATCAAAGCGTAACGATCCCCCTTCATCGTCACCGGCGCGGTGTGCGTGTGCGTGGCATTGAGGACGAGCTTGTTCAGATCAAATCCGGGCAGCTTGTCCTTCGCCTTCTCGCGCACCAGGTCGATGAGCCCAGTGCGGATGCCCACGATGTCACAGGAGACCATGATGGCCTGATCCAGCACCTTGTCGCCCTCACGCGATTCCAAGGCCAGCGCGGTCGCATAGATCTGTGTCTCCGGCTTCTCCGAGATGCGCACATGCATCTGCCCATCCAGCGCCACCGGCCGATCAGGCGTGATGTCCACCGTAGCCGCCCCCACATGAAGCTCCGAGGCAGAAGCGATGGCGGCAGAGGAGACGATGAGCAGTGAGAGGACAAAGAAGCGCATGGGGGTAATACCCTGCGGCTTCGGGCTTTTTGTCGGGGTTTCTGTGCGGAGGCCCGAGGCGATCACCAATTTGGGCTGGTTTTTTGCTTTTCTTCGCCTTGGGTGATTCAGGCCGACCACCGCCATGAACTCACCTGCTGACCATCTTCCCTCTGAAAGTCCGCTGGCCCTGCATTTGCTCAGGGAGACGGAGGTATCCGACAGTGTGGTGGCTCCCTACCAGCTCGCGCGGATGGTGGCGCGTGTGCTGGTCAGCCGTCGCCTTCGGCAGCGGGCCAAGTGGTGTGCTTTGGCAAAAACGCTCGCCGCTCATGGCATGGTCGAGCCAAGGCTGGTGCGGCAGGCGATGAACTGGCTGGATCGGAGGAACCAGCATGTTTGAGACTCCGAATCCCCGGTGGAACACGCTCGCTGGCCGTGTGCTGGATGAGTTCTTTGCACAAGTCTCCAACCAGCTTCCCAACTACCGCTCACCGCTGACGGTTTTTGGCTCGGCTCCCATTCAGCTCTGTCTGGATGCCGAGTTTGCGAGCGCGGATGTCGATGTGATGGTCTTCACGGAGGTGCAGGCGCTGAGGAACCTGGCCCACACGCCCTCATCCGAACGCGGGCGCTATCATGTCCAGGTTTGCCCGCCGTCTCTTTTCATCCCATCACCGCACTACTTGCAGCGTGCGCGTGTGGAGACCCGGCATGGACTCCAGATCGTGATCCCTCATCTCATGGACATTCTTCTGGCCAAGCTCCACCGCTCGCGGGTGGAAGGGCAGTCTGGACTGGTGGCCAAAGACTTGCGTGCCTTCCGCAAGGTCCGTCAGATGCTCGACGGGAATCCCAGCGCGGAACAAATGGTGGCCGAACTCCAAAACTGTGAGGCCCACTTGCGCACTCCGCTCGATGGAACGCTGAATTCGTTCAAGTTGAACGTCCTCGACCTCTTCGAGCAGGTGTATGGCAGGACATTGAACATCACCGCAGAAATCGCCGTTCCGCAGCCACCACCCATCGAGATCGCTGAACTCGGGCTGGACCAGCTCGACCCGGTTCGTTTGTAGATGTGGGCGGTGCCGCACAGGCGAAGCAAGGCGCTCGATGTTCTGTAGCCCTTGGATCAACAACAAAGCCTCCTCGATTGCTCTGCCAGCTGGAATCGGTCAAAATCGGCTAAAGAATCGGCTAAATTGCAAACTCCTTCGATTCTGTCTCCAGTCAGCCCACATCCCCAAATGCCAACAACCTTCTTTTTATCTTTCGGAGTCGCTCCAAGCGACGAAGGCTTGGTTGATAGCAGAATCGTAGGTGGTCAGGCTCATTGCTGGGTTGTCGAAGACGACCCTATCTCGGCCTTGGTGAAAGCAACCTATCGGATTAAACAGAGTGGATGGGCTATCAAAGCACTCGAGACTGAGCCCATCCCAGTGCGTTTGGAAGACTTTCGTGAACGAGATCTGGGCGAAAAAGCTTTTCTTGAAGCTCAAGAGCACGGAATCGCTGTGTTTACAGTTGCACATACGCCAGCCGAGGACCTTCAAACGGCAGAGCCGATACGACAGAAACGACACAAGGAGTTTGATCTGCATGATTTCATTCGAGCACAACACGCTGCTCGGTCTCAAGGACGATGTTTATTTTACCAAACCACTGACAAGTGCAGTGAGGTTATCGACGCTCACTCTATTCAGAAGAACGGGGCTCTGTCGATGATCGCTCGTGACGGCTACGTATATTCGACCTCGTCCAAATTTTCCGATATAAAAAGAAGCAAGGGCAGGCTCACGCTGACTAAAACTCACATCAATGCCATGTCGGTCTTTCGGGGCCTATGTCACCACCATGACAGCCTCATCTTTCGTCCAATTGATTTGGAGAAACTAAAGCCCACTGACGAACAGGTGTTCCTTTACGCTTATCGATGCATTCTCAAAGAACGCTTCGCTAAAGAGTGTGTGGTCGAGACCCTCGATCAGCAGCTCAAGGTCTTTGGCGGGACAAGTGCTACTAGAGATCTTCTCGAAGGCTGCAAAGAGGGGAACCAACTGGGTCTTGCAGGACTGAAGAGCGAACAGGCAAACTACGATGTGTCATATCGACAGGGGAAATTCGACGACATCCGGTATGTCATGTTTGAAGAGTCGCAGCCTCCCACGGCTGTTTTTTCCGGTCAAATTTACCCTGACTGGGGCTTCAACGGGGAACCCATTCAGAATTTGGCGGACCGAGCGACACGTCGCGCCTTGTTAACTTTCTCGTTTGCCCCCACAGATGCGGGCTGGGCATTTCTTTTTGCATGGCATATAGCCAGTGACAATGTGTGCCGTCACTTTATTTCCACACTTCAATCTGCGATTAGAGGAGGTCAGAGTGTTGAAGATCTACTGTTCGGACTTGTGGTGAAAGGTTGTGAGAACACTGCATACTCGCCCGCTTGGTTTGATCAGCGGACAGCCGAAGAGGAATGCATGATGGAAGATGCAATGACGCATGGGGCTGACGTGCTGAAGGTCGTTGTACCAGACTACTTGATCTCTGGACAGATAGGTTTCCACGGATGGAGATTCGATTCTGTGCTGGACAACTTGCAGTAGGTCTCGTGTCCTGGAGCAGGATGCACTGCAACGATCAGCGCTTGTGCGAAGGCAAACTGCTCCAGTTTCTCAACCCAATTCGCCCATAGAACTAGGCCGTGCGGCCCGTAGAAACCCAGCGCACTCAACTTCGCCAAGCATCCATCATCCACACCAACCCTCGCTTTTGATGCATCCAACTCTTTCCCCGACATCCCGCAGCCGGCGTTCTTTTATCACGCAGTCAGGCACCGCGTTGCTGAGTGGCTTGTGGGGCCAGTCACTCCTCGGGGCGGAAACGCCGAAGGCATTGCCTGAGGGCTGGCATCTGCGGATGGGGAATGCGCAAACACCGGAGGAGGCCATCGCGGAGCTGGAGGCCTTCAAAAAGGCTACGCCGGATCTGGCGAGCTGGGAGAAGCGGAAGGCGGCGATCCGCCAGGGCATCCTCGAAGGGGCGCGGCTGGCGAATCCACCGGAGAAGCCGTCGCTTGATCCGGTCTTCACCAACAAGCGGACCTATGAAGGCTACACCGCAGAGAGCGTGCATATCCGAAGTTGGCACGGTTTCTATGTCACTGGCACGCTGTATCGGCCTCTCGATATGAAACCGCCGTATGCGGGCATCGTGTCCGCGCATGGGCATGGCGGTCGCTTCCTGCCGTCGCGGCAGACTCGCTGCGCGGTGCTGGCCCGAATGGGGGCGGTGGTTTTCCACTATGACATGGTGGGCTATGGCGACTCGAAAAAGGCGGGCTGGGACCATGGCAAAGTGCCGGAGATCCAGCGCTTGGTGATGTGGAACTGCATTCGCGCTCTCGATTTCGTTTCATCCATCGAAGGAGTCGATCCCAAGCGCATCGGCATGACCGGCAACTCCGGTGGTGCCACGCAGACCTTCCTCACCGCCGCTCTGGATGAACGCATCGCGGTGGCGGTGCCGAGCTGCCAGGTGTCCGCACATTTCTTTGGCGGCTGCCCGTGTGAAAGCGGAATGCCGATCCATTGGGGGCCGAACCACAAGACCAACAACGCCGAAATCGCCGCGATGACCGCGCCACGACCCCAGCTCATCCTTTCAAACGGAGCCGACTACACCAAGAACACACCGGACGTGGAGTTTCGCTACATCCAGCACATCTACAGCCTCTACGGAGCCACGGACAAGGTCGTGAACGCGCATTTCCCGCTGGAAGGCCACGACTATGGACCGAGCAAGCGTCTAGCGGCTTATCCTTTCTTCATCCGGCATCTCGGGCTCAACAGCCTGCGTGCCTGGGCCAAGGAAGAGCAGATTAATGAGACCTTTGCCAAGGTCGAAACCGAGGAAGAGATGCTCGTCTTCAATGCCAGCAACCCTTGGCCGAAAGATGCCGTGGCACCGAACACGCCGCTGCCGTTTTGAGGCATTTCTTTCCCATCATTCGATTCTCTTATGACCCGCCTACTTGTTCTCCTCCTTGCCTGTTTCGTTAGCCAAACGCTGGCTCAGACCAGTTTTAAGAAAGTCCTCTTCCTCGGCAACAGCATCACCAAGCATGGACCGAAGGCCGACATCGACTGGTCGGGAAACTGGGGCATGGCGGCGAGCGCGGAGGCGAAGGACTACGTGCATGTCTTCGCGAAAGCGCTCAGTGAGAGGCAGGGCTCCGCGACGGAGATTCTGGTGAAAAACATCGCCGACTTCGAGCGGGCGCATCAGGGCTATGATTTTGAGGCGAAGCTGAAAGAGGCCATCGACTTTCAGGCGGATCTCATCGTGCTCGCCATCGGCGAAAACGTGCCCGCCCTGAAGACGGCGGAGGAAAAGACGCAGCTCCAGGCCGATGTGACCACGCTGCTGAAATCTCTGCAAGGCAGCCGGAAGCCCGTGATCCTCATGCGCAGTTGCTTCTGGGCCAATGCGGCCAAGGACGAGGCGCTGCGCGGTGCCTGCGAGTCGGTGAGAGGCATCTTCTGCGACATCAGTGTCTTGAGCGCTGACAAAGGCCTCTACGGCAAAGCCGAGCGCGAGTTCAAGCACGCCGGTGTGGCCAATCACCCTGGCGACAAAGGCATGGCGGCCATTGCAGATGCTCTGATGAAGGCTTTGCAGCCCTAGCATGTGAGGGAATGGACCAGTTAGTTTAACAGAGACGCACACACTCCGATGAAATACTGGCTCATCATTTTTGCTTGGTCCTTTACCCTCTGCCACGCGCAGAATGCCACCACGCAGAACATCGAGCATGCCTGGGACATGGTATGGAGCCGTTTTTATCTGCCGCAGGTGCAGACCTTTGGTGATTACCTCAGCAGTTACGAGAAGGGCAAAGAGCAGGCGCATCTGCCGACGGCGGCGGAGGTGAAGCGGCAGTATCCGAACCCCTGCGGCTACAGCACGGGCATGGAAGACGGCGCGATCCTCGGTGGCGCCATGTTGAGCGTGTTGTGTGATCGCTTTGAGGTGACGAAGGATGCGTCGTTGCGCGAAAAGGCCGCAAACGTCTTCGCGGGGCTTCACCGCTGTGTCACTGTGCATGGCGTGAAGGGCTTTGTGGCGCGGAATGTGTGCCCGGAAGATGCTGCGAGCACCTACATCAATTCGTCTCGCGATCAGGTGACGCACTTCGTGCATGGGCTGTGGCAGTATTATCATAGCCCGCTGCCGGATGAGGCCACGAAGCAGCAAATCCGTGTCATTCTCGCTAATGTAGCCGAGCGCATGATCGAAACGGTAACGCCCGAAAACGATTTCGATTTTCTCCGCGCCGATGGCACGCGCTGTCCGCTGGGCATCTGTCGCATGTGGAATGTGCAGCCACATGAAGCCGCACGTCTGCCCATGATCTACGCCGCCGCGTGGGATGTGACGAAGAACGAGCGCTATCGCGTGCAATGGCGAAAGTATGCCGCCGAGGCCATCGCGCAGTCTGCGAACCCCGGCGAGAGCAAACCGGCCTATGCGCTGCTGCAGATGCAGTGCTCGCTGGAGCTTCTTCATGCCTTGGAGCCCGATTCAGCTCTCAAAGCGCAAATCCACACACACATGCTCCACGTCCGAGATCTGGCTGCGAAGCGCTTCACGAGCGTTTTGGCCCAAATCGCGAAAAGGAACCCTGAAGACATGCGCATGCTCGGTCCCGACTGGCGCACGGTGTCGGAGTGGAAGAACCAAAAAGGCTACCCCAACCCGCAGTGGGGCCCGTTTCGCGAGATCTGGCATCTCACTCGTGAAGCAGGCGAATCAGCACTCATTTTGATGATGATCGAATCGCCCAAACTCACTGCCGAACAAACCAACTCACTCCAAAACCTCATCCGCAGCTTCGATTACACGCACAACGCGAGTTGCGGCCTCGTTTACCATCTTGCCGCGTATTGGAAGGCACGTCGGCATCAGCTTTTCACCCCATGATTTCTTCACGCTCCCTTTTGATCACGCTCCTCTGCCTTGCACAGCTTCCCCAGGTGCTGGCCAGCGATGCGGCACCCTTCCACGCCACCGTGGCAGACGCCATCCAGCAGGCTCATGGTGAGCTGTGGGCGGATCGAGTGGACTCGCATGGCATCATTCGCGACTTCGTCGGCGATTTGCCCACGCCGGAGGATTGCTCGCTTGGGAAACCCAATGCCATCGGCTGGTGGAGCCCCATTGAGGATGGCCCCATGTTCACCGGCATCTACCTGCCCGCAGCCTGCGAGCGAGCACGCCGCAGCGGTGATGAAGCGGATCGTGCGAAGGCACGGCGACTGGCGCAGGGCCTCATCAAGTGCGCCTCCGTCTCCGACGTGCCTGGCTTCATCGCACGCGGCATCGGCACGGATGGACGCTGTCATTATCCACTCGGCTCAGATGACCAGACGCATCCCTGGTTCCTCGGACTTCACGCCTACTGCATGAGCGATATTCCCACCGCAGCAGAGCGCCGCGAGATCATCGCGAAGATGCGCGAGGTGGCCGATGTGCTGGAGACCACGGGCTGGCGCTGCCCAGCCGACGGTGCTTTCAAAGGCGGCTTCCGTGGCTCCTATCGCGGTCATCTGTTCCGCGATGCCGTGCGCTATCTGCATCTGCTCAAAGTCATGCACGAGGTGACTCAGGACAGCGTCTGGCAGGCTCGCTATGAAAAAGCCAGGGCCGAGCGGCCAACTGGCAGCGAGGAGACCCGTGTGCAGATTTGCGCCGAAGGCTACGCCCGCGACCATGAGGCCATCCCGCACATCGACGATCATCAGCAGTGGATCTACGTCGGCTCCCAGGCTGCGCTGGCCGCCCTAGTCGCCATGGAAAAAGACGACGCCATCCGCGCTCAATTCCGCAGCGGCCTCGATGCGAATGCTAAAGCCTCGCTCAAGGCACTCGAAGTCCACCGCGAGTTCGACAACAAGGACACCAAGGTCTTTGGCCACGCCGACTGGCGTTCCGTCTTCACCACCTGGTTCCCCCAGCCCACACAGGCCGAGGCTGAGCGCCTCTCACGCATCTCTGACAAGACCCGCCGAGGCGAGCGCAAGTCCTACGAGCAGCGCCTCATGCAAAACCCGCTCGCCGCTGCTGCCCTCGCCGCACTGGCTGGAGAAAGCGGAAATCGCGAGGCCATCGAGAGCACGTTTCTTCACTACGATTACTCCAAGGTCCACATGTCCACATTCTTCTTTGCCGAATGCGCCTGGTATGCGCTGCCGCTGGTGAAGTGAGCCACTCAACTAGACCAAGTCTATCTGATCATCAAAGTGGGGCTGAAACCGCTGCTCCACTTTTTCTTTCCAAACCTCATCATGAAACACCTCCTGCTTTTCCTCATCGCCTGCGCCTCGCCGCTCGTGGCGGCGCATAGACCGAACGTGCTCTTCATCATCTCGGACGATCTCACCTCCACGGCGCTTGGTTGTTATGGGAACAGGGTTTGTAAGACACCGAACATCGACCGTCTGGCTGCACGCGGGATGAGGTTCACGCGGGCGCATTGCCAGGGCACGTATTGTGGGCCTTCGCGGGCCTCGTTCCTCACAGGTTATTATCCTCATGCGACGGGCGTGCAGGGCTACAACAGCCCCCGTGCGAACATCGGCGATCGAGCGACCTGGCCCCAGCATTTCAAGAATGCGGGTTACTACTCTGCCCGCGTGAGCAAGATCTACCACATGGGTGTGCCCATCGGCATCGAGGAAGGCAGTGATGGTGCTGACGATCCTCTGTCCTGGACGGAGCGCTTCAACAGCCAAGGTCCGGAGTGGAAGGCAGCAGGCATCGGTGAGACTTTGGAAAGGAACGCTGATGGCAAAAAACCCGTCATGGGTGGCAATACCTTCGTCATCGTGGCTGCGGATGGTGATGACATGGTTCACTCGGATGGCAAGACCGCCACAAAAGCCTGTGAACTCATCGACAAGCACGCGCAGCAGCCGTTTTTCCTCGCTGTCGGATTCGTGAGACCACATGTGCCCTTCGTGGCTCCGAAGAAGTATTTTGATCTCTATCCCTGGGACCAGATGACCCTGCCGGAGAAGGTGGCGGGTGACTGGGACGACATCCCCAAGCCCGGCATCAACTACAAGACCAGCGTGAACATGCAGATGGATGTCACGCGACAGAAAAAGGCCGTCTCCGGCTACTACGCCAGCGTGAGCTACATGGATGCGCAAGTGGGCAAGGTGCTCGACGCTCTCGAAAAATCAGGTCAGGCCGATAACACGATCATCATCTTCACCAGCGACCACGGCTACCACCTCGGCGAGCATGACTTCTGGGCCAAGGTAAGCCTGCGTGACGAGTCCGTCCGCGTGCCACTCATCATCAGCGTCCCAGGCAAGAAGCCCGGCGTCAGCGACTCTCTCGTCGAGCTGCTCGATCTCTATCCCACCACGACCAGCCTCTGCGGCCTCGAAATCCCTGCACGACTACAAGGCAAGAACATCAGCGCCATTCTCGACGATCCGCAGGCGAAGGTCCACGAAACCGTCTTCAGTGTCGCTGGCACGAGCAAGGGCTACATGCTCCGCGATGATCGCTGGGTCTTCATTCAATACGACGAGGACGCCTCCAAGGGCATCGAACTTTTCGACATGAAAACCGATCCACGTCAGCTCACCAACCTAGCCTCATTCCCGGATCACGCCTCCCGCGTCGAAGAATGGAAAGCCAAAGTCACCGCCAAGCTCACCGCTGTGCGCACGAATGATCTGGGCAAGTGACGTGCATTTGGCCGTAGTTAGGCGAGCACGTCGCTCACTTCTTCTGCCAACGTGAGGTGATTGTCTCCACATACTCCTGCTGCCACTTGGCGACATCTTCTGCGGTGACGGCAGGAGCACTTGGATCACTGATTTGCGCCTTCACATGACGAAGGATGATCCCGTGCGGATCGGGTGTTTTCGCAGCGGAGCGAATGCGAACATAACTCACACCATTGAGCGTGCGTGCATGCAGCGGGAGTTTGGAGATGAGCTTCTCATCGAGGCGATACTCGCACTCGCCGCGTCCGAGGTCCCAGCGCAGAGAAAGCGTGTGCCAGGTGTCCGGTTGGGTGTTCTCAGGAGTCACACGAGCCTGAAACACCGCAGCGTCTTCGCCGAGTGTATTCGAGGGATCAAAGAAGCGATCGTTGAGCGAAATGGTCGCGCCTTGCGAGCCTGCGGGAAGGCGGATGCGGGCGGTGAGTTCACCGCGCCAGCCGTTGGGGAAGTTCCACAAAGCGGTGTCGGGCTCGCTGGGGGCATCGGAAGATGCTGCATGGCGAACATGCAGGCTGCGGGTGTCTTTTTCGCCGGGTGTTTCGATGAGTTCGCAGCCGATGCGACGCGCCCTCCACCAGCGCTTCGCGGGGCCGATGTGCTGATACACGCTCCACTGTGCGAGGCCGTCGTGGAAGTCGCACTCGGCACTGGTGGCGGTGATCCAATCGGGATCAACGAGGATGGGATTGCGTCCGCCTTTGCCCTGACCGGCGAGGACGACGATTTGACCTTCCTCGGTAAAAGCCGCGAGCGGATAGGCCGTGCCGCGATCACCGGAGGCATTGGGATTGTCATTGCGACGATGATCCAGATAGATTTCGATAAATCCCTGCCATGTGCGGCCTTCATCGGATGAGATAGCAATGTGCAGCGCATCGCGTCCGCCATACACACCCACGCCATCGTGCTTTGGCGGCAGTTCGCAGTTGTTCCAGGTCAACACGAGACGCCCATCGCGATGCCGCAGCAGGTTCGCAGGCCCGGTCGAGGTGCGGAAGCGTGATGGAGCAGCGGCGGACCAGGTGATGCCGTTGTCCTTGGAAATCGACTCATAAAGGCAACCTGCCTGCGTGCGCATCAGCATCCAGATCGAACCATCGCGCCGTTCCTCAAAACAAGGCTCGCAGGCTCCTTCGTTCGAGCCGTTGTAGCCTTCGTAGCAGGGCGAGGTGAGCTTTGAAGCACTGAGTTGCCAACTCGCGCCGCCATCGTCGGAGTACTCGATCACCGTCTCGTGGCGCCCGGTGGGCGGCACGGCCTTTCCAAAAGGACGATAGCTGCCATGCGGCACGAGCAGGCGACCGCTCGCGAGGCGCTGATACTCCATCTGCGAGCCATTGTAGCCACGCCAGGTGCGTATCGGCGCTGAAACCTCCATCGCATTTCCCTGCCGATACCACACATCCAAATAGAGCGGCAGCCCGATGCGTGCCGCGTCCTCTTTGCTGTGGCGTTCCGACTTCACCACAATACTGCGCACCGTGCCATCGGCGGCGAGCAAGGTCTGCGCATTGTTGAGGATGCCGCTTTCGATCAGTGGCTTCGATTTGGCGATGCTCTCAGGCAACGCAGGCCGCAGCGTGTGCTTCACGCCTTTCGCATCCGACAGGCTCAACGGCTCCGAGCTGGGTGCGTAGGGATTATAGAAGCAAAAACTGCCGTCCTCGCGGCGCATGATGGCATAACCCGACCGCGTGCCGCTCGGTGCCGTGGCATCGTGGCCGGCATCTTCGAGGAAAAGCATGTGTGGTGGCTCAGCAGCGTCGGAAAGACTACTGAAAAGGCACAACGCCAGCATGGCATGTAGAAGGTAGAGGGGCATGATTGGCATAGAGTCAGAAACGCGGCTGAATGTCGAGTCTGTGCCGGTCATCTGGGTCAAACCAACGCATCTCCATGAAAAATCTCCTCCTGATGTTCTTTGGCGGCTTATCCATCGTTACCATTGCCGCTGCTCCAACCGATATGAACCACGCCACCGCACTCTCCGCCTACGTCGAGGCTCTCAACACGCATTCGTGGGATCGAATCGCCCCGCATGTGGCGGAGGATGCCGTGTTCATTTTCACGGAGGATACCTTTGTCGGCAAAGCGGCGGCGAAGGGAGCATTCGAGAAGACTTTCAAGCTGATCGAAAACGAGGTATTCAGCCTTCACGACATCGTCTGGACGGTCGCCACCGAAGACGTGGCCGTCTGCCGCTATGAGTTCCGCTGGAAGGGCCTCATCAGTGGTCAGGAATCCTCCGGCGGCGGTCGTGGCACCACGATCCTGCGCAAAGTCGATGGCCACTGGCTCATCGCCCACGAGCATCTGGGGCCTTATCCTCGAAAGTGATGCCTATCTCACTGTGTTATCTCTTCTGGCCTCCAACTCAGATTTTCCCACTCGATTACTGAACCATGCAAACATCCGACATCCCCTCTTCGCCCTCCCGTCGTCATTTCGTCAAACAAGCCGCTGCAGCGAGCTTGAGTTTCAATTTCCTCCCTGCCTACCTCACTAGCGCTCGTGCGGCGGACAATCCGAAGCTGCCGCCGAGTCGGCGCATCAATCTGGGCTGCATCGGCATCGGTGGGCGTGCGGGCAGCGTCATTCCGGGACTCACGGCAGATGGCAAGGCTACTCCGGTGGCCTTCACGGATGTGGATTTCATCACGGCGAAGAGTTTGGAGAAGAATTTGAAGGCGTTTCCCGATGTGAAGCGCTTCCAGGATTTCCGCGAAATGCTCGATAAGATGGGCAAAGACATCGACGCGGTCAGCGTGGTGACGCCGGATCACACGCACTTCGTCGCGGCGATCAGCGCGATGGCGCTCGGCAAGCATGTGTATGTCGAGAAGCCGCTCACGCACACCTTTGAAGAGGCGGAGATCCTCATGCGGGCGGAGAAGAAGTTCAAAGTGGTCACGCAGATGGGCAACCAGGGCCACACCTCAGCGGGAGCGGAGCAGTTCAAGCAAATGCTCGCCGCAGGCATCGTGGATGACATCGTGAAGATCCAGGCATGGAAATCGCCCTCGCTGTGGTTCATGAATGCGGCGGAGCGTGCGCTGGTGAAAGGCTATCCGGCGAAAGAGCCAAAGCCCGAGTCGCTGAACTGGGATCTTTGGTGCGGGCCGCAAGAGGTGAAACCCTTCAGCAAGATGTATCACCCGTTTAACTGGCGCGGCTTCCATCTCTACGGCGGCGGCATGTTTGGCGACTGGGGTGCGCACATCATCGACTTTGCCCATCATCATCTGAAACTCGGCCTCCCCACGCGCATCACGCCGCTAGCGCTCGCCGATTACAACAAAATTAGCTACCCGCTCAGCTCGGACATCCGCTTCGAGTTCCCGGCTCGTGGCGAGAAACTACCTGCCGTGGAGCTTCACTGGAAAGCCGGTGGCGACATCAAATTCGACATCGAAGAGAAATACGGCGACCCAGGACCCGATGGCAAAGTGGTGATCCCGAACCCCGGCGGCGCTGGAACCCTGCTGCACCGTAAACAAGGCGATTACCTCGTGCAGCGCGGCTCGCATGATCGTCATTCACTCCTGTATCCTCGGGCGAAGATGGTGGAGAACAAAGACGCGATGGGACTGCATCCCCTGGAGCTCAATCACCAGGACAGCTTCGTCAATGCCTGCATGGGCGAAGGCACAACCGAATCGCCCTTCAGCATCTCAGGATCTCTCACGCAGGTGCTGAATCTCGGCACCATCGCCGAGTATTTGAATGTGGATCTCCAGTTCGATCCGCAGACCAAGCGCTTCATCGGCAACGACGAAGCCAATGCTCGCCTCGCCGGCCCCGCACCGCGTGCGGAGTGGGCGGATTGCTACAAGCTGGCGTAGTTTACCGATGTCTTAGCCGCCAAGGAACACAAGGAGCGCAAGGCTGGATCAACAACATTTTTGCAACCTCTGCGCTCTTTGGCGGCCAACCTATTGTCACACATCATGAATCACCTCAGTCTGCTCATCGCGTCCGCATCGTTCGCGTCTCTGTCAGCTCTCGCTCAAGATGGAGCCAAGCTCGATGCGGGCGATCCGAAAGTCATCGCATCCGTGGTTCCGACATGGAAGCCTGCTTCGGCTGAGAACCTCATCGTCTATAAGGAACCCGGTCGCTACGGCGGTTGGCCGGCGAATCAGGGGCTGTGGCAGTGGGGCGATGAGCTGGTCGTTGGTTTCACGGCCACCTATTACAAGGAGACAACGACCGATCATCGCATTGACCGCACGAAGCCGAGCCATCGCGTCCAGGCTCGTAGTCTCGATGGTGGGAAGACATGGAAGGTCGAGGCGGATCAACCTTACTCAGATCGGAAGAACGAGCCCGAGGCCGTGGCGCTGAAGAAGCCGCTCGACTTCACCTCGGCTGATTTTGCGATGATGTTTCGCTTCAAAGGCCTGCATGTCGGCCCGTCGTGGTTCTATACGACACAGGACCGCTGCAAGACCTGGCAAGGGCCGTTCAAGTTCGATGTTGAAGGTGTGGACGGCATCTCCACTCGCACCGATTTGATACCGCTCGGGCCGCGTGAGTGCCTCATGTTCGGTAGCTGCGGCAAGAAGTCGGACAACAAAGAAGGCCGCGTCTTTTGTGCTCGCACGACGGATGGAGGGCTGACATGGCAGCTCCAGGGCTACATCGGCGACGAGCCACCGAAGGGTGGTTTCGCCATCATGCCCAGCAGCGTGCGGACGAAGAGCGGTGCCTTGCTCACGACGCTGCGACGCGGCAAACCAGAATACAACATCGAGCTATGGCGCAGTGATGACCTCGGGAAGACGTGGTCCAAGGTCAGCGATGTAACTGGTAACATCGGCGGCAATCCACCCGCCACCGTTTTGCTCCCCGATGGCCGCCTCTGTGTGACCTACGGCCATCGCAGAAAGCCCACCGGCATCCGCGCACGCCTCAGCAGCGATGAGGGCAAGACGTGGACTCCCGAGATCGTCCTCCGCGACGACGGCTTCGATGGCGATCTGGGTTACCCGCGCACGCTTGTTCGGCCAGATGGTCGAGTGCTCACGGTTTACTACTTCAATGGCCCTCAAGGCTCCGACCGCGCAGTCGAAGCCACACTTTGGACCGCACCAAAATAGCTACGATTGGCAATCGAAGTCGAACTGCCTACGATCCACGACCCGCCACGCATCACCTCCAATCACGAACGCAATCACCTGCTCACATGAAAACGCTCATCCTTCTCGTCACCCTTTTGACGGTCACCGTCTTTGCTGAGCCGCCGCGCCCTGGCCAACTACCCGCAGGCATCAAACTAGAACGCGACATCGCCTACATCGAAAATGGCGACGAAGCGCAGAAGCTCGACATCTACCTGCCCGAGAAGCCCTCCGACAAGCCGCTGCCACTGATCGTCCACATCCACGGCGGCGGCTGGCGTGCGGGGAACAAATTCCCCTGCCCTGTGAGTGCGATGGTGCTCAAGGGCTATGCTGTGGCGAGTGTGGAGTATCGCTTCAGCCAAAAAGCCGTCTTCCCCGCACAGATCCAGGATTGCCAAGCCGCCATCCGATGGCTGCGTGCGCATGCGAAGGACTACAACTTCGACACCGAGCATCTCGGAGCCGTCGGCGGCTCCGCGGGCGGTCATCTCTCCGCGCTCGTCGGCACCTCCGGCGGCAAAAAGGCCTTTCCGACCATCGGCGGCTATTTTGATCAATCCGACCGCGTGCAAGCCGTCATCGACATCTATGGCCCCGCCGACTTCAGCACCGTCGTGCAACAAGCCGCTGAGGACAAAAACGTGAAGAACATCTTTGCCTTCAACACACCCAGTGATCCCTACTCCGGCCTCATCGGTGCCCAGCTAGACGACAAAGCGAAAGCCGATGCCGTGAGCCCCGTGCACTACGTCAGCAAAGACAATCCGCCCTTCCTCATCCTCCACGGCACGCACGACACGCTCGTGCCGTATGCGCAGAGCGTACAGCTTGAGGCAGCTCTCAAAGCCCAAAACATCCCTGTTTGGCTCCAAACCCTGCCCGGTGCCGGCCACGGTGGTCCCGCCTTCGGCAAACCTGCCGTCATCCAGCTCATGCAGGCCTTCTTCGACAAGCATCTCAAAAGCACCGACGTGGAAATCAAGCTCGTGCCCGAGTCAGAACTCGCCCTCCCCGCGTCGAAGTAATCTCCAGCAGCCCCTCTCATGCGCTTCTTCTCCCTTCTTGCGATCTCTGCGTTCTTTTGCGGCCATTCGTCCTTCGCGCAGGACATCAAACCCGGCCGCATCGAGACCTTCCAGTTCACGCAGAGCAAGATCTTCCCCGGCACCGTGCGTGAGATCACCGTCTTCATCCCGGCGCAATACGACGCCAGCAAGCCGGCCTGCGTTTATGTGAAGACCGATGGCTACAACCCACGTGAGAAGGCGAACCTCGAGCTCGCCATCGCCACGAAGGAGATGCCGGTGACGGTCGGCGTCTTCGTGCGGCCCGGCGAGGTGCCAGCACCGATGAAAGGCACCGCGCCTCGTCGCAATCGCGACTTTGAA
Organism: Verrucomicrobiaceae bacterium; assembly: GCA_016713035.1. NCBI lineage: Bacteria > Pseudomonadati > Verrucomicrobiota > Verrucomicrobiia > Verrucomicrobiales > Verrucomicrobiaceae > Verrucomicrobiaceae bacterium. The sequence continues at coordinate 127,009 of JADJPW010000007.1, forward strand.
TACGACGGCATCAGCGAAAACAACGTCCGCTTCTTTGACGAGGAAGTGCTGCCTTTCGTCGCGAAGCAGTATCAGCTCAATCTCAGCACCAGCGGCAATGATCGCTGCATCGTCGGCGGAAGCAGTGGCGGCATCGCAGCCTTCACCGCCGCTTGGCACCACCCGGAGGCCTTCAGCCGCGTTTATGCCGCCAGCGGCAGTTGGGTGGCGTTTCGCGGCGGACATGAGTTTCCCACGATGGTGCGAAAATTCGAGGCACGGCCCATACGCTCGTATCTCACCACCGCCACGCACGACATGGAAAACGCGGCAGGCGACTGGTTCCTCGTCGATCAGGAGATGGACAAAGCACTCAAGTTTTCCGGCTACGACTACCAGTTCCGCACCATCGACGGCAAGCACGTCGCCGGTTACGCGGAGCACTGGATGGAGGCGATGGCCTTCATTTGGAAAAACTGGCCCGAGAAGGTCAAAGCAGGCCCCAGTGCCCCGCGAGCCCAAGAAATCCTCCTCCCCGGCGAAGACTGGAAACTCGTCGCCGAGGGCTTCAAAAGCACTCGCGGAGCCTCCACCGCCGCGAATGGCGAAGTTTTCTTCGCCGACACATCCGCCGACAAAATCCATCGCATCGGCCTCAACGATGAAGTCAGCGTTTTCGCCGAAAAAACCGGCAATGCGCATTGCGTCAGCGTTGGAGCCGATGGATCGCTTTACACCATCTCCGAGAAATCCGGCCAACTCCTGCGCTACGACACCTCGGGCAAGTCCAGCGTCGTTTTGGACGGCATCCTCGGCCACAGCATCCTCGCGCATCCGAATGGCAGCCTCTACGTCACCGACAACGACGCGAAGAAGCCCAACAACGGCGGCAGCGTGTGGCTCATCAAGGACGGCAAAAAGAAGCAAGTCGATGCCGGCATCAAATTCGCCACCGGCCTCGCTTTCCGTCCCGACCAATGGCTCCTCAGCGTCGCCGAAGGCCACTCAAAATGGGCCTACAGCTATCAAATTGCCGACGACGGCTCGCTCATCAACAAAGAGCGCTTCTTCCACCTTCACGTCCAAGATTGGGATGACGACGCCGGCCCCGAATGCCTCTGCTACTCGCAGGAAGGCCGTCAATTCATCGCAACCAAGAGCGGCATCCAAATCAGCGCCGACGACGGCCCCACACAGGTCATCCTCACCGTCCCTGATCGCGGCCGCGTCACCGCCGTCGCCATCGGCGGCAAGGACAAAGACACGCTCTACGCCTTCTGCGGAAACAAGATTTGGAAACGCAAGATCCAACAGCATGCGCTCGGTGCATGGAGCCCGTGGACGAAGGTGGTGCCGAACAAGCTGTAGGTTCGACCGCCTAAACCACCTGCTTGCGGAGCCGGAATGAAAAAGTATGCTGGCCCCATGACACTCGTTCTCGAACTCCCGGATGCTTGGAAGCGTTTGCTTGGCCTCGACACAGCCGATGCGCCCGAACGCGCCCGTGAGATGCTGATCACGGAAAGCTACCGCGAAGGCAGGCTCTCTCGTGGCCAGGCCGCTGAGATGCTCGGACTGGGTTTTCACGAGGCCGAGGCCTTCTTCAAGCGACACGGTGCCGAGCAACAGCCGAGCTGGGAAGAACTGGAGGCCAGTGCTGAAAAACTCCGCGTGGCGCTCCAGTCATGAGCGCCCCAAGCGTCGTCGTGGCGGATACCACACCGCTGAATTACCTCGTTCTCATCGACCAAGTTGAGGTTCTTCATCAGTTGTTTGGCGAGGTGATGATCCCAGAAGCGGTGCTCACGGAGCTTTACCATCCCAAAGCGCCCGCCGCTGTCACAGGTTGGCTGCAAAAGCTGCCTCACTGGCTCCACGTCGTGAAAGTCTCTCAGGTGGACGGCACCATTCAGCTCGGCCACGGCGAAACCGAGGCCATCAGCCTCGCCATCGAAAAAGCTGTCTCCATTGTACTCATGGACGAGCGCCGAGGCCGCGCTGCAGCGGAGGCCCGCGGCTTGCTCCCCATCGGCACCTTGAATATCCTCGACCTCGCGGACGAACGCGGCCTCCTCGATGGTGTCACCTCGCTCTACGACCTCAAGCAAACCACCTTCCGCGCTGACGAAGAGCTGCTGGATCGCTTTGAAGCGCGGATGCTGGCTCGAAAAGCATGATAGCCGGGCCATCGCTGTCGCCTCCGGGGTTGCCAAGATTTTGGAGCCCTGAAAGTCAGAGCCTCAGCAAAACTGCTTCTTCACCACACTCTGGATTTCTGGCGAGGCGGGAAGTTGGTTCTGGTAGAAGGTGTAGGAGTTGATGGCGGTGAGAAAACCGTCGTTTTTCGTCGCGGAGCCTACCCAGGCGTCAGACGGCAGTTTTCCGACGCTTCGTTTTACGAAGTCCGCGTGTGATAAGCTCACATTTGGCGTGAAGTGGATCACCTTGCCGTTCTGCACGATGATGAGCACGTAGTAGCCATCTTGGATGTCATACTTTTCGGCGGGTCGCTTCATAAAAGAGGCTTCAAGCTGAAGGATCGCTGGATGAAGGTCAAGATACGAAGATAGGGATGCAAAGGCACGTTCAGTGGATGCCAATGTCGCACGAACATTTTCTCCCACTCTCAAAAACTCCTATCAGGCTAGCCGCAGCGATGTGCCTAACGGTCATGTGGACCTCTGCGCCGGGATTTGCTCAATCGGCTGCGGACTCAGCTTTTGCCACGATGCAAGCCACGGCTCAAAAAGCCTTCAAGCAGCATGCCGAGAAGTTTGTGAAAGAATACTGTGTCGAATGCCATGGCAATCGACGCTCCAAGGCTGGGCTTAATCTAGAGGTCGCGGTGCGAAAGCCGGGTGATTCGGCTTTTGCTCGCAAGTGGATGGAAGCCATCGCGAACGTGAATGCACACGACATGCCGCCGGACGATGCCGACCAGCCCAGCGAAGACGAGCGGAAGCGCTTTCTCGATGCCGTCGCCCAGGTCAAATACCTCGCTGCTCGTGATCCTGGCCCCTTTGTCATCCGCCGCCTCACGAAGGTGGAGTATGGCAATACGCTGCACGACTTCCTCGGCGTGGATGCATCCATCGCGAAGGAATTGCCCGATGACGTGCCCGGCGAGGGCTATCCCAATTCGCTCTCGCCGATGCAGACTGAGCAGTATCTCGGCATCGCGAATGCCGCGCTGAAGAAAATGCCCGCTGAGGCTCAGAAGCGGCTGTTTGGGGGCGAGGAGGTTCACGTCAGAGAAGTTGCACGCAGCCTTGCCCGCACGGCTTACCGACGACCGCCCACCGAATCCGAACTCGATGTGCTGGTCAGCGTTTTTGCTCTCGCTCAAGCAAACAAACTTCAACGAATCGCCGCGCTGCGTTTCATGCTGAAGGCCGTTCTCGTCTCTCCGCAGTTCTTGTTCATCACGCCATCCAAAGACACGCCCAAAGGCGAAAAGATCGTGCCGCTGGATGACTACCAACTCGCCAGCCGCCTCTCGTATCTGCTGTGGGCCACCATGCCGGATGCGGAGCTGTCAAAGCTCGCCGACGAAGGCAAGCTGCACGAGCCCGATGTTCTCAAAGCACAGACGAAGCGTCTTTTGTCTGATAAACGCTCACGAGCGCTCTTTGACGGCTTCGGAGCGCAGTGGCTCGGCACCGCCGAATTGAAGGACAAGACCTTCGACGAGGCCAAGTTCCCCGAAATGACCCCTGAACTGCGCTCCGCCATGTATGACGAGGCGCGGCTCTTCTTTGAAAGCATCGTGCGTGAGAACCGCAGCGTCGTCAGCTTCGTGAACAGCGACTACACCTTCCTCAATGGCACGCTCGCAAAGATCTACGGCCTCGAAAAGAAGATCGCCGGCTCCGACATGCAAAAGGTGAAGCTCACCGATGCGAACCGCGGCGGCATCCTGGCCATGCCCGGCGTGCTCGCCACCACGTCCTTCGCCACACGCACCAGCGCCGTGAAGCGCGGCGTGTGGGTGCTGGAGCAGGTGCTCGGCCAGCATGTGCCGCCCGCGCCGCCGAACGTGCCCGCGCTGGAAAAGCAGGATCAGAAGAAAGTCGCCAACCTCACCCTGCGCCAACGCACCGAACTGCACCGCACCAACGCTGTGTGCGCCAACTGCCACAAACTCCTCGACCCCATCGGCTTCGGTTTGGAAAACTTCGACGCCATCGGCCGCTGGCGCGACAAAGACGAGTCCGGCGGTGCCATTGATGCCGTCGGCGAACTCCCCGGCGGCAAACGCTTCTCTTCACCGAAGGAACTCAAAGCCCTCATCGCCGCCCGCGAGACCGATTTGACCCGCAACCTCACCGAAAAACTCCTCGCCTACACTCTCTGCCGCCAGCTCGATGGCTACGACCACGTCATCGTGGACCAAATGCTCAAGACTATCGCGAACGACGGCCACAAGATGCAGACGCTCATCACCGAGATCGTGACGAGCTATCCGTTTTTGAATCGACGCGTCGTGGAGTGAAAAAGTGGTTTCGGCTTCAGCCGAAGCTCATCAGCAGAACGTCCAGTTGCAAGGCATGAGCAGCCCGCCCAATTGTCCGGCGAAGCCATGAAAAAGCCGTCCGCCTCCAAGAAATCGCTCCCCACGGCCAAAGCCAAACCGGACAGCCTCAAAGGTCTGCTCACCGAGGTCCGCCAGCTCATCCAGAGCGCCCGCCGAGGTGTCGCCACCGTCGTGGACACCTTCCAGGTCATGACCAACTTCGAAATCGGTCGCCGCATCGTCGAGCACGAGCAAAAAGGCGCGAAGCGTGCGGCGTATGGCGCGGAGTTGTTGAAGGAGCTATCCGCGAGGCTCACCGAGGAGTTTGGGAGGGGGTTCTCCAAGGCGAATCTGGAATACATGAGGCGGTTCTATCTGGAATGGCAGCATCGCGTCCCTCAAATTGCCCAACAGCCTATTGGGCAATTGGCCGACTCCGAGATTTGCCAGCAGCCTACTGGCAAATTGGCGATCCCAAAGATTGCCCAACAGACTATTGGGCAATCCCCAATTTCCGAGCAGCCTATTCTGAAATCGCCCTTCACCATCAGTTGGACGCACTACCTCGTCCTCCTCACCATCAAAGACCCCGACGAACGCAGCTTCTACGAGATCGAGGCCACGAATGCCGGATGGTCCGTGCCGGAGCTGAAGCGCCAGAAAGCTTCCTGCCTTTACGAGCGGCTCGCGCTCAGCCGGGACAAGGCGGGCATCCGCAAGCTCGCCAAGGAAGGGCAGGTCATCGTGAGGCCGGAGGATTTGCTGAAGGAGCCGCTCGTGCTCGAGTTTTTGGGCCTGGAGGAAAAATCCGGCTACTCCGAGTCCGATCTGGAGCAGGCCATCATCGACCGTTTGGAGCATTTCCTGCTCGAACTCGGCAAAGGCTTCCTCTTCGAGGCCCGCCAAAAGCGCTTCACCTTCGATGAGGACCACTACTTCGTCGATCCCTGCCCCGTGAGATACCAGCTTCGACAGTCCAAAAGCGAAACGAGTGCTTATCTCACGGGGTCAATCTTCTACAACCGCCTATTGCGCTGCTACGTCATTATCGACCTTCACCCCGTGAGATACTCAAACCAGAGGCGAATAGCCCAACGGACGCCCTTATCTCACGGGGTAAAATTGGACAAGGCGACGCATCAAGACCTCGGGCAGATGGAGATTTACCCCGTGAGATATGAACATGCACTACGTCTATGTCCTTCGAAGCCACGCCGACGGCAATTTCTACGTCGGCTACACCAACGATCTCAAGCGGCGCTTTGGAGAGCATCAAGACGGCAAGGTGCCATCTACCAAGGGGCGGCTTCCCGTGGAACTCGTATATTACGAAGCGTGCCGAACCCGCGAGGACGCTACGAAGCGCGAGAAATATCTGAAAACCGCCTGGGGCAAGCGCTACATCAAATCGCGTCTTGCCGGCTATCTCACGGGGCGGGCGTGAACTACTTCGACCGCGAGGTGAAGCTCCCGGAGGAGAACCCCACCATCGGCCTCCTCCTCTGCAAATCCGCCAAAAAGACCATCGTCGAACTCACCCTGCCGAAAGACGCCAACATCCACGCGAAGGAACCGGAGCGCAGCGGAGATAGACTGCCGCAGGCAGCCCGTAGGGCGAGCGTAGCGAGTCAATATCAGCTTTACTTGCCGTCGAAGGAACTGCTGAAGCAGAAGTTGGAGGAGTGGAGTGTTGCCGCTTCTCGTTGAGCCTCAGTTTACCAAACGCACCTTTCCAATCGGCAACTGCCTCCAAAAAAAGCTCATAAATGGATTTGCAAGCTAAGGCTCAACAATATTGTCCCGTGTCATGAACGACAGAAGCAACCCAGCATCCGAAAAACGCAATCGACCTCTGTGGCCGCTAACGCTGTCCGTGCTTCTACTCATCCTTGCAGTCTCATTTCAAATTTGGCAGCAGAAACAGTTGGAATTCATGATCGACAGTTTTCCGGAAACAGTTTCACAGCAAACTTCCGTGATTCATCGAGCACTCGGGAAAGTGATACCCATTGAACTACCCAAAGCTTTGACCGCGAGTATTTCGGATATGGAAGCGCGTGTTGCAGACCAGAAATCATGGCCGAAATCGAGCGGCGAAGCAGATGCAATGTTTGATAACTTGAGGAAGATAATGCGACAGATCCCGCCTTGGGCGGAAGAAGATCTGTTGCCACGCCTGAATACACTTCGCTGGGCTGTGCAATCATTCCAGGTGCTGCAAGCACATAGCAACGCTGAGTCAGAAGTTTTGGAAGCCGCTGTTGAGGACCTTGCAAATCAGGTGTCATCTCAACCCGATGGCGGCTCCAAAGAAATTGCCGCCACCTTGGCGAGTCGCCATGCCGACGTCGTTGGGCGATTTGCCGCATATCGCCGAGACGATGCGATCAAAGATGCCAAGGAACAGCTATTCCTTGCCAACATGACAGACGGAGTCGCTGTATGGGAACGACTTGCGGAATGGTCTGGTAGTCCCACGCACAGCCAGCAAGTGCTGGAGCTGCGCAAACAACTGCGTTCACGTCTTTTGAAAGACGAGGTTACAAAATTTGCGGCGGCCACGAAGGCAAATGTGGAAAAACTTACGCTGCTCACAAAGGCGTCCCTGCGTCAAACGGGATACTACCGGTCGCTTGAGACCATCACAGCCCAGCAATTGAGACTGATCGAGGAGGTGGATACTCCAGAGGAGTCTGCAAAGGTATTGGAGAATCTGTCAGGAATGGTTGAAGCGCGGATCAAGGCTGAATCCGAAAAGCAAAAGCAGGAGAACGACGTGCGCGTTCGCGATTACCAGAAATGGGCACTTCGAAAGATCGACGCTTTCAACAAAGATTTCCAACTCGCACAACAGCAGAAGGAAAAGGGTAAGCTTTATGGCGAAAACATCTTCACGAATTACTCAATGATTCGGGATGCTGTTGTCGTCAACCTCTTGCCCATATCTCCAGGACACCTCGATTTGGCTGTCAGCAAAATTTACAGCCAAGCATTTGAAGAAGCATGGAACAAGCTGGGTGGAAAAGATGAAAAACAGCTTCAAACCGAGGTTGCCAAGCAAGATGCCGAGATTGTGAAGAAGACACCCCAAGATTACCAGGAGGAGAAACCATGAAACCCTATTTGATACTCAGCTCTGCTCTTTGCTTCTTGTTCGCAGTTTCGGCCACCGCGCAGTCAACGATGGCATTGACACTGACTCATCACGAACAAGCCGCAGCCTTGGGCGAAGTCACTAAGTCTGAGCAGGCTGCGTGGATGCGAGATCAAGTTCGTGCCAGCCGTTACGGTCAGCGTGGCTTGGACAATCTATTCAAAGGCTTTAAGGGGCCGGGCTTTATCGACCCATCTCTACCGGGAGTGACAAAAAATATTCGTGCATTGGCATCGGCATCAAAGGCTCAAACAATTGGAGCCAGGCGCACGCTCTTATATGCGACGAAAGTCTATCACGACTCACGGTTCGACCTTGTGGCCGTAGATCAACTCGTAAGTGCTTCCTATGGGCTGACGGACAAAGACCTTGTTTTAAGGCACCTGCAAACCGGACTGCAATCTCGCATTGAAGTGAAGGACGTAAAACCGGCCTCGCAGCGTTCCGACTTGGAGAGGATCAAAGGACAGCTTGATAAAATGGCTGCGGAGTATAGGCGGACCGGCGAGCTACAGGCATGGGCAAATCGTCAGGAAACGATTCCTGCCATCAAAGAATATGGAAGGCAGAAAGGTGTCCCGATTTATGAGAAAACAACGCAAGCTGATTTCCCAAAGATATTGGATGACCTTGAACGGCGGAGCGTAGTTGAAACGCGGGTGAAGATTTCGAGCAGTTTGCTCGGCACCGGAGCAGGCGTCGCATTGCTCTACTCCTCGACCGCAGGCTTATTGGAAGCTAGCCAGGCAGATTTAACAGATGTCGCAGCGAGATTGCGACTGGGAGAGCAAGCTTCGCTCTTTGTTGCTGGGGGCAGTTTCACGTCGTCTGGCTTTGCACAGATAGGATCTAGGCTCGCAATAACTGAAAACAGCCTTGCCAAACTTGGAGCCGTCACCAAATGGGGAGGTAGAGCGGGCATCGCTGGCATCATTCTGGCAGAGGGGCTAGGCATTGGAATCGACTACTACAACTGGGATCAGATGACTGCTCGGCAGCAGTCTATCTCGAAAGTCCAGCACAGTGTGAGCCTTTGCAGTATGGCCCTCGCATTTGGTGCAGGGGTGCTTTTCGGCATCGAGACTGGACCCGGCGCGATCGTTTTTGGAATCGCCTCGGCAGGCGCTGCTTATGCTGCCACTCAGGCTGCGACTTCGATTGTTGCAGCAGCATACGACCGCCTTGATGCTGAACAGAAGCTGCAGGTGACCACTATTGTCTATCAGCGCTACGGTATTGCCAAATGAGCCAGATCAATGAAACAAACCGTGGGGCACCCGACAGAGCCTCATAGAAACTGGCTCAACTTGGGAGGAGATCAGATTCAAGTGACGGGTTGAAGCCCCCCCAACAAACGCCTAAACTCCCCACCATGATCAGCGCAGAAGAACTGGTGGGCGAGGAGTGAGCCGAGTGGTATTGGCTGACTCCGGCTCGATGCTGGACAGAGACTTCGAGTCTCTGGCAGACTTACCTTGCACTTGGAGGCTCTCTTGATCACGAACCCGATACGCAAAGTCTCTTCTTCGATGCGCGAGCACCTCGCCCGCTGACAGCTCCGAGGAATGACAACCAGCTTGTGATCAATCGCAGCGGAATTTAGTTCGAGGTCGCCGGCAAGGCGCGGTTGAGGCTATTCGCCATCGCTCAAACTGGGCTGGTAAAAGATTGTGGGTAAAAGATAAGACCTCTGATCTCTGTCATCTTTTACCCCGAATCTTTTACCAGCCATCAGGTCTCGAAAAGCTCGAACATCACCGCCACAACACTCCCGAAAACTTCTTCGCCACGGTTTGGCGATGCTTGGGCCATTCGCGTTCCTGAAACTTGGGCCAGTCCGTCGTGCTCGCGAGGCGTTTACCATCGGGAGTGTGGAGGCTGAGGGTTACGGGGAGGCGGCCTTCGCAGAGGGTGGGGTGGGTGGTGAGCGCGAAGCATTCCTGGAGCTTCACCTGGGCTTCGGGGGTGTCGTTGACGTAGCTGAGCTTGATCGTGCCGCCGCTGGGCCAGGGGAGGGTGAGGGGAGCTAGCTCATCGAGCCAACTGACTTGGCCTTTGTCGAGATGCTGATGAAAGGCGGGGATGAGGGGCGCGGCTTGGGCTTCTTTGACGAGGGAGAGGCCGGTGAAGGCGCGGGCGAGGCTGGTGGTGATGGCGGCTTCGTCGAGGGGCGCGAACTCGAGTTCGGGCAGGGTTGCAGCGACGAGGTTCACGCGGGCGATGAATTGCTTCAGCCGATGATCCATCAGCGGCAGCTCAAAGGCTCCGGCGCGGTGGGCTTCGGCGAGGCAGCGTCCGCTGGCGATGGGATCGAGGTCGCGCTGCTGCGCTTTTTGCTCGATGACGAGATCGCGATAGCGCACGAGCTTCATGGCGGCGACGCGCTTGTTCTGGGCATCGAAGAGGTGCTCCACGGTGGTGCTCAGATGCTGGGGAAACATCTCGGCGAGCCACGCGGGCTGCACGGCGGTGGCGAGGCTGAGCAGGGTCTGGCGCGACGGTGTTTCGCGCAGATTCGCGGCGACAAAGTAAGCGGCATCGGTCACCACGCTTTCGCGGACGAGCTGGCCGGTGCGTTGATCGGTGAGATCGCACTCGGGCTTGCCGGGGACGCGGCGTTTGGCGAGTTGATCGACGAAGCCGGCCATGAGGCATCGCAGGAGGGCTCCCTCGTTCTTTGACGCACTAGCGGGAGCTGCATCGCGGTCGTAGAGGCGCTGCTGGTGGGCGGCGTGCAGGATTTGCTGGCAGGTCTGCTCCACCTGGCGGGCGACTTGGGCGTTGATGCCGTAGCTGCGGCCGCGATCAAAGCTGAAGCCGTTCGCTTTGGCGAAGTCGTAGGCTCGCATCAGCGTGACGAAGTCGGAGTCCGCGCTGTCTTCGAACATCTCACGAGCGGTTTTGGTTTGCGCATCATCGCGATCCAGTCGTGCGAGCAAATCGCGGCCACTCACCAACGCGGCGCACAAGGCGGCATCGGGCACGCAGCCGCGCTGGCTGGCCTCGATGAGCATGCGCGAGTAGCGCGGATGCATGGGCAGGCGCAGCATTTGGCGACCGATGGGCGTGAGGTCGGCATCGAGCAAGGCACCGAGCATGGTGAGCAGGCGCTCGGCTCGCAGGACGGCCTGCGGATCGGGTTTGTCCAGCCAGTCAAAGCTGGCGGCCTCGCGGATGCCGAGCGAGTGCAGCAGCAGCACGACCTCGGCGAGGTCGCTGCGCTGAATCTCCGGCGTGTTGCGCTCCTCGCGCTCCTTGTGGCCGATCAGGGTCCACAAGCGATGACACGTGCCTGGTGCGGTGCGTCCAGCGCGGCCTTTGCGCTGATCCGCACTGGCGCGGCTGATCGGCTCCAGCAACAGCGTGCTGATGCCGCGCTCCGCATCGTAACGAGCCACGCGGGCCACGCCGCTGTCCACGACATGGCGAATGCCGTCGATGGTGATGCTGGTCTCCGCGACGTTAGTGGCGACGATCACTTTGCGCAGCGAGTTCGGCGCAAAAGCGCGGTCCTGCTCCTGCGGCTCCAGTTCACCATGCAACGGGATGCAAGCCACGCGTTCCCGCGTTCTCAGGCCGCGCAACGCATCCAGCGTGCCATTGATCTCGCCACGCCCCGGCATGAAAACGAGGATGTCGCCGGGGTCTTCGTCTTGAAGGATGCGCTCCACCGCCTCCGCGGCCTGCACGGTGATCGGGCGCTGATCAGGCATCGAGAGATAGCCCACCTCCACCGGGAAACTTTGCCCTTCGGAGATGAGGATCGGGCATTGATCCAAATACGCTGCCACCGGCTCCGCATCGAGCGTGGCCGACATCACCACCATCGCCAAATCCGGTCGCTGCGTCTGCTGAAGGTGCTTCACCAAGGCCAGCGCCACATCGCTCAGCAAGTTCCGCTCATGGAATTCATCAAACACCACCGCACCGATCTTTGACAGCGAGCGATCATCCTGAAGCCAGCGCAGCAGAATGCCCTCCGTGACAAAACAAATGCGCGTCCCCACGCTGGTGTGGTCATCAAAGCGAATCTGATAGCCCACTTCTGCCCCGAGCTTCCCCTCACGCTCCCAGGCCACTCGTGTCGCTACCGTGCGAGCAGCGACGCGTCGAGGTTGCAGCACCACGATCATCTTCTCTCCCGCGATCCCCGCTTCCAGCAGCATCTGCGGCACCTGCGTGGTCTTTCCTGAGCCTGTCGGAGCCACGAGCACCAGGCGATTGCCGCCCCGCAGCGTGCGCAGGATGTCAGCGTGGATTTTCCAGATGGGCAGGGACTTGGAGGCAGGCATGAAGGGCGGGCATGCTAGGACTGCAGATGTGATTTGCGAATGCGAATGCGCTTCTCGATCCACAAGCTCACGTCGATCCCATGATGGAAACCCTCCTCATGTTCGGTATTGGTAGGCGTCCCAAACGTTCTCCATTTTTCCTGCTTCCCATGTCCCATCTCATCAATCGCCGCGCCTGCCTCCGAGGCCTTGGAGCCTCGCTGGGGCTGCCTTTGCTCGAAACGATGGGCTGGGCGGATGCGGGCAAAGGCAAAACGAGCTACAAGCCGCCGGTGCGGCTCGGGTTCATGTATATGCCGCATGGGGTGATCATGGATCAGTTCTGGCCGAAAACGCCGGAGGGCTTTCGCAACTCACCACCGCCTGCGCTGGAGGCGCTGCGGCCGATTTTGGATCAGTGCATGCTGGTGAAGGGCATCTCGGGCGTGGGTATTGAGCCGTTTGGCGGGGCACCGCATGCGTTGGAGCTTTCGACGTGGCTTACGGCGTGTTTGCCGGATGCGGCGAAGCGGGCGCAGATCCACATCGCGATCTCGGCAGACCAGATTTTCGCGAATTACTACGGTGCGCTCACCGCGCTGCCGTCGCTGGAGCTGGCGACGATGCCGCAGACACACAAGGAAAACCAAGCCGGGCTGAACGAGGGCTACTACTCGCATTGCAGCTTCCGCTCGCCCACGCAGGCGATGCCGGCGGAGATCAATCCGCGCAGTGTTTTGAACCGTTTGTTTGGCAAAACGGGCCAGGAAGGCAAGACGACGGCCACCGATCCGCTCGACCGCCAGATGCTCGATCTCGTCATCGGCGGTGCGAAGGATCTGCGGCGCAAATTGCCGCACGGCGACCAGCAGAAGCTCGATGAATACCTCGACAGCGTGCGCTCCGTGGAGCGCCGCATCGCCGCCATCGAGTATCGGCAAAAAGAAGCGGCGCTGGAGAAAGCCGGAGTCGCTTCCAGCAAGCGCAAGGCCAGCGATTCGCCGCCCATCGAGGTGAAAATCCCCGAGGGCGACAAGCGCAGCGAATACATGCAGGTCATGTGCGACCTCACCGTGCTCGCCTTCCAGACGGACACCACACGCGTGAGCACCTACATCGGCTCCACGCCGAATGGCGTGTCGTATCCCGAGCTAGGCTTCAGCGACACGCACCACGGCCCCACGCATCATAATAACGAGCCCGAGAAGGTCCGCAAAGTGGCCGCGATCACGAAGTTCAACATCGACCAATTCTCCTACATGGTGAAAAAGATGGCCAGCCTCCGCGAAGGCGACGGCACGCTGCTCGACAACTGCATCATGATGTGGGGCAGCGGCCTGGAAGACGGCAACAAGCACACCCGCGAGAACCTGCCCTTCATCCTCGCTGGCAAAGGCGGCGGCTCGCTCAACACCGGCCGCTTCATTGACACCGTGAAAGGCAATCAAGGCGATCTGCTCACCACGCTGCTCACCTGCGCCGGCGTGCCGCTGGATCGGCCCATCGGCATCGCGACGAGGGAGATCACAGAGATGATGAAGGCGAGCTGATGCTAGCGTTGTGTTCCTTCTCTACTTCGCCTTCTTCGGTGGTGCTGGATGCGCCGTGAGGTTGGCCGCTGCTTGTTGGAGTTTTTCCACTTCAGCGGCATTGGCGGGCAGAGCTTCTTTGCGGAAGGCGGGCAGTAGCTGGCTCCAGACGAGATCGAGTTCGGTCTGCATCTGGCCGGTCTGGGCCGTGATGGCGATGACGGCGTCGTGCTCGGGCAAAACGAGGCAGATCTGGCCATCGCGACCGTCACCGCGGTAGCAGTTGTTTTGGCAGCGCCAGAACTGGAAGCCGTAACCCTGCTGCCAATCGCTGGTGCGACCGCTGGGTGCTTTGCTGTTGTCGATGTGCTTGCGGGTGGCCTCTGCGATCCAGGCTTCACTAAGGATTGACTGGCCGTTCCATTGGCCTTTTTGCAAATAGAGCTGGCCAAACTTCGCGATGTCCTCCGTGCGGATGTGCAGGCCGTAACCGCCGAGGCTGTAGCCCTCCGCGCTCGCATCCCAGACGGGGCTCTCGATGCCGAGTGGCTCAAAGAGACGCGGTTTGAGGTAATCGAGCACGGTCTGGCCCGTCGCCTTCGTGAGGATGGCGGAGAGCATGTAGGTGCCGGGCGTGTTGTAGCGGAAAAAGGTGCCCGGCTTTTGCGTGACCGGATGCGCGAGGAAGCCCTTCACCGACGGCCCGGTGTCGAAGCTGAACTTCGGCTCCACCTCATGCCCGCCGCTCATCGACAGCAGATCACGCACACGCATGGCCTTGAGGTGATCACTCGCATCCGCAGGTGCTTCATTGGGGAAGAACTTCAGCACCGGATCATCGAGCGTCAGCTTTCCCTCCGCCACAGCGAGGCCGATGGCGGTGGAGGTGAAGCTCTTGCTCAGCGACCACATGACGTGGCGCTTCTCTGGCGATTCCGGCTTCCACCACGCCTCCGCGATCACCTGACCATGACGCACGAGCATGAAGCTGTGCAGCGTGTTGATTTGCTTGTCCGCTGTCTCGATGAAGCCACGCACAGCGGCAGATGATATGCCCTGTGCCTCAGGAGTGCTGCGAGACAGAGCTTTATCAGCGGCCTGGACTGGTAAGGCGCTGACGAGGAGCATGAGCGGGAGGACGAAAAGGCGGTGAATCATGGGGGTAAGGAGGCTTTGAGCTGTGTTGGCATGTGAACTGGGGCAATCGCCAGACTCTTTCGCTGCGATGTGGAGCAATGATGCCGCAGCTACCGCGTTTCAAGCAGCCATGAAATTCCTGCCGCTCCTCTTTGCTCTCCTTTGTGCATCCCTACACGCTGCTGATCCTCAAATCATCCTGCTGAAGCTCGACGACGTCATCGCACGTCGCGTGGGCACGAAGCCGGTGTCAGATCGGTGGCAGAAGGTGCATGACTACCTCATCGCGCAGGGCATCCAGGGCTCCTTCGGCGTCATCACCGAGTCGCTGGAGAAGGACAATGCGATGTATTTTCAGTGGTTGAAGGACGTGCAGGCCACCGGGCGCATCGAGCTGTGGATGCACGGCTACAAGATGCGCGGCGCGAGCGACACGGGCGAGTTCGAGAACGGCAGCGCCGCCGATCAACGCGCGATTCTTGCCAAAGGCGAGCGTCTCGCGAAGGAGAAGCTCGGTTTCACGCTCCCAGCCTTTGGCCCGCACTGGAGCGGCACCACCGATGCGACCGACGAGGCGATGGAAGGCGTGCCTGAGGTGAAAATCTGGCTTTACGGCCCCGCGAAGCCCAAGTTCTTCACCCGCCTCAGCATCCCCCGCGTGATGGCGCTGGAAAACCCGACCTTCGTGCCCGATGCGGACAAGTTCATCGCCTTCTACGACAAGCACGCCGCACAAAAAGACGTACTCGTGCTCCAAGGTCACCCTGAGCAGTGGAATGACGAACGCTGGACCGGCTTCACACGCATCATCGACTTTCTGAAATCGAAAAACGTCCTCTTCATGACGCCGAGCGAGTATTTGAAGCACGTACAGGCCAAATCGGCCGTGAAATGAAGCGACCACTCGCAGCGGTCGGAGTTCCAGCAAGTCATGAAGTCGCTCGTTTTCACCTTTCTTGCCTGTTTCGCTGCCACGGCGGTTTTCGCTTAGACCGACTCTCAAAAGGATGTCATAAACGCGTCTTTTGGCGGCACTGGGACTGAAGGATGGATGGCTGGTCGAACAAAGAGCGTAGGGACTCGATGATACGGTCCTGAAGTTGCTCGGAAGTCTTGGCGATCCAGCCGTTGAACCAGTCGGCCTTCATGCGCAGCCACAAGCGTTCGATGGCGTTGAGATCGGGCGAGCGTGGTGGCAGATACTGGCTCAAAGTGGTGCCAGTTAAGACTCTTGGTCTTGTGCCATGAGGCGTTGTCGAGCACCAGGATGGCGCGGCGTCCTGCCACGTGCGGATTCTCCTCAGCCAGAGTGTCAGGAACACCTGAAAGTGACGCTGTCGCACAGGTTGAAGAGCAGTGCGCCGAGCCTTCCATCTTTGGGCCGCACTGCGCCAAACACATTGTAGCGGATGTGCTCGCCGAGATAAGGTGAGTGGCGCACCTTGCCGATCTTGGTCCAGGTGCGGCGCGGGCGCGGATCGCCTTCAAAGCCGCTTTCGTCGCTGAACCACAGGTCGACGCTCGGATCGGCCACCCAGCGCTGGAGCTTTTGGCAGAAGGCTTGGCGCTTGTCCTCATCCTGGTTGAGCGGCCAGGGGCGCGGAACTTTGAGGCGGTAATCGTGCTCGTGGAGATAGCGCACGGTGGTGCTGTAGCCGAGCTGCGTTTGCAGGTTCTGCTTGATCCAGCCTGCAACTTCACCGCAGTCCAGTGGCTCTGTCCAGCCAGCGACGGATCTTCGATGAGAGGCAGAATTTTTCGTTCACTTGTTCCTTGGGCAGGATTCGGCGACGGCCGCTGCTACGCCCAGGAATGAGACCATCAAGGCCGGCGAGATTGAAGGCTTGGATAAAGCGCAAAACCTGCCGCAGGCTGAAGCCTGAGAGGTCAGCGACTTGCTCGCGGCTCTTGCCTTCATAAAGCCAGCGCAGCGCTTGAAGCCGACGAAAGCCCTTCTTCGTGGGTGAGCAATCCATCGCCACGCCGACCTCTTCCAAGGTCGCGTTTTCGAGATTGAGTGTGATGCACGGGCGGGCCACCGCCGCCTATTAATTACCGCAATTCTAAAAAGTACAGCCTCAATATGACATTCTTTTTGAGAACCGGTCTATGATCCGCTGAAAGTGCCGGAGGCCGCTTTAGCTGCCCCACTCGACTTCACCGTGCTGGATGCCAAACGTGACCGCAATGTGCCGATCCGTGTGTATCTCCCCGCGATGACGAAAGCAGCACCCGTGGTGCTTTTCAGCCATGGGCTCGGTGGCTCGCGAGAGAACAATCCGTATCTCGGCCGGCACTGGTCGGCACGCGGCTATGTCGTCGTCTTTGTGCAGCATCCCGGCAGCGATGAATCCGTGTGGCGAGGTCAAAGACCTGCACAGATCCCTGTGGTGATGAAGCAGGCCGCGAGCCTTCCGAACTTCCTGCTTCGCGTGGCCGACATCCCCGCCGTGCTCGATCAGCTCACACGCTGGCAAGCGGACGAGGTGCACGCCTTGCGCGGCAGGCTCGATCTCACTCGCATAGGCATGTCTGGGCACTCCTTCGGCGCGGTGACGACTCAGGCCGTCAGTGGCCAAAGCCTGCCCGTCGGTCGCACACGCTTCACCGATCCGCGCATCAAAGCCGCCGTGATGATGAGCCCCAGCGTGCCCGCCGCAGGCAGTGCGGAGCGTGCCTTTGGCAGTGTGGCGCTGCCGTGGCTGCTCATGACCGGCACGAAAGACGTCGCCCGCATCGGCAGCATGACCCTCGGTGGCGATCTCGACTCTCGTCTCGGCGTTTATCCCGCTTTGCCACCCGGCGATAAATACGAACTCGTGCTCAAAGAAGCCGAGCACGGAGCCTTTGGTGACCGCGCCCTGCCCGGCGAAGGCGCCAATCGTAATCCCAATCACCACCGCGCCATCCTCGCCCTCAGCACCGCCTTCTGGGATGCCTTCCTCAAAGGTGATGCCGAGGCCAAAGCATGGTTGAATGGCCAATCCGCACGCTCCGTGCTGGAGAAAGACGACAGGTGGCAGCGAAAGTGAGCCTGCTTGAAGCGCGATCGCCCATGCTCGACTACTGAATTGACGATTTGGGCACTATGACTCAAAATCGCCCCATGAATCAAACACTCACCATTCGCGTGCCGGAGACCTTGCTAGGCAAAGCGGAAGCCTGCGCCGCGAAGCTTGGGTTGCGGCGCACCGCTTATGTTCGCCGCTTGATTGAGCGCGATGTCGCACGTGCTGTACCTGTGCCCAAGAGCAGGTTTGCTTCGGAAGATTTGATCGGCATCCACGAAGGGAATGGCAAGGCAGCCACCAACACCAACGTGCGCACGATGATGCAGCGCAAACGCCGCTAGCCACATGAAGCGCATCGCCGACACCGGCCTGATCGTGGCGCTGCTGACCCGAAATGATCCTTATCATCAATGGGCCGTGGCCGAGTTTCGACGCCATGCACCCTTTCACATTTGTGATGCTGTGCTTGCAGAAGCAGGCAGCTTCTTCTCCACCCCTTCTCTGGTTCTCCGTCTCGTGGAACGCGGCGATCTGATCCTTGATCCCGAGTTTGTGCTCGCGGAGGAGCTGCCAGCCGTCTTGGCCTTGTCGTTGAAATATGAAGACCGCCCCATGGACCTGGCCGATGCCTGCTTGGTGCGAATGACAGAGCTTTGCCAGCGCTGCAAAGTCTGGACCGTGGACCGGGCGGACTTCTCCACCTATCGGCGCCATGGCAGACAGATCGTGCCTTGCGAGTTTCCGCCCGCTTGAATTCGCAGTGGCAGCGCAAGCGTTCGGTGGAGGCTGGCACCATGATAACGGCGATCACATCTTGCGTTCACTCTACCCATGCGCCCGCTCTTCTTCCTCTTTGCCCTCCACTCGCTGCTCTCCGCCGAACCAATCTCGAACTCCATCGGCATGAGACTCGTGCCCGTTTCGCCGGGCAGCTTCACGATGGGGCAGGATGGACCGGCTTCGGACTACAATGTGAAAAAGCACGCAGCGAAGTTTGATGATGCGGACTGGGATGAGAGGCCAGCGCATCGCGTGGTGATCACGCAGGCATTTCAAATCAGCGCCACCGAAGTCACCGTGGGACAGTATCGGCAGTTTGACCCAACGCATCGCGGCCAGAACGACGACGATGCAGTCACGGAAGTGAGCTGGAACGATGCGGTGGCGTTTTGCGAGTGGTTGTCGAAAAAAGATGGCAAAGCGTATCGCCTGCCGACGGAGGCGGAGTGGGAGTTTGCGTGCCGGGCGGGCACGACGACGCTGTTTCACACGGGCGAGGCGCTTCCGGCTGGTTTTCACTCCTGGCCGAGCGACACCGGTGTGCGCGACCGCTTTTTCCCGGAAGAAAAGATGCCGCCAGAGTATCAGCCGAAGCCCACGAAGCTCTCGCTGAAGGTCGGACGCACATCCGCGAACGCCTGGGGCCTGCACGACATGCATGGCAACGTCGCCGAGTGGTGCGCGGACTGGTATGGGCCGTATGAGGCCGCGGAGCAGACAGATCCGCTCGGTCGTGTGGATGGTGACTTCCGCGTGATTCGTGGTGGCAGTCATTCGGTGCAGACGCGGCTGCTGCGATCAGCGAATCGCACCTCATGGGTGCCGCAGGCAGTGAATGAGCGCATCGGCTTCCGTGTCGTGCTCGGTGATTGGCCAAAGGGCGAGAAACTGCCGCTGCCGAAGCCTGCGCTGCATGCGCAGAACGTCTCGCAGTCACTCGCCAAGATCGAGCTACCACCGCAGGACGTGCCATATTTTGATGGACCCAAGCCCTTCGTCAAAGTGGAACCGAATTCCTTTGGCCCGGCGTTTTCGTGGCACAATCACAGCCCCGCTATCGCCGAATGCCCCAATGGCGACTTACTCGCAGTCTGGTATTCTTGCGTCGATGAAGCCGGCACGGAGCTGAACAACCTCGCGAGCCGCCTCCGCCGCGGTGAGAGCGAGTGGGAGCCCGCCTCGCTTTTCTGGGATGGCGCAGACGTGAACGATCACGCTCCAAAACTCTGGTGGGATGGCAGAAAGACGCTTTCCCATCTCGTGCGCGGCCATCGCGAAAACATCGTGCGCCACAGCACCGACAACGGCGTCACTTGGAGCAAGGCGCAGATCATCCAGCCCTGGAGCGAGATCGGCAATCAGCTCCTCCGCACACGCGATGGCACTCTTTTGATGACGCAGGATGTCACTACGACCAGCCTCACGAAAAGCACCGACGGAGGCAAGACCTGGACCTCCGACGTGATCGCCAGCAAGAAGCTCGCGCATCGCAACGGCAGCGCCGCACGACACGCAGGCATCCACGCGCCCATCGTCGAGCTGAACGACGGTCGTTTGATGAGCTTTGGCCGACTCAACAGCGAATCCGAGCAAAAGCCGTATAATTTCAAAACACCCGCCAGCTTCTCCAGTGACGGCGGCAAGACCTGGACGCATCAGGCTACCGAGTTCCCGGCTATCAGCAGCGTGCAACGACAGGCCCTCATCCGCCTGCGTGAGGGCCCGCTGCTCTTCTGCTCCTTCACCGATCTCTCCGCGAATGCCCGCAAACCCAATGGCATGACCTTCCAAAGCCAAAAAGGCGAGTTCAACGGCGCAGGCTTGTTTGCCGCCATCTCCTTCGACGACGGCAAAACCTGGCCGCACAAGCGCCTCGTCACCCCCGGCGGCAAAGAGCGCACGGTGAACGGCATCGACCGCAACATGTTCCCGCTCAGCGACACCCGCGCCGAGCACAACGGCTACCTCGCCGCCATCCAGACCCGCGACGGCCGCATCCAACTCATCAGCAGCCGCAATCACTACGTCTTCAATCTCGCGTGGCTCAAAGCGCTGCCGGTGGGGCCGTAGCTTCGGTTGGCAATCGAAGTCTTCCGGAAAAGGAGGCCCAAAAACGAAACGCTTGAATCAAGGCTGCCTCTTTGAGATGCATGGTGCCATGCAAAAGCTTCAAATCCTGTTTCTTGACTCAATCATGGCGATGTTGCGACAAGTCGCCCGCATGGAAGGCAAACCTGTGAGCGAAATCGTCCGCCGTGCCGTGAACCGCGACATGGAGCAACGGGCAGGCATGTTAAACAGAGGGCGGGCCAGGAAAGCGTCTCGGCCTACTTTTCCCACCTTTGACGGTGGAGCCGTGCTGGTGAAAGCCGCCGACATGAAAGCCATCCTGCACGCAGACGGCACCTGATGCATCGAATTCCGCACAGAGGACTCTGCGGACCACGTTGAATGTGTCGCCATGCGTTTCATCACACTCATCACCACTCTCTTTGCACTGCCCTTGCTCGCGCAGGAGCCTTTGCCCAAAGTCAAACCCGAGGTCTTCGATGTCAGCGGCCACAAAGCGGTGCTGTATGCCGCGCCTA
Organism: Verrucomicrobiaceae bacterium; assembly: GCA_016713035.1. Classification (NCBI taxonomy): domain Bacteria; kingdom Pseudomonadati; phylum Verrucomicrobiota; class Verrucomicrobiia; order Verrucomicrobiales; family Verrucomicrobiaceae; species Verrucomicrobiaceae bacterium. Next base: position 147,971 of record JADJPW010000007.1, read on the forward strand.
AGCCCGCCGAGGGCAAGCCGTGGGTCTGGTATGCGCCGACGCTCAATGGCGGTGTGTCGCTGGCGGGGCGTGCGATGTATTTTGATGCCTTCATGAAGGCGGGCATCAGTCTCGCGGGCTACGATCTGGGTGAGGTGCGCGGCTCACCGGCGAGCTCGGCGAAGTTCACGCTGTTCTACGAGGAGATGGTGAAGCGCGGTTACTCCACGAAGCCGATCCTGCTCGGCCAGAGCCGCGGTGGTATGATGACGCTGGCGTGGGCGTTTCGGAATGCGGACAAGGTGAAGGCCTGGGTAGGCATCTATCCGGTGTGCAATCTGGCGAGCTGGCCGCTGAAGAACTCGAAGAAGGACACGCTGGCGGATTACGCGATGCCGGAGGCCGAACTGGTGGCGAGGCTGAAGGAATTCAATCCCATCGACAACCTCGCCGCGCTGGCCGCCAACAAGGTGCCGATGTTTGCCGTGCATGGCGATAGCGATGTGGTGGTGCCGTATGATTTGAACACGCAGATCCTCAAAGAGCGCTATGAAGCGGCGGGTGGCTCTTTTCTTGTGAAAGTCGTGCCTGGTGAGGGCCACAAGGTGGGGCCTTCTTTCTTTGAATGCCGCGAGTTGGTGGATTTTGTGCTCTCGCTGCCGAAGTGAGTGAATCCATGCTGCCATTATTCTTCCACAACATGCCATGATCTGCGCTTTTCAAAAAGATGATGCTCTGCTGGCAGACATCGACTCTGCTCCGTGTGTGGAGGATGTGCTGCAAGTCTGGTGGCTGGGGCAGAGTGGTTTTCTGGTGCAGTGGCGTGGTGAGCGGATGCTGTTTGACCCGTATCTGTCCGATTCGCTCACAAACAAATACGCCAGCACCGACAAGCCGCATGTGCGCATGAGTGAGCGCTGCATCGCCCCAGAAAGACTGACGAAGATCACGCGTGTGACGGCCAGCCACGTCCACACAGACCACCTCGATGCGGAGACCCTGGTGCCGCTGGCGCGGAGCAATCCAGGCTACCGCCTCTATCACCCACATCCCATCCGCGCTGAGGTGAAGAAGCGCCTCGGAGATGCCGAAGTGCTGTGCTGCGGCTGCGGCGACCATGATTTCTATGATGAGGGCGAATGGAGCATCCAGGGCACTGTCGCAAAGCATAATGAAGTCGTTCGCGATGAGGTGGGAAACAGTGCCTACATCGGCTTTCTCGTGCGCTGTGGGCCATTCCGCATCTACCACAGCGGCGACACGCTCTGGCATGACGACATCGTGAAGGCCTGCCGTGAGTTTGGCCCAGTGGACATCGCTTTTCTGCCCATCAACGGCAACAAACCCGAGCGCCGCGTCGCTGGCAACCTCAACGGCACCGAGGCCGCCGCGCTCGCCAAAGCGATCGGCGCAAAACTCGTCATTCCATGCCACTACGACATGTTCGAGTTCAATACAGAGAGCCCAGAGGAATTCGTGAAGGCCTGCGAGCGGCTGAACCAGCCACATCGTGTCCTGCGCATCGGCGAAAAGCTGGAACTACGCAGCGTGGAGGGGTGAGTGGTAGTCCCGAGTACTGCGTATGGCCCGAAGTGGAGTGGCGCTGTGATTCAAGGCGTCCATACGCATGTGTGCGCAAGGACGCCGAGACTCCAAAAATCCGCCAAAACGTGTTTTAGCCCGCCGCTTCCACCTTCTCTCCGGCCAGCTTCGCAGCGCGTTCGGCGAGTTCGATGTGGAATTGCTCGGGCTGCGGGGCCTCACCTTTCGTGCGGGTGCGGGCGAACCAGTCGGCGAAGATTTCGCCGCTCTGGCGCTCGGCTTTGAAGGCCTCCAGCAGGGAGCGGACCTTCGCGGGCACATCTTCACCGACGACACTCTTGTATTCGAGTCCGGCGAGGGCGTCGCCGCGAATGCTGCCGCCGACGAACATGGCATACTTGTTCGGCGCACGGCCCACGAAGCCGAAATCGGCGTTGTAGGGGCGGCCGCAGCCGTTCGGGCAGCCGGTCATGCGGAAGAGGATGGGTTCGTCTTCGAGGCCGAGTTCTTTGAGGATCGGGTCGATCTTATCCATGAGTCCAGGAAGGACTCGCTCGGACTCACTGAGGGCCAATCCGCAGGTGGGCAGGGCGACACAGGCGTGGGCGACTTTGCGAGCACGGGTGAAGCCAGCCTCGTCGGCATGCACGACGCCGTGTTTGGCTAAGATGGCATCCACAGCGGCTTTTTGTGCAGGAGCGACATCGGCGATGATGAGATTGGTATTCGGCGTGACGATGAGCGGCAGATCGAGCTGGGTCGCGATCTCCGCAAAGCAGGAGCGGTACTGAGGACCGCCTTCGTGATCGGCGATGCGGCCCATATTGACATAAACGGCGCAGTAGAGCTTGCCGTCACCTTGCTCGTGCCAGCCGAGGTCGTCCTCGACCGTATCGAATTTCAGCTCCTTGGGCGCAGAGGTCTCGATGCCGGGCAGGCGGCGCACGACTTCGGCGCGGAAGGCATCGAGTCCCATGGTCTGCACGGTGTACTTGAGTCGGGCATTTTTGCGATCCGTGCGATTGCCATGATCACGCTGGGTAGTGAGGATGGCTTCGATGGCATCGACGACATTGGCACGCTGCGCATACAGCAGCGGCTGACCGAGGAATGGCCGCGTGCTGAGCTGGCCGTGGCTCATCCCAAAACCTCCACCGACCGTGATGGTGTAGCCTTCGACCACGCCGTTCACCACATGCGGCACGAGGCCGACATCCTGCGAAAAGACGTCCGCGTCATTGAGCGGCTGAATGGCGATACCGATCTTGAATTTGCGTGGTAGATAGACTTTGCCGTAGATGGGATCATCGCCTTCAGGGGCCTTGGTGGCCTCACGCACGGCGGGATTGACTTCCGGGTCTTTGGTCCAGTTTGGGTCGATTTTTTCGCCGTCGAGCCAGATGTCCGCATACGCGGAGCTGCGCCAGAGGAAGCGGCGGCTGATCTCCTCGGTGAGTGTTTGCGTATCGGCATGCACTGCGTCCTTGATAGGTGCAGCTGGGCCCATGGTATTGCGGACGACGTCGCCGCAGGCACCCATGGTGCTGAGGCCACTGTGGCAGACACTGCTGATGACTTCCTTAACGCCGCCCTTCAGCACACCGTGGAGCTGGATGCCCTGGCGGTTGGTGAGGCGCATGTTGCCCATCGCCTTGGTGCAAAGAGCGTCGTGGATCATCCACTGCTTTGCGGTGATACGGCCACCGGGCATCTTGCTGCGGATCATGAAGCTCCAGGCCTTTTCCTTTTTCTCCTTGGAAAGCTGGGCTCGCAAATCGCGGTCATCCTGCTGGTAGGAGCCGTGGTGCTTCATGAGGACATTGCTCTCCTCCGGGATATTGGGGGTGCTGGAGTCAGCAAAAAGCTCGGGCAACTGGCCACGAAGGCCGGCGGAGGCGAGTTTGATGTCTTCGACGGAGGCTTTGCTCATAAAAAAGGGGGTTGGAGGGGCCGCTAGAGTGCCGCAGAATTAGGTGAAAGCAAGGCTGGGGACGGGAATGGTCCAAGCAAGTTTCCCATTCTCGGATTCCGGTATCCATTTCCCGGTTTTCACAAGGCGCGATCACCTCACCTCCCACGCAGGCAGCAGATTCTTCGATTCCGGCCCATATGTCTGCGAAACGACGAATCCGCTCGCCTGCGAGGTGTAAAAGATGCGGCCATTGCTGACGACAGCACCGAGGCACTCGCGGGAGTCGATGGCGGGGCCGGTGGAGACGAGTTTGCCGTCCTGCGAGAGGTCGATCATGTCCATGTTCGCACCAAGTACATACGGCTCGCTCATCGTGAAGCGGCAGCAGGCGTAGTTCGTCTGGATGCTGTAAACCACCTTGCCGGTGGCGCTGTCGAAGACGTTGCCTTTGCCACGCAGGGCGTTGGAGAACATGAACTTCTCGCCCACGCTCACCACATTGAGCGCGGAGGTCACCGCATCGCTGGTCCAGACGAGTTTGCCGGTGTTCGCATCGAGGCACCACACATGACGGTCCTCGGTGCCGAGTTTGGCCCGATTATAGCCGCCGATGTAGAGCCTCCCGTCGCGGGCACTGAGCGTGCACTTTGATGTGACATAGTATTCATTCGTCTGCCACAGCACCTTGCCCGTCGCGGGATCGATGCAGCAGGTGAGGCCGTTGTTTTCGACCGGCAAGCCTCGGCGACGCTTCGTCTCGGCATCGTAACCAAAAAAGACGCTGTAGTAGAGCTTCCCATCGAGCACGCAGATGCCGCAGTCATTGCCACCGCGACCGAACTCAAAGAAGTCCTTCTCCCACACCACCTTGCCCGTGTCCAAATCCCAGGCCCAAAGGCGTGGATGGTGGTTCTTCGGGTAATACGGGTTGTCGTTCGAGTAGATGAAGCTCATCACCTCGCTGCCATCCGCAGGCACGACGGGAGGTCCGCCAAAGGTGTACGGCTTCTCGCTCCCCTGCGGCGCATAATCACCGCTGCCGCTCGCATAGATCGCCACCTTGCCTGAAACGACCGGTGGGAACTGCCGGCTCCAGCTCGGGCTGCCGGTGAAGGGCGCTTCCCAGAGCAGATTGCCCGTGGCGGCATCGAGGCAGCGCACGAACGACTTTTTCATGCCCGCCTGCGGCACCAGCAGCTTGCCGTCGATGTAGAGCGGTGAGGTGAAGCTCAGATACACATCCGGAAACCACTTCCGCCAAAGCAAACGCCCCGTGTCCTGCTCACATGCGATGATCTGGCCCTCCGCCGTGTGCGTGTACATCCGCCCGCCACCGCAAACCGGTAGATGCTTCACTGTGCCTTCAAGACGACGCGCCCAGCGCATGCGAAGCGGCGGCTTGAGGTCCTGGTTGTTCGAGTTCTGCCCCGCGAAGTTGCCGTAGTTCGTGTACCAGTCGTATTTGGCATCGGCGAGTTTGCCGGTGAGCGGGGAGCGGATGGTGTGTGTGTATGGACTCACGACACTATAATTGAAGTTACCCCGAGGAGAAAACCGCGACAGTTCGCCTGATTCATCCACGACGAAGATGTGGCCATCTGCCACAGCGACAGGTGCACTGATGGCACCGCTGTTGAGGCCTTTGAGCTCGACGGTTTTACCACCTTCGAGCGGCATGATTCGTAGAACACCATCCAGCCCGCCAAAGATCACATGCCGCTTCGTCAGCACCGGCGGCGCGATGGCTCCGGCTCCGCTAAGCGTTTTCAGCTCCTTCGTGCTCATGTCATGCCGAATGAGGCCGCGATCCGTCTCCGGCTTCACGCGAAACACTTCACTTCCACGAATCGCCACAGGCGAAAAGCTCAGCAGGCCATCCATGCGGATGTTTGTGTCAGTTCCGGGGACGAAATCGCCGGTTTTGAGCGTGTCGCCTTCGAGGCGCATGATGTCCACGCGGCCGGCGTTGTCGCGACGGTGCCATTGGACATAGACGTTGCCGTCGTCATCGGCGCTCTGTCCAAAGGTGGCGGGGAATTCCTTGCCGGACCACTCGGGGATCTCGCCAGTCGCTTTGAGCTTCGGCGTAGTGCCGGTGTCTTCGAGGAAAAGCGTGCGACCACCGGCGGGAATGACGACGATGTTGCCTTTGATCAAACAAATGTCCCGCGAGCACACAAAGTGATCCTTCCACGTCACACGACCATCGCTGGAGGTCGGCTTCGTGCCCGGCTTGAGTGTGGCGAGCATGCGCTTCTCACAAAAAGCTGCCCAGGACTCGCCGCTCCAGCGGCTGCCATCGAAACCAACGACTTCCTTCACGAAATCCCATTTCCAGAGCTGCTTGCCTTCTAACGTCATCGCCAGCACCTGCGCACCGAGAGTGGCCACATACACGCGATCCTTCGCCACGACCGGTGTGCTGAAAACCGGCTCCCCGCAGTCGATCTCCGCCACCACCGCACCGCTGTCGCGATCCAGCACGCAGTAAAAACCGGCCGAGGTGCCGAAATGCAGCCATTTTCCGGCGATGGCAGGCGAACTGACATTGTTCACGTTTTGTTTCCCTCCCTTGCTTTGGAATCGCCAGAGCTCCTTGAGCGTCTTCGCGTCAAAACAGGCCGCGCAGCCGCTTCCATCGACGACATACACCTTGCCACTCGCGACGACCGGAGACGTGTAAATGCCATCCGTCATCGCCACCGAGCCTTGCAGGCCGAGTTTCTCGACATCGAGGTCGATTTGAGCCGCATTGCCCGAATGCGCCGCATTGAACATGAACTGCGGCCAGTCCTCCGCCACAGCATGGAGGGTCAAACCGAGGAGGGCAGGCAATAACAAGAGCTTCATCACTTTGCTCATACGAAGCGGAGCCCCACCACCTTGCTCATCTACTCGGCTATTGTGGTGCAACGGTAACAACTAAAGGTCAGTCCTTTTGTAGAAACCTGTTGCGCTATTTTGCAGCGGGATGACAGGTGGGGACATGCGTAAGGCTCGACTCAAGGCTCCGAAGCACCATCCGCTGGCTTATTACCACTGCGTTTCGCGGGTGGTGAATCGGGCGTTTGTGATGCAGGAGGCGGAGCGGGAGATGTTTGTGAGCTTGATGCGGATGTATGAGAAGCTCTGCCAGGTGCGGGTGGTGACGTTTTGTGTGCTTTCTAACCATTTCCATGTGCTGGTGGAGGTCCCGAAAAAGCCAGCGGTGATGCCGACGGAGGAGCGGGTGCTGGAGATTGTGCGGGCGGCTTTTGGTAAGAATGTGGCCTCTGCGGTGCAGGCCGAGGTGGAGGCTCTGCGCAAGATCGGGGCGCATGAGGCTGCGCAAAAGATCATCGACAGCTTTACGGCGCGGATGTGGGACATCAGTCTGTTTATGAAGTCGCTGAAGCAGCGTTTCACGCAGTGGTTTAATAAGCGCCACAAGCGGAAGGGGACACTATGGGAGGAGCGCTATAAAAGCACGCTGATTGAGGCCGGTGGATACGCTCTGGCGATGACGGCGGCTTATGTGGATCTGAATCCTGTGCGGGCGAAGCTTGTCCGTGATCCGAAGGATTACCGTTGGTGCGGCTATGCGGAGGCTGTGGCGGGGATCAGGCTTTCCACAGCAGGAGCAGAGTTAGCTGCGAGGGCGCATTTGCAGGGGGCAAAGCCGGATTCAGGACTTTTGGAGCATTATCGACAGTTGCTGTTTACCTGGGGTATGGCGTCTAAAACGAATGCGGATGGTTCGAGGCGTGGCTCCATCCATTTTGAGGATTGCCAGCAGGTTCTGCTGAATGGTGGGCGGTTGCCTGTGGCCGCGGCGCTGCGGTGCAAGATGCGTTATTTTACGGATGGTGCGGTCCTGGGCGGGAAAGCGTTTGTGGATGCGATTTTTAAAGCCAATCGAAGACGCTTTGGTGCGAAGAGGGCCGATGGAGCTCGCTCGGTGCGAGGTTTGCAGACGCCGGAGGGCCAGGAGAAGGTTTTTTCGCTGCGAGCTCTCCGCGTGGCGGTGTTTGGCCAGATTGAATGACGAGCTGTTATTTGCTGCGCAGGTTTTTTTCGCAGCCTTCGTCGCGTGGGGTGCTTTGGCCGAATTCGTTCACTGGCTGGGTGAAGAGGTAGCGCCACACCGCTTCGTGCAGAAATTTGCCATCGGCGGATTTCGGTGAGGCTCCGCCTGGGACGACACTGCTGTGGGCACGGTTGGCGTCTTTTTTCACATCGGCGTCGGTGATGAGTCGGCGGGTGTTGGCAAAGGGTGCGGACGTTTGATCGACGTTGATGATGGGGCCGTAGGCATTCAAGCCGAGGAGCTCCCAACTGCGGCAGTAGTGGTCGCCGCTCCAGCCGCCATCGAGCACATGGCTAAAGCCAAAGTAGCGGTTCTTTTCTGTGGCGGAGGGCAGTTCTTGCCAGACTTCGAGCTGGTCACGCGGTCCGCAGAACATGACGACGCGATCCACGGCGACATGCTTGGCGAATCGGGCGGCGGTGGTGCTGCCATGGGAGCTGCCGGAGATGATCACTTTGCTCCAGTCGAGGCCTTTGCCGTCTGCGCTGAAAAAGTGCTGCCACTTGCCCTGCGGATGCTCTTTGGATAACCACTTCACGAACTGATAGGCTCGCTCCATCATGCCATCAGGTTTGGGTATGGTCACGAGCGGGCTGTGGTCCTCGCCGGTAGCGGCTTCGAGCCGGATTTTGCCCAGGAGCATGCCGTCTTCACCCGGTGAGGTGTTGCCATACTTGCCGAACCAGCCATTGGCGTAATGCACACGGATGGCGTGCAGGCCGTAGCTATTCACACGCTCAAAAAGCCCCGCGCTGTGTCCCATGAGCCAGATGACGAGCTTTCCCTGTGGTTTCACGCTGGTATCGACACTGGCGTGCTGGAGGTCGGCGGGCTTACCTTTGGCCTCAAAGACAAAATTGAGCTCAGGGTGCTCTTTGGCCCGTGCATCGATCACGCTGGCGCGGGCGGTGAGTTCGTAGCGTTTCGGCGTGGGGTCGTTGAAGCTGAGTTCTGCCTGCGTGGTGACGACGGTGAGCGAAAGTAGGGCGAGGATGCGCATGGGGGAGGATGGCGGGTAAGAAGAGAGGAGAGAAGAGAAGAGAAGAGAGAGGGGCTTTTGCGATGATGGGGCATGCACATCGCAGTGAGGTTTGCGGCGATTTTGGAGAGGTTCATCGCGGTGTCGAGTGAGGCATGCGGTGTGTGGCGAGCACTACACGGATGACAGACTGTGTTTTTGCGGCAGCATGGGCGGCATGAGACGTCTCTGCACTTTCTTGGCCGCCGGATTGCTGGTTTCTTCACTATCTCCTCTGGCGCAGGCCTCATCGCGTGTGCCTAGAACAGAGGCGCAGGAGGTGCGGGCTGCTGTGGGCATCTGCCTCGGTCGGGTGGAGCGGATCGAGTCTTTCCGGCATCCACAGCGTGGTGGGATTTTTACACGGGTGACGATCCGCGTGCTGGAGGGGCTGAAGGGCCGCTTTCCGGCGGAAATCACGCTCGTGCAGCGCGGCGGCACTTTCGGTGGTGAGAGCGAGGCCAGTGGTGCGAACACGGCGCTGCGGATCGGTGAGGAGAGGCTTTTTCACCTGCTGCGTAGGGCGGATGGATCGCTGGAGCCCCTGGGCGGCAGCGCGGTCGCTGGTCGTGTGACGAATGCGTTCGCTAGCCAGCAAAAGCTGCGGCGTGTGCGCCAGCTCGCCGCAGCAGTGCAGAGTGCCGCTCTGATCACGGGCGAGGATTTCAGCGCAGAGTCAGGCGTGCAGCAGGCCAGCTCCGGCGGCGGTGGAGGTGGTACGAGCACGGGGCTGCTCATCGATGGCAGCGGTATTCCCTCCAGGTTTCTCGCGCCGGATCGCGGTGAGCCGATCGGCTATCTTGTGGATGCCCAGGCGCTGCCCACAGGTGTCACGCAGGCGCAGGCGCTGACGGCGGTGTCGCAGGCTCTGGCTGCATGGAGTGCGGTGACGGGCATCACCTTCCGCTATGATGGGCTGCAAAACTTTGGCATGTCTGCGGCGGATGTGACCACGCAGGATGAGCGGCTGCGCATCCAACTGCATGATTTGCACAATGAAATCCCGGCCAGCAGCGTGCTAGGAATCGGAGGGTATGCGAGCACGAATGTGAGCAGCGACTTTACGTCCACGGGGGGCGGTGGTGGGCAGGTGAATGGGCTGGAATTCCACAAAACGACGCGAGGCTATGTGGTGCTGGAGCATGGAGCGACTTCGTTGCAGTCGCTGACGACGCTGGCGGAGGTGCTCTGCCATGAGGTCGGCCATGCGCTGAGCATGGCGCATTCCAGCGAGAATCCGAGTGAGCCCGATACGGCGCTGAAGCAGGCGGTGATGTACTACCAAGCCCATGCGGATGGTCGTGGCGCCGCACTGGGCAGCTACGACGGGCCGATCATCCAGAAGGCGCATCCTTTGGCCGACAAGCCCCCGTATTCCTATGACCGCATCGTGCCGCTGGTGAGTGCTCCGAGCCCGATCACGGGTGTGGCGGGCATCAATGAGCTCGCTCTAGCGGGCTATGATCTGCAAACGCCCTCCACATCGCTCACGCTGGTCACCACGGGGCCAGTGAGCGGTAGTGCAGCGACGGTAAGCTTCACTGGCTCGACTCTGAAGCTGACGCAGGCTGGCTACTATGGAGATAGCAGCGTGGACCCGGCTACCAGCTCGTTTTTTGTGCTGAAATGGGTGCGCTTCTCCGATGGGGTGCACTGCTCACCCTGGTCACGCGTGCGTGTGGTGAGCATTTACTCCGATAGCGGCGGTGACGGGCTGCCGAACTCCTGGTCCACCACGCATTTCGGCAGTGCCACGCCCAGTGCGGCGGCTTTGACCCGTGCTGGTGATGACAAGGATGGTGATGGTCTGACGAATCTCACGGAGTTCCTCCTCGGTACCGTCCCTGTGAATGCCGTATCGCGATTGAGGACCACGTCACTCACCAGCAGCACGCTGGAGTGGCCGGCTTCGCCGTATGCGCTGTACACGGTGGAGTCTTCGTCCGATTTGGCCACCTGGTCGCGTTTTGGGAACCCCATCGTTCCTACCACGAGCACGGGAAGTGCGAGCGGGAATTTCGTACCTGCCGCGACGACGAAAAAGTTCTACCGCGTGAAGTTCGGCCCCTGATCCCATATGGATCGAGTGTGGGATCAGCCGCGACGACCTGGAGGCGGTCCGCGACGGGGGCCTTTGGGTGGAGAGGATTTGCCAGGGCGCTTCGGGCCGAAACCAGTACGACCACGAGGACGCTTTTCGGAGTCGCTGTCTCTCGTAGGTGGGCCACGGCGGGCACCTGGGCCACGAGGACGCTTTTCAGAGTCGTTGTCCCGCGCAGGCGGACCACGGCGAGCACCGGGGCCGCGTGGGCGCTTTTCTGGGCCGGAATCTCTCGCAGGAGGGCCTCGGCGGGCACCTGGGCTGCGTGGGCGGCGAGGTGCTTCGTCGTCGAAAAAGTCATCTTGGCTCTCGACGCGAGCTGGGCGGCCAGCGGGTGATCTGGGGGCTCGCGGGGTTCTGGAGCCGGTTTTTTTCGGCGCGGGTCGCTCGCGTTGTGATTGGCGAGCCTCCTCGGCAAAGAAGCGTTCGACCTCTGCCGGGGTGAGCTGCTTCCAACTGCCCTTTTGCATGCCGCGTAGCTGCAACCAGCCGATGCGGATGCGGGTGAGCCGCTCGACCTCGTAGCCGAGGCCATACATCATAAGGCGAATTTGGCGTTTCAGGCCCTGTTTCAGCACCAGGTGGCAGCGGTAGGCTCCGTCCAGCCAGGCACGCTCCACTTTCGCGTGGCCCTCCTCGGTGGGCATGCCTTTGACCAGTTTTGCCATCGTGTCCTGGGTCATGGGCTGGTCCACGACCACTTCGTATTCTTTCTCTGCACCCTGGCTGGGGTGGATGATGCGGTGAGAGAGATCACCGCGATTCGTCATGAGCAGCAGGCCTTCGCTCTCTTTATCGAGCCTGCCCACATGGTGCAGGTGCTGAAAGCGGTCCGGCAGCAGGTCATAAATGGTCATGCGCTCATGCGTGTCGCCACGGGAGCAGATGTAGCCTTTGGGCTTGTTCAGGGCCAGGACGACGGGCAGCTCGGTCTTCACGGGCTTGCCATCGACGATGACTTTGTCCTCGGGCTCGACCTGGGTCGCTAGGCTGGTGATGACGTGGCCATTGATCGACACACGTCCTTCGACGATGATCTGCTCCGCACCCCTGCGAGAGGCGATGCCACACTGGCTGAGATAGCGATTGAGCCGCACGGCGGAGAGATGGGGGGGAAGCCTTACTCGGGCTTGGTTTTTGGCAGGTTCGTCGGCAGACGACCTTCTTTCCACAAACCGCGGGTTTTCAGCAGCTTCACGCGTTCACCGCGCTTCAGAACACTGCGCTTGGTGCCGACGGAGCCGGAGGTCTTGAGGCTGCGATGCTGGGACATGGTAAAATGGTGCGGACTGGGGGGTTGGTCTGAAAAAGGGCGCGGAGACTAGCCGCAGCCTGCCCGGGCGCAAGGGCTTTGTTCCGGTCGTTTCAGGTCCATGGGCCTCACAGGGGCTCTCCGGGTGGTCCAGCGGGGAAATACTTTGCCTGCCAGTGAGGCGATCTGATATGCGTTTGAGCTTTCCCAACATGAAAACGGTCTTTTTTGCCCTCCTCGCGGCCTCCAGCCTGCACGCCGCCACGCAGATCACCTGGCAGCGCCAGCAGCTCCACGGTGATTTTTACTCCGAGGGCGCCGCCATCGGCGACATCAATGGCGACGGCAAACCCGACGTCGTCGCGGGGCCGTTTTGGTGGGAAGGCCCGGCCTTTGAGAAGAAGCACGCCTACTACGAGCCGAAGATTTTTTCGATCAATGGCTACTCCGACAACTTCTTCGCCTACGTCCACGATTTCGATGCCGACAAACGGAACGACATCCTCATGCTCGGCGTTTCCGGCAAGGAAGCGCGGCTTTACCTCAATCCCGGCACGCACGACGACAAACCCTGGCCCATGCACCTCGTCGCCGATGTGGTGGACAACGAATCCCCCGTCTTCACCGACATCACCGGCGACGGCAAACCGGAGATCGTGTGCAGCACCGGAGGCAAATTCGGCTGGTTCGCCCCGAACTGGGCCAAACCGACCGAGAAATGGCCCTTCGTCGCCGTCACGGACGACATGAAGGTCGCCAAGTTCACCCACGGCCTCGGCGTCGGCGACGTGAATGGCGATGGAAAGATGGATCTGCTCGAAGCAAGACGCTGGTGGGAAGCGCCCACTGGGAACAGCGAACCGAGAACAGCGAACTGGATTCAGCACAGCTTCGCCGCTGGCATCGGCGGTGGCGCTCAGATGTTCGCGTATGATTTCGACGGCAACGGCACCAACGATGTCTTCACCGCATTGGCCGCCCATCGCTACGGCGTCGCCGTCTTCCTCCAAACCGGGAACCGCGAACCGAGAACTGCGAACTGGAACCGCATCATGCTCGCCAGCGAACAGCCGCAAGACAACGACTACGGCATCGTCTTCTCCCAGCCACACGCCGCCCACCTCGCCGACATCGACGGCGATGGCGTGAAGGACATCGTCACCGGCAAGCGCTACTGGGCGCACAACGGCCACGACCCCGACGAGCGCGGCCACCGCGTCATCTATTGGTATCAAACGAAGCGCGATGGCAAGGGCGGCGTCGATTTCGTCCCGCACCTCGTCGATGCCGAAAGCGGCGTCGGCGTCGATGTCCAGGTCGGCGACGTGAACGGCGACACGCTGCCCGACATCGTCGTTGGCAACAAAGCGGGCGTTTATGTCCTCACGCAGGTGCGGAAGGAACAGAATCAGGATTCAGGATTCAAAAATCAGGAATCCAAACTCTACGGCCCCGCCCTGAAGGCCCAAAAAGACTACGCCAAGGGCCTCAGTCCTGCGGAGGCCCTCAAACAGATGCAGCTCCCCACCGGCTTCAAAGCCGAGCTTATCGCCGCCGAGCCGGATGTCGTGCAGCCCATCGCCTTCACCTTCGACGAACGCGGCCGCATCTGGGTGGTGGAAGGGAATAGCTACCCGCAGCCCCGCGAAGTCGGCAAAGGCCAGGACCGCATCAAGATCCTCGAAGACACCGACGGCGACGGCACCTTCGAGACGAAGAAAATCTTCTGCGAAGGCTTGAACCTCGTCAGTGGCATTGAGCTGGGTTTCGGCGGCGTGTGGGTGGGGGCCGCGCCTTATCTGCTCTTCATCCCGGATGCGGACAAAGACGACCGGGCTGATACAGCAGCGAAGAAGATAGATGAGAGAGGAGAGAAGATAGAAAAGGCCGCTGCGAAGCAGAATCTATCCTCTCCCCGCTATCCTCTATCCTCTTTCCCCTTAGCCCCCGGCCTCAACTTCACCGCCTACGCCCTCCTCGACGGCTGGGGCACGCAGGACACGCACGAAACGCTCAACAGCTTCATCTGGGGCCCGGACGGCTGGCTTTACGGCTGCCATGGCGTCTTCACGCACAGCCGCGTCGGCAAACCCGGCACGCCGGATGACCAGCGCGAGCCGATCAATGCCGGCGTGTGGCGTTACCATCCGGTGCGGCATGAGTTTGAGGTCTTCGCGCATGGCACCAGCAATCCCTGGGGCCTCGACTACGACCAGCATGGCGAGTGGTTCGTCACCGCGTGCGTCATTCCGCATCTGTATCACATCGTGCCGGGCGGACGGTATCAGCGGCAGGCCGGGCAGCACTTCAACGCCTACACCTACGAGGACATCAAGACCATCGCCGACCACGCGCACTACGCCGGCAATCCGCGACCCGATGTCACCTTCGACAAAACGACCGGCGCAGGCGTGATGAACAACGACACCAACGCCCTCGGCGGCGGTCACGCGCACTGCGGCCTCGCCATTTATCAGAGCAGCCTCTTCCCGCCGACCTATCGCAACCAGCTCCTCTTCGGCAACCTCCACGGCCATCGCCTCGTCGCGAACTACACCGACGTGAAAGGCAGCACCTACATCGGCAAACACGCCGCCGATTTCCTGCGAGCGAACGACATGCACTTCATCCCCGTGACGCAAAAAGTCGGCCCGGATGGGGCGCTGTATGTGAGTGATTGGTCCGATCAGCAAATCTGCCACCGCGGCAGCGGCGCCGTGGAGCATTGGGATCGCAGTAATGGGCGCATCTATCGCATTTCATATGGGAGTGCGGGCACTCTTGCCCGCATCAAAAATAAAGGCGGCGAAGCCGCGAAGACAAATGTGGCGGACAAGAGTGTCCGCGCTCCCGTCATCCCCGCCGCCCCGTTCGATCTCGCGAAGGAACCGGATGAGAAACTGGCCCGGCTCGCGGTGCAGACCGAGAATGAGTGGGTTTCACGCATGGCGAGGAGAGTGCTGATGGAGAAAGTCGTTCAAGGTCAAATCTTGAACTACAAGATCAAGATCCCGGATGACAAGGCTATGGAAGTCAGTGTCACGTCTCGTTTGAAGGCCGATTGGTTGGCTTATTCCGTTGGAAATTTCAGTTCGATGCGTCTTCGTAACACCCTAAGGAACTCGTCGAATGATCTAGCTAGAGCCCAGGCCGTGAGGCAGCTATCCGATCCATTTCAGATGTTCTTGGGGGATGATCCCGCAAAGGCCAAATCAGGTGCTTCACCAGAGATCACTTCAGTGAAGTTTGATATAGATGAAGACCAACTCGAATCACTGATTGCATGCGGCAAAACAGATACATCCCCCATCGTCCGCCGCGAACTCTCCTCCGCGCTTCAGCGCATCCCGCAAGACAAACGCAAAGACCTCGCCACCGCCCTTCTCAAGCACGGCGAAGACTCGGAAGACCCGATGATCCCGCTGCTCATCTGGTATGGCATCGAGCCGGTGGTGGCGGCGGATGCGGCGGTGGGGTTGCAGCTCGCGGCGGTGTCGAAGATGCCGAAGGTCACGGAGTTCATTTATCGCCGCCTGGCGGGCGAGGAGGCGGGGATTCAGGGGCTGCTCAAACTCGCGGCGGTGTCGAAGGACGCGGCGCTGCGGCAGAATCTGCTCACTGCGGTCGTGCAGGCGGCTCGCGGAGGCAGCAAAGTCTCTGCGCCATCAAATTGGACCCAGATGCGGGAGAAAGTGGCTTCGGCTTTAGCCGAATCCGGGGATGCGGCTAAAGCCGCAACCACTTTGTTGCTCGAACTCGAAGCCCACATGGGCATCGAGGCAGCCTTGAAGCACTTCCGCGATCAACTCGCCCTCGCGACCGCGGGCACGGCAGCGCGTGAAAGCGCCTTGAAGGTGCTGTTGCAGGCCAAAGATGCCGCCACGGCCAAAATCCTGCTCAACATCGTCTCCAACGACTCACCGGCCTCCCTTCGCCGACAGGCCATCCAGGCGCTCGCCTCGCTCAAAGACGCGGAAACGCCGCGCATCCTCGGCGCAGCGCTGCCGAAGCTCTCCGCGAACGAATTGCCCGATGCGGTGAACACCCTCGCCTCGACCAAAGAAGGCTCAAAAGCGCTCTTGAAGGCCGTGGAGGCCAAAACGGTGCCTGCGACGGCCCTTTCGCCGTTTTTGGTGCGACAGCTCACCGCCTTCGATGACGCAGAGATCAACGCCTTGATCAAATCCGCCTGGGGCGATGTGAACGCGCCAAAAGCCGATCTCGGCGAGCGCACGAAGAAATACAAAGCGCTGCTCACACCCGCCGCGCTTGCCAAAGGCGATCTCGCGAAGGGCAAGATGCTCTACACCGCCACCTGCGGCCAATGCCACAAACTCTTCGGCGAAGGTCAAAACGTCGGGCCCGACATCACGGGCAGCAATCGCGCCGATTTGAACTACCTGCTCGAAAACGTGCTCGATCCCAACGCGGTCATCGGCAAGGCCTACCAGCTCAACCTCTTCACCATGAAGGACGGCCGCGTGATGAGCGGCGTCATCAAGGAGGAAAACCCCGCCGCGGTGAAGATCGCCATAATGGGCGGTGTGGAGTTCACGCTGCCGCAGGCGGACATCGCCAAGCGCGAGGTCTCAAAGCTCAGCACGATGCCCGAGGGCCTGTTTGATGCGCTGCAGCCGGAGATGGTGATCGATCTCGTGAAGTATCTGCAGAGTGGTGTAGGCGCATCTGGGAAAGGTTCGGCTAAAGCCGAAGCCACTTTGGTCCCAGGCGCGATCGAGGGCGAAACGATGAAGGTGCTCGAAATCACCGGCGGCAAAACCGGTCGGCAAGGCATGGGCGGCTTTGGCAACACCTGGAGCGGCGCGGCGCAGCTCTGGTGGACGGGCGGCAAGCCGGATCAAAAGCTCACGCTGGCGATTCCGGTCAAAGAAGCGGGCAAGTACACGCTCTACGGTGCCCTCACCATGGCCCGCGACTACGGCGTGGTCAGCATCACGCTCGATGGCAAGCCCGTGTCGTCGAGTTTCGATGGCTACAACGGCCCCAAGGTCATCCACACCGGCGAAAAAGAGTGGGGCACACATGAACTGACCGCTGGCGAGCACAAGCTGAGCTTCACCCTCGCTCCACCGAATCCAGATGCCCTGCCCGCGAACATGGTGGGGCTGGATTATGTGCGGCTGGAGAAGAAGTAACTCCGACTTGCGAAGAAGAGTCTTGGTGGGCAATTTAGACCATGAAAATAAGGTTCCGCCCCTCCTTAAAAGCCTTCGCAACTCTGCGTGAGTTTTATGGAAGCCATCGCTGAAGTATTTGTTGGTCTGATGATGGCTTTGGCGGAAGCCATGGTACATCTTCTCATTCTGACGGCAGAGATATTGCTCACAGCTCTGCTGTGGGCGATTCGTCCATTTTGGTCAGCCGAGAAACAAAAGCAGTCGATCTCAGAGACTCGGCGCAAGGTTATGAAAAGACTGCTGGTTGTGTTGCTCTGCACTGCTGGTTTGACTGGCGTTCTCTGGTCTTGGTTGCCCAAAGAAGAAGATAAACCCTCCACGCCCCTTCACCTAACACCCGAGTTGGAGGCGAAAGTCCGGCAGTTTCGTGAAATCTTGGAAAGGAAAATGGAGGAGAGAAGAAACACCCCACCATGAAAGACCTCCACTCCACCAAGGCCATGTGGCTGAAAGCTTGGCTGTTTCTATTCATCGGCCTGCTCTCTGCCGCGATTTTGCTGGTGGAGCACTGGAGCTGGCGCACGGCGGGGCTGCTGGTGCTGTGCGTGTGGGGATTTTGCCGCGCTTACTACTTCGCATTCTATGTGATCGAGCGCTGGGTGGACCCAGGGCATAGATTCAGCGGGTTGGGGCACTTTTTCGTTTATGCGTGGCGGAAATGGCGCGGCAGGTGAATAGGGAGCGGCTTACTGCATGGAAGACTATGGCAAAATCCTCACCGCCACACTGCCCGTTTATTTGATGATGGGGGCAGGCGCGGCGCTACGCCGCATGGCTGTGCTGCCACAGGAGGCGGATAAGGGACTCATGCGGCTGTGCGTCGCCGTGCTGACTCCATCTCTCATCCTTGAGCGTGTGGCGGGGAATCCCGCAGTCATGCAGCCACTGCCGGTGCTGCTGGCAGCCGGGTTGGGCTTTGGGCTGGTCGTTTTCGGCATCACGCTGTCGTACTTCCTCGCACCGCTGATCGGGCTGCGGGTGCATGAGGGACGGCGCACTTTCGGCGTGGCCTGTGGGCTGCAAAATTACGGCTTCGTGGCGATCCCGATCGTGACGGCTTTGTTTCCCGATGCAGGCACGCTCGGTGTGCTTTTCACCTTCACGCTGGGCATCGAGCTGGCATGCTGGACGGCCTGTGTGGGCATGCTGACGGGTTTTGACAAAGCACCGCTGAGGCTAGCGCTCAATCCACCCGTGATCACGATCCTGATCTCGTTGGTGCTCAATTTCACCGGGCTGCATGTCCACATCCCCGAGGTGGCACACAAGACGCTGGGCATGCTGGGCGGCTGCGCGGTGCCGCTGGCGGTGCTGCTCATCGGTGCCTCCATCGCAGACATCTGGGGGCAGGAGCGTGTGAACTGGCGTGTGGCGGTGCTCAGCCCCGTGCTGCGTCTCGTCGTGGTGCCGCTGGCCTTTCTGGCGGCGGCGTTTTTCCTCCCCGTGAGCCGCGAGCTGCAAAACGTGCTCATCGTGCAGGCCGCGATGCCTTCCGCCGTCTTTAACATCGTCGTCGCACGGCTTTACGGCGGTCATCCAGCCACGGCGGTGCAGGTGGTGCTAGCGACAACGCTCGTGAGCTGTGCCACCACGCCCCTCGTCATCTCCTGGGCACTGGAATGGGCTGCTGCTGCCTGACTTGATTGATGATCCGTCTGATGTCCGTGAGGCGGAGCGGGAGCACTCACGCCTTGCGCTGCCGCATCCATGCCAGCAGAAAACACAGCACGCAGGCCGCCTTCATCACCAGCAGCCACCACGGATGCCACCAGGCTCCCGTGCGTGACTCGATCACATCCGAGACGCCAAAAACCGCGAATGCCAGTGGCAGCAGCCAGCGCCATGTCCCCAGCGCCAGCCGATGCGGCGGCCGCAGCCCGATGAGCACCACCACGGCGATGGTGATCCATAGCGCTGCCTCGCCCAGATTAAAAAGGCGGGCAAAATCCGAATTTTCAGGCGCAGGGAGCATCGTTGTCACATCACTCTAGCATCTCCGCGCTTGCCTCGCAGCACGGTTTTCGCCTACGCTGCCGCTTCGCATGAAAATCACCGCCGCACTCGCCTTTCTCACCCTCACCGCCCTCACGCAGGCACAGACCCCGAGCTTCAAGGAGCAGCTCATCGACGCAGAGGTGGGCATCGGTTACGGATTGGCCGTCGCAGACGTCAATGGCGATGCACGGAACGACATCCTCCTCGCTGATAGCCACATCATCGTCTGGTATGAAAATCCCACCTGGAAGAAGCACATCATCGCCGAAAAACTCACGGAAAAAGACCACGTCTGCATCGCCGCTCGTGACATCAATGGCGACGGCAAATGCGAGATCGCCGTCGGCGCAGGATGGACTCCCAGTGACACCACCGGCAGCGGCGCTGTCTTTTATCTCATCGCCCCCACGGACCGCACCCAGCGCTGGGAGCCCGTGAAGCTCACGCATGAGCCCACCACCCACCGCATGAAGTGGGTGCGCAACCGCTCTGGCCGCTATGACCTCGTCGTCGTGCCCCTGCATGGCCGTGGCAATGACAAAAATGGTGAAGGCACCGGCGTCCAGACCCTGGCCTACCACATGCCCGATGATCCAAAGCAGGAATGGCGCACCACCCTCGTCCAGGGCACGATGCACAAGGCGCATAACCTCGACATCATCCCCGCTCCTGCCGCAGAAGCAGAGAGCCTCCTCATCTGCGGACGCGAAGGCGTCGTGCGGCTCGATCAGACCGACAACGGCTGGCGTGAGCAGTGGATCACCCAGCACCCGAAAGACAGCACCGAGCTCCTCGGAGCGGGTGAGGTGCGCTACGGTGCCTTTTCCGGCGGGC
This sequence comes from Verrucomicrobiaceae bacterium, assembly GCA_016713035.1. Taxonomy (NCBI): domain Bacteria; kingdom Pseudomonadati; phylum Verrucomicrobiota; class Verrucomicrobiia; order Verrucomicrobiales; family Verrucomicrobiaceae; species Verrucomicrobiaceae bacterium. The sequence goes on from JADJPW010000007.1 coordinate 167,868, forward strand.
AGCCCTACGTCGTCACCATCGAGCCCATGCACGGCGACAAGCTCGTGCAATACACCCCACCGCCAGATGGCCCTAAAAATGGCCCCTGGCAGCGCCGCGTGCTCAGTGACCAGCTCGTCGATGGACACGCCATCGCCACACATGATCTACTCGGTCTCAATAATCGCCAAATCATCGTCGGATGGCGTGCGCAGCAAAAAATCGGCAAAGTGGCGATGAAACTCTTTTGGACGACCAAAGAGGACGGCAACGGCTGGCAGGAAGCCTTCCTCGACGATGGCGGCATGGCCTGTGAAGACGCCGTTTGCACCGACCTAGATGGCGATCGCGACCTCGAAGTCATCGCCGCAGGCCGTCGTAGCAAGAATGTTAAGATTTACTGGAATCAGCGTAACCAGTAGAAGTCAAAATTTCGTCAGATGCTTGCACGGCGGGCCACAAAAATGCTACAACCCCGCCATCTCCTATGAAAGCATCCCGCCTTTGCCTCGCTGCTGCTTCTGCGCTGCTGCTCAGCCAATGCGCCTCCTCCATCCGCACCGATGAAGTGGTGGAGGTGCGCCGCGCCATCATCATCCAGCCTGTCGAGGCTAGCAGCAGCCCACTCTACGTCTGGCATGGCGGCGGCAGTGTCGAAGGCCCCACCAGCATCAACATCGACCTCAGTCAGCAGAAGGCCTACATCTTCAAAGGTGGCGAAAAAGTCGGCTGGACCTACGTCGCCACGGGTCGCAGTGGCTACCCCACACCCACAGGCACCTTTCGCATCACCGAAAAGGTCGTGGATAAGCGCAGCAACCGCTACGGCACCATCGTCAACCGTAGCGGTGGCGTCGTGCGTGGTGGAGCCATCGCAGGCGTGCATCGTGTGCCCCCAGGTGGCAAATTCGTCGGCGCCAAAATGCCCTACTGGATGCGCATCACTGGCAACGGCATCGGCATGCACGCAGGCGCCATCCCGAATCCCGGCAGCCCCGCCTCCCACGGCTGCATCCGCCTCCCCTACACCATGGCACGCACGATTTACCAGCACACCGATGTCGGCACACGCGTGACGATCATGCAGTGAGGTAGGTCAGCCTGGGCCTCTGCCGTTTTCGCCGAACCTGAACCATGTCTCCGCGCCTCCTTTGCCTCTTCCTGGCATTTTCCTCCTGCATCATCGCAGAGGAAAAACTCCCGAAACCCGGCCTGCGTGGCCAAATCACCTTTTCGGAGTCACCACCCCATTCCGATGCTCTGGAGGTCAAACTCCGCCTCAGCGCCGCAGAGACTCCTCCGGCCTACGACGTGAAAAAAGAGCTCTTTGACGTCCTCCTCCCGAAAAACTACCGCGACAGCGATCCACACGGCCTTTTCATCTGGATCAGCGCCAGTGACAAACCCACCATCCCAGCGGAGTGGGAGCCCCTTTTGGCCGAAAAGAAGCTCATTTTCATCGGTGCCCATCACTCTGGCAATCCACGCAGCGTCTTTGACCGCATGCGCCTCGCCATCGACGCGAACTACAACCTGCGAAAGCTCGCCAACATCGATCCCACACGCGTCATCGTCTCCGGCTTCTCCGGCGGTGCCCGTGTCGCCAGCATGCTCGGCGTCTGCTATGCCGACATCTTCCCAAACACCATCTGCTGCATGGGAGTGAACTTTTACACCGATGTCGCCACGCCCGATGGCAAGCAGCGCTTTAGCATCGGCTACCTACCGCACACGGACTTCGTCCAAATCGCGAAATCACAGTGCCGCTACGTCCTCATCACTGGCGAAAAAGACTTCAACCTGCCCAATACCCAAGCCGTCTTCACCAACGGCTTTCAAAAAGAAGGCTTCAAAGCCGCCGAGATGCTGAATATCCCCGCCCACGGCCACTCGCCACCCAAGGCCGAGTGGATGAAGAAAGCCATCGACTTCCTCGATGCCGCCCCAAGCAGCAAAAAGGCCCCATAAACGCTCTCATCACGCCAGCACACCCTTCACGATCTCGCCATGGATGTCCGTGAGCCGGTAATCGCGGCCTTGGAAGCGGTAGGTGAGGCGGGTGTGGTCGAGGCCGAGGAGGTGAAGCGCGGTGGCGTTGAGGTCGTGGATGTGCACGGGGTCTTTGACGATGTTGTAGCTGAAGTCGTCGGTCTCGCCGTGGACGTGGCCGCCTTTCACTCCGGCTCCGGCCATCCAAACGCTGTAGCAGCGCGGGTGGTGATCGCGGCCGTGATTGTCTTGAGTGAGCACGCCCTGCGAATAGACCGTGCGTCCAAACTCACCGCCCCAGATGACGAGCGTGTCATCGAGCATGCCGCGTTCTTTGAGCTCGGCCAAAAGCGCGGCGGTAGGCTGGTCGGTGTCGTGGCACTGGCTCTTGATGCCGCTGGGCAGGTTGTTGTGCTGGTCCCAGCCGCGATGGTAGAGCTGGATGAAGCGCACACCGCGTTCGGCGAGTCGGCGGGCGAGGATGCAGTTCGCGGCATACGTCCCCGGCTTCTTCGATTCGGGGCCGTAGCGTTCGTAGATGTCGGCGGGTTCTTTGGAGAGATCGGCGAGGTCAGGCACGGCGGACTGCATGCGGAAAGCCATCTCGTATTGATCGATGCGGGCCTGCGTTTCGGGATCGTGGTAATCGGCGAGCTTGAGGCGATTCAGCGCGGCGACATCGTCGAGCATGGCGCGGCGGCGCTCGGTGGTGATGCCGGGCGGATTCGAAAGGAAGAGCACGGGGTCTTTGCCGGAGCTCATGCGCACGCCCTGATACTTCGATGGCAGGAAACCGCTGCCCCACATACGCTCGTGCAGCGGCTGCGCGTTCGTCGGCCCGCTGGGACGCGAGATGAGCGCGACAAAGGCCGGCAGGTCTGCATTGTCCGAGCCGAGGCCATACAACACCCACGCGCCAAACGCAGGCCGCCCGCCGATTTGATGCCCGGTTTGCAGCAGCGTCATCGCCGGATCGTGATTGATCGCCTCCGTGTGCAGCGAACGGATCAAACAGATCTCATCCGCGAACTTCGAGGTGTGCGGCAGCAACTCGCTCAACCACATGCCGCTCTGGCCATGCTGCGCAAACTTGAACACGGAAGGCGCGATGGGAAAGCGCTTCTGCCCCGCTGTCATGCCCGTGAGTCGCTGCTCCCCGCGCACGGAGTCGGGCAAATCCTTGTCGAACTGCGACGCGAGCCCCGGCTTGTAATCAAACAGATCGAGTTGCGACGGTGCCCCCGCCTGCGTGAGCCAGATGATGCGCTTCGCCCTCGGCGCAAAGTGAGCGGCCTGCGAAGCGAAGAGCTTCGGATTCGCGAGGGAAGCGAGGGCAAGGCTCTTGAGCCAGTTGCGACGCGAAAAAGGGGCGAGGGAGGATTCGGTGCTCATGAGGTCACTCCTTCATGATGGTTTCGTCGAGATTGATCAGCGTGCTGGCGACAGTGGTGTAGGCAGCGAGTTCGACGGGGGGCAGTTTGTCGTCGGTTTTGGCTTCGCCGAACGCCATGAGCTGTTTGGCGGCTTCGGAGTCCTTGGTGAAGTCTTGGATGGATCGCTCGACGGCGGCTGTGAGGACCTGGAGTTCCTGCGGACTCGGCTTTCGAGCGAGCAGAAGCCGGAAACCATGCGTGAGGCGAGATTCGATGGTCGTGCCGCCTTCTTTGATCATGCGCTGCGCAAGGAATCGGGCAGCTTCGACATAGGTGGGATCATTCAGCAGGTTGAGTGCTTGCAGTGGCGTGTTCGAGCGCGAGCGCCGCAGAGCGCAGGTTTCGCGAAAAGGTGCGTCAAAGAGCAGCATGCCGGGATGCGGCACGCTGCGCTTCCAGTAGGTGTAGAGGCTGCGACGATGCAGATCATCGCCGCTGCCTTGCTGGTAGGTGGCCTTGGGATTGTCACGCTGGGCCACGACCTGCTCGTAAAGACCGGGCGGATGATACGGCTTTACGCTTGGGCCGCCGATTTTCTCCACCAGCAGCCCGCTGGCGGCCAGAGCTTGATCGCGAATGACTTCCGCGCTCAAACGATGACGCGGTCCGCGTGAGAGCCAGGTATTCATCGGGTCCAACTGAGCACTGCGAACTGAGAACTGAGAACTCTGCTGATAGGTCTCACTGGTCACGATCATCTTCACGAGCTTCTTCACATCCCAGCCGCTCTCTTGAAACGTCACCGCGAGCCAGTCGAGCAGCTCGGGATGACTTGGTTGTTCACCTTGAGAGCCAAAATCCTCGCTCGTGCGCACGAGGCCCGTGCCGAAGAAATGCTGCCAGAAGCGGTTCACGATCACGCGGGCGGTGAGCGGGTTCTCGCGGCTCACGAGCCACTTCGCGAGGCCGAGGCGGTTGCGCGGCAGATCAGCGGCGAGCGCTGGCAAAACTCCGGGCGTAGCCGCGGCCATCTTTTCGCCCGGCTTGTCGTAAGCACCGCGCATGAGGATGAAGGTGGGGCGCATCTCCTTCTGCTCCTCCATGACCAGCGTGGTGGGAATCTCCGCCTCTGCGGCAGCGATCTGCTTCTTCAAAGCGGCCGCTTCCTCACTCAGACGTCGATGCTCCGGCATCTGGGCCATGCGGAATTCCGCGAGCTTCTTGCGCTCGGCTGCGGTTCGTTTCGCATGCACTTTCTCTGCGATGCTCACAATGCTCGCGGGCGCGATGACCTCAGTCGGAGCCGTGGTGGCAAACAAACGCCACTGCGAAGGTCCGCCGGCATTCTCGACACCGATCGTGATCTCCACTTCCGGGCCTTCCAGAGGCTTTTCGAGCTCAAACAGTGCCTGCACCGGTTTGTCGGGTGCCACCGAGAGCACAGATTTGGTTTTGCGATCATTGTCGAGCACGTTGGCATGCGTGGCGTCGATGGCGTGCAGCTTCGTTTTGCCGACTTTGAGCTCGCTCCATTGAAAACTGGCCGCTGGAGCCGTGGTGGAGCATTCGAGACGCAGCGCGGTGATTTTGCCCGCTGGAAGCTTCGCCTTGATCACGATGTTGTTCGCCCGCGTTTCCTGCGGACCGATCAAAACGGCTTTGTCGGCGATTTGCGGCGGATTGTCACCACCCGTGGCTTTTTGCGGCTCCAGCGGCAGCCAGTCGATCTTCGCCGCGACGAGCTTTTTCGCCCAAGGCTCCAGATCACCCGCTGCGAGGCCTTTGAGCTGATCTTCGACGTGTTTGAGCTTCGCGTTCAATGCCGCGATCTTCGCTTCCAGCTCCGGAGCTGGCAGTTTCACAAAAGGCGGCGCATTGGTGCGCACCGGATTGCTGTAAAGGCCCACGCCGCGTTCCGGCACATTGTGGAAGAAGGCCTTCATCGCGTAGAAGTCCTGCTGCGTGAAGGGATCGAACTTATGATCGTGACAACGGCAGCAGTTGAAGGTCTGTCCCATCCACACAGCAGCCGTCGTCTCCACGCGATCGGCCGTGTATTCGGCCAAAAACTCCTCCGCGATGATGCCGCCTTCCTCGTTGAGCATGTGATTGCGATGAAAGCCGGTGGCGATCTTTTGATCCAGCGTGGCACCCGGCAGGAAATCACCCGCGAGCTGCTCGATGGAGAACCGATCGAACGGCATGTTCTCATTGAACGCACGAATCACCCAGTCCCGCCACGGCCATAGCTCGCGATCACGATCCACCTGGTAGCCATTTGTATCCGCAAACCGCGCCGCATCCAGCCACGCAACCGCCATGTGCTCGCCGTAGTGCGGAGAGTTGAGAAGGTGGTCGATGTAGTCGGATAGGGCCGATAGGTCGGATGGGGCCAATGCCTTCGGCGGCAAGCCCGTGAGGTCGAGCGAGAGGCGGCGGATAAGCGTCTCCCGCGAAGCCTTTGGCGCAGGCTGAAGCCCATGCTTCTTCAACTCAGCCCGGATGAAGTCGTCGATGGACTTGCCCGCTTTCGATTTCACCGGCGGCACGAAGGCCCAATGCGGCTCATACTTCGCTCCTTGGGCGACCCATTGCTTCAGCGTGTCCTTTTGCTTGGCCGAGAGCTTCTTGTGCGAATTCGCCGGCGGCATCAGATCATCGGCATCGGCGGTGTGGATGCGTTCGATCAAAGTCTGCGGCCCCAGCTTGATCAGTTCCTCCCGCACATCGAGCCGCAGATCGCCCTTGCGATTGTTTTTGTCCGGTCCGTGGCAGTAAAAGCAGTTGTCACTGAGGATCGGGCGGATGTCGCGGTTGAACGACAGCTCCGCCGCGCCAGCCAGCGTGGTGAATGAGAGTAAGCAAAGACGAAAAAGCATCTCCCGTCATACGCGGCGCGGCAGCCAGCTCATGCCACCAAATCGCGGATCACATGCCCGTGAACATCCGTGAGCCGGCGGTCGATGCCGTTGTGGCGGACGGTGAGCTTTTCGTGGTCGATGCCGAGGAGGTGCATCATCGTGGCGTGGATGTCATAGCAGGTCGTGGGATTGGCGCGGTCGATCGGTTTGTAGCCCCACTGATCGCTCTCACCGGCCAACACGCCACCTTTGATGCCGCCGCCGCAGAGCCAGTTCGTAAAAACATACGGATTGTGGTCGCGGCCCTTGCCGCCCTGCGTGCTCGGCATGCGGCCAAACTCCGTCGTCCATAAAATGATCGTCTCGTCGAGCAGGCCGCGCTGCTTCAAATCGAGAATCAGCGCTGAAACCGCCTTCGCCATGCCCCAGGCCAGCGGACCGTGGTCACGCTCGACATCTTCGTGGCTGTCCCAGTTCCGACGCGGGAACCCATTATCATTACCGCTCCAGATTTGCACGAAACGCACGCCGCGTTCGAGCAAGCGACGCGCCGCGAGACATTTGCGGCCCATGTAATCGGCTTCTTCCTCGGGATTGATCTCCGTGGGCCAGACTTTGCGATGCTCCTGGATGCCATACATGGCTTTCATCGCGGCGGATTCCTTCGAGATGTCGAGAGCCTCCGGCGCGGCGAGCTGCATCTTCGCGGCCAGTTCATAGCTCTGGATGCGGCTTTCGAGTCGCGAGTCCTCCTCGCGCAGCGCGGCGTGTTTGCGATTCAACTGCTCCAAAAGCTCAAAACCACCGCGATCCGACCTCGTCGAGATGTAGCGGCCGTTTTTGTGCGGAAACAGGTCCGCGATCGGAACCTCCGCGCCGGGATAAATGATCGTTCCGGCATGCTGCGAGGGCAAAAAGGCCGAATCCCAGTTCTTCGGCCCATTTGAGGCAAAACCTCGATGATCCGGCAGCACGACAAAGGTCGGCAAATTGTCGCTGATCGAGCCCAGCGCATAGCTCACCCAGCAGCCCATGCCGGGAAAACCGGGCAAATTGAATCCCGTGGCCTGCAAAAGTGTGCCCTGTGAATGCACACCGGTCTTTCCGACCATGTTGTGCACGAAGGCCATGTCATCCGCACACGCTCCGAGCGGTGCCACGGCCTCGCTGAGCATCTTGCCACTCTGTCCGTAGGCTTTGAAGTCCCACACGGGCTTCTTCCACGGCCCGAGACCGTTTTGAAAGGCCTCCACCGTCTCGCCGAAGTTCGACTCCTCGCCGTGATGCTTCACTAGCGCCGGTTTGAAATCGAAAAGGTCGATGTGGCTCGCCGCGCCGCCCATGAAGAGCTGCACGACGCGTTTTGCCTTCGGTGCGATGGTCTGCGAGCGGTGCTGCGTCTCAGCGGCCTGCATTGAGGCAAAGGCGAGGGAGCCGAAACCTTGTCCGGTGGTCTGTAAAAGCTGGCGGCGTGAAAGCATGCGATCTGAAAAACAAATACGCACTTCACTCCGGCACCCTTGTCGCCCTTTCTGCGATCAGTTCCGCCAGTGTGGCCATTTCGGCGCTCGGTTTTGCCTTCGGTTGCACCAGAAGCAGTTCCGTCGTCGGCACAGGCGCAGTCAGCCTCACGAACGCCGCTCCTGAGTGCGGGATCTTTCGCGCATGCTCCGGCATCAAAGCGACACCATCACCCCCGGCGACTGCCGCCAGCATCAGCGAGAGTGAATCCACCTCACTCACGATCTGCGGCTCAAAACCCGCCGCGCCACAGATGCCGCGCAGGAATTCCCGTCTCCCAGGAAAAACCGCATCGCTGAGTGAAATCCATGATTCGCGGGCCAGTGCGGCCAGTTTGATCGTTTTCTTCTTTGCCAGCGCATGGTGCTCTGGCACCACGGCGGCCATCTTGTGCCACGAAAGCCGCCGCACGGCGAAAAGCTGCCGATCAGCCTCCTCGATATTGCCTAAGATCGCCGCGTCCAGCTCGTGACTGCGCAGTCGGTCGAGCTGCGCACGCGGCGGCAGCTCAAAGAGGCTCAGGCGGGCCTTTGGATGCCGCTGGCGGAACTCTCGCATCGCTGGAGCCACCAGATCATCGAGAAAGATCGAGAGAAAACCCAGCCGCAGCGTGCGTGGAGCATCGCCAAACTGCTCGCGGAGCTGCTGCGCGGAGGTTTCCGCATCGCAGATGATCTGGCGGGCCTTCGGCAGGAAAAAACGCCCCGCGTCCGTCAGCACGATGCGCTTCTTCACCCGATCAAACAGCGCCACTCCCAGCTCCGCCTCCAGTGCGGCGATTTGACGACTCAGCGCTGGCTGCGTGACATGCAGCCTCTGCGCCGCCCGCGAGATGCTCATGTCCTCCGCCGCAGCGGTGAAGTAGCGCAGTTGATGAAATTCCATGCAGTAGCCTACGCGGCCTGCCGAAGGACGAAACCAGAATGACGCATGTCGATTTCGTGCTCCCTTTTTCACGATTGAGAGAGCACCAAAACGACACCATGTCGATTTCGTGCTCTGTTTTATTCTCTAATTAGGAGCACCAAATTGACGAAATGTCGATTTCGTGCTCCCTTTGTCAGCATGCCTATCTTGTCTCCTTTCCATGGTCGCCAGTTCCTAGCGGACCAGTTTGAGCGTCTGTTTCGCAAGCCGAAAGCCTCCCTCGTCGTCGTACAGGGACGACGGCGCATCGGCAAGAGTGCCTTCGTCACACACTGCGGGCGGACGTTTGCGGATCACTTCATCAAGCTCGAGGGTCTCGGCCCGCGTGAAGGCATCAGTGCGGTGGAGCAACTCGCCGCCTTCGCGGAGCAGCTCGCCGCGCAGACAAAGGTGCCGCGTGTCACGCTCGAATCATGGCCGCAGGCCTTTCAGATGCTCGCTCAGGCGCTTCCGGCAAAAGGAAAGGTCGTGCTGCTGCTCGATGAAATTTCCTGGATGGCCACAGGCTCGACGGATTTCGCCGGGCATCTCAAAGTGGCGTGGGACAATCTTTTCAGCGTGCGAAACCACCTCGTCGTCGTGCTCTGCGGCTCCGTCTCCTCATGGATTGAGGCGAACCTGCTCAAAAGCGCTGGATTCGTCGGCCGCACGAGTTGGGTCTTCACCATGCCGCCGATGCCGCTGCCGGAGTGCGTGCCCTTTTGGCGAGCCAAAGCCCCGCGCATTCCCGTGCTGGAGAAAATCAAGACCCTCGCCGTCACTGGTGGCGTGCCACGTTACCTGGAGGAGATCGATCCTTCGCAGACAGCGGAACAAAACATCCATCGCCTCTGCTTTGACCCCGGCGGGCTGCTCTTCCGCGAGTTCGAGGATCTTTTCAGCAGCGTCTTCAACCGCCGCGCAGATCGCTACCGCGACATCTGCCGCGTTTTGAGCGGCCCCGCCCGCACCATGACCGAGATCACGAAGGAACTGCAAATCGGCCGCGGTGGCATCGTCACCGAGGCGCTCACCGAGCTAGAAAGCGCGGGCTTCATCACCTGCGACCTGCCTTTTTCACCTCTCGGCGGCACGGAGAAGCGCACCGCGAAGTATCGCCTCAGCGATAACTACAGCCGCTTTTACCTCCGCTACATCGAGCCTGAGAAAATGCGCATCCAGAAGGGCCTCTACCGCACGCGTGCGCTCGAAACGCTGCCACAGTGGGACACTATCATGGGCCTCCAGTTTGAAAACCTCGTCATCAGCAACCGCGACGCCCTCCTGCGCCACATCGAGCTCGCCAACACACCCATCCTCAACGCCGGGCCGTATTTCCAAGCCAAAACGCTACGCACCGAGGCCTGCCAGATCGACATGCTGCTGCGCACGAAGAAGTCGCTCTACGTCATCGAGATCAAGCTGCGGGAAAAGATCACCCACGACTGCATCACCGCCGTGCAGGAAAAAATCCGCAAACTGAAGCTCCCCAAAGGCACGCCCTGCCGCAGCGTCCTCGTCTATCAGGGCCAGCTCGATCCCAGCATCCCCGACGAGGACTTCTTCGACTACCTCGTGCCGTTTGAGAAGCTGTTTGAGGCGTGAGACTTCATTACCTCCCGGCATGAACTTCCTTCCGCATCGGCATTGGCTGAAGGCACGGTGATACGGAAGTATCGTGGTGTTATGAAATCCAAACGACGCCAGTTCATCGCTCAGGCAGCGCTCGCGCTTCCACTCGCGGGCTGTGTGTCTCCTAACCATTCGCAAACCATGAAACTCACCCTTCGCAAATCCGACGAACGCGGCCACGCCAACCACGGCTGGCTCGACAGCTATCACACCTTCTCTTTCGCTGATTACTATGATCCGGCGCACATGGGCTTCCGCAGCCTGCGGGTGATCAATCAGGACGTCATTGCTCCTGGAGCTGGTTTCCCCACGCATCCGCACCGGGACATGGAGATCTTTAGCTACATCCTCTGGGGTGCGCTGGCGCACAAAGACAGCATGGGCAATGGTCGCACGCTAGAGCCAGGCCAGATCCAGCTCATGAGCGCAGGCAAAGGTGTGACTCACAGCGAGTTCAACCCCTCGAAGACGGAAGGTGCCTCGCTGCTGCAAATCTGGATTCGTCCCCGCGAAGCGGGCTTGAAGCCGAGCTACACCGAGTGGCATCCGAAGCCCGAACACGACAGCGCGGAAAAGGTGCTCGTCATCTCGCCCGATGGCCGGGAAGGCTCGGCCACCATCCATCAAGATGCGGACATCTACCGCGTGCGCCTCGCCGCTGGTAAATCCACCACGCATGAAGTCAAAGCTGGACACGGAGCCTGGTTCCAGCTCATCAAAGGCAGCGTCACCCTCAACGACACCACCCTCAACCCCGGTGATGCCGCTAGTACCGACGACTCCGGCACGTTGACGCTCACCGCCAGCGAAGACGCCGAAGCCCTTCTCTTCGACCTCGCCTAAACACTCCCCCAAATCGTAAATCAGAAATCCTAAGTCATAAAACCATGAAACACGCACCCACCCTCGCCTCCATCCTCCTCGGTCTCGCCTTCATCACCTTTGGCGCGAACTTCTTCCTGAACTTCATCCCGATGCCTGCCGATCCATCTCCGGCCGATGCACCGCACAAGCTCTTCATGGCCGCGATGTTCCCCACCGGCTACCTCGCCTTCGTGAAGGTGCTGGAGATCCTCGGCGGCCTGCTCGTCGCTCTGCCAAAAACTCGTAACATCGGCCTCCTCGTGCTCGGGCCGATCATCGTGAACATCGTCGCCTTCCACGTCTTCCTCACCAAAGGCGCCGGCCTCACCGATCCGCCCATCCTCGTCATCGGCGTCCTCTCCGCCTTCCTCCTCTTCACGGAGCGCAAAGCTTGGCTCGGCCTCGTGAAGTGATCCATCACACCACCTCATCGCCATGACTGCCCACGAATTCCAAACCCTCCTCGCCTCCGCGAACGCGCCGTTGCTCGTGCAGGTGCTGCCGGAGGAGGTCTTCGCCGCGAAGCGCATTCCCGGCTCAAAGCAGGCTTGTGTGTATGAGGTGGCCTTCTTTGATCAAATCGCCGCTCTCACCACTGACAAAGCCCGCGCCATCATCGTGTATGGCGCGGGCAGCGGCTCGCTCGATGCCAAGGTGGCGGCTGAAAAGCTCAGGGCGGCTGGTTTTACGAACGTGACGGCTTTCGAAGGCGGTCTCGATGCGTGGAGTGCCGCCGGATTGCCGCTGGAAGGCGAGGGCGCATTGCCCGCCGCGCCTTCACTCAGCGGCACCTTCCATGCGGACACGGAGCAAAGCCTCATCCGCTGGACCGGGCGCAATCTCTTCAACCATCACAGCGGCACCGTGCGCCTCGCCGAGGGCGAGATCACGCTGCGCGACAACGCGCTCGTGGCCGCCCGCTTCCGCATCGCGATGGACAGCATCGCCTGCGAGGACATCAGCGACTCCGCGATGAACCAAATGCTCATCGCCCATCTACACAGCGATGACTTCTTCGATGTCGCGCAACATCCCGTGGCCGAGTTCATCGCAGAAAGCATCACGCCCCTCGCCACCTGCACCGACGGCACGCCGAATCACCTCCTGCGCGGCCAGTTCAGCCTGCGCGGGATCACCCGCGAGATCGAGTTCCCCATCCTCGTCGCCACCGCCGATGGCCAGCGCCTCACAGCACAGGGCGTGCTCGATCTCGACCGCACCCAGTTCGGCAGCGTCTATGGCTCCGGCCGACTCTTCCGCTTCCTCGGCAAACACATCGTCAACGACCACATCCACCTGCACATCAAGCTCCACGCCGACCTGAAATCATAAATCAAAAATCGTAAATCCCATGCAGCTCCTCTCCCCACTCACCGCCGGCGCTTTCCAGCTCAAAAACCGCGTCCTCATGGCCCCGCTCACGCGTTGCCGTGCCGATGCCGATCACAATCCCACACCGCTCATGGCGGAATACTACGCGCAGCGTGCCAGCGCCGGTTTGATCATCGCAGAGGCCACCATGGTCATGGAGGGCAATTCATCCTTCTGGATGGAACCCGGCATCTACTCCGACGCTCAAGTGAAAGGCTGGAAAGCCGTCACCGATGCCGTGCACGCCAAAGGTGGTCAAATTGTGCTCCAGCTCTGGCACGGCGGTCGTGCCTGCCATCCGCTGCTCAATGGCGGAGCCCAACCCGTCGCCCCGAGCGCCATTCCGATCACCGGCGATGAAGTCCACACGCCCGAAGGCAAGAAACCCTACGTCACGCCTCGCGAACTCCGCGACGACGAAATCCCTGGCATCGTCGCCGGTTTCAAAAAGGCTGCCGAAAATGCCAAAGCGGCCGGTTTTGACGGCGTCGAGGTCCACGGAGCCAATGGCTACCTGCTCGACGAATTCCTCCGCGACGGTGCCAACAAGCGCAGCGGCCCCTACGGCGGCTCCATCGAGAATCGCGCTCGTTTGATGCTCGAAGTGCTCGATGCCGTCATCAGCGTCTGGGGCGCGGATCGCGTCGGATTGCGCATCTCGCCGCTCAACAGCTACAACAGCATGATCGACAGCGATCCCGTCGGCGTCACCACCTACATCGCTCAGCAATGCTCCACGCGCGGCATCGCCTACCTGCACCTGATGCGTGCCGATTTCTTCCAAGCTCAGCAAGGCGATGTCATGACGCCTGCCCGCCTGCACTTCAAAGGCACGCTCATCAGCAACATGGGCTACACCGCCGACGAGGCCGAACAAGCCATCACCGAGGGCAAGCTCGACGCCGTCGCCTTTGGCACCAGCTTCCTCGCCAATCCTGATCTGCCCGCCCGCATCGCTGCGAAGGCTCCGCTCAATGCGCCGAACCCCGCACGGTTCTACTCCCCCGGCCCTGAGGGCTACACCGACTATCCCGTGATTGCCGCGTAGATTCGATTGGGAATCGAATCATTGGATTGAAGGCCTGGGGTGGGTCGGATGCGAGTGACACTCGAATCTACGCAAGCTTTTCCGATGACACATGCCATGCCGTTCCACTAAACTCACGGCATGAAATCCATCTTCGCTTTCATCTTCGTCGTCGGCTTTGGCGTGCTTAGCTCACAGGGCGCTGCACCGTTACCCATCGAATGCACAGTGCTCTCCCCGAAAGACGAGCCCGTGGCAGGCGCGGAGGTGACGTTCATCCTGCGGCCAAACTACAACCAAGAAGCGGAGAAGGACGAAATACTCGCCACAGGCAGCACAGACGCGGCAGGTGTCTTTCGCATGACACTGCCGGATCGTGCGGTGGAAGCGATGAAATACGGCACGGTGCTCGCTTCAAAGACTGACGTGGGCATCGGAGGCGTTGCGGCCGCTTTTGTGAGGCCGGATGGCAAGCTGGCAAAGCTGAGCGTGAAGCTCTTTCCGGCAGCGGAGTGCCGCGTACGGCTGCTGCGGCCGGATGGCAGCCCGGCGGCGGGTGTGAAGCTGCGGGTGGATCAATGCACGATGCCTGAGGACAGTCGCGGCTTTATGTACACAGCGAATTATCTGCTGCCAAACCTGCCGGAGATCGGCTGGCGGGGCATCACTGATCATGAAGGCCGCTACGTGATCCCGAACCTGCCGAGCGGGGCCTTTTTGTATCTGCGACATGATGCTGAGGACATGGCACAGCTCCCAGGTCGCTACATGGGGCACTTCAAAGATGCTCCGCGAGCACTCGGCGAGGAGAGTGAGCACCGACTCGTCGCGGCGGGCAGTTTGCGTGGCCGCATCTCGTTGCCGGATGGCACGCCGGTGAAAGGCGGGGCCGTTTATCTGCTGGAGGAGCATCCGTATGTCACAGCCTATGGTGAGCAGCTCCGCGTCGATGCGGAGGGCCGGTTTCAGTTCCGCCAGGTGCCACCGTCGAGCTATAAGGTCTCTTATCGTGGCCCCGAAAAAGACGAGGCACGCTGGATCGGCGACACGCTCCCTCAGCAGCCCGTGCAGGCGGGTAAAACAACGGATGTGGGCGACTTGAAGCTCTCTCCCACGGCCGTAGTGACGGCCCGGGTGCTCGATGCGGAGACCGGCAAGGAGATCGAGAAGCCGATCTTGTTTCATCTCAAAGCGGGCACTCATCAATTGTACTACCGCTCGCAGCGTGTCGTGCCAGCCACGCATCTCCCGCCTGGGCGGGATGACGCTCTCTCGGTACAAGTGGCCGCAGGTGAGCAAAAGAGCGTCGAGTTCCGACTGAAGCCGCAAAAAGCGGAAAACTTGGCCCGCGGCATCGTGCTCGATGAAGCAGGAAAACCTGCCGCTGGTGCCTTGGTGCAGTTGCTCGGCGATGACGATTTTTCGTTTCCATCTATTTGCGATGACGAGGTAGAGCAACAAAAGGCCTCGCCGTGCTAGCCTGGAGTGAAAAGGCCATCTCGGAGGTCGTGGAATTGAAACGTGGCGGTAGCGTGACGCTTTCCCTGCAAAGCCAGGGACTCGCCGCGATCCGAGGTGTCATTTGCGATGAACAAGGCAAGCCAATCAAGGGGGCTACATTCCAATTCAGCTGCGATAGTTTGGACTCCATCCCGAGCGGCCCGCTCCAGGGGTTTCGGCAAGTCGAAGCGGATGGGCGCTTCTCCGTGCCGGTGATCCCGCGCTCCGTTAAAGAGGTGACGATGTTTGCCTATGCAGATGGCTACGCTTCCGCCTCTTTGCGTGACCATTCGTTGAAGCCCGGCGAAACCTTTGAATGGAACCCCGTGCTGAAAACGACGAGCGAATTCGTCGAAGGCACCGTGGTGGATAAAAAGGGAGCCGCCGTGGCAGGTGCAGAAATCCGCATCTCCGGCGACGGACAGCCAACGAATGTGAAACTCACCCGCACCGATGCCCAAGGCCGCTTCCGCATCGACAAACTGGCCGCAGGCCCGGTGCGTGTGACCGCGAAGCAAAAGACGCCTGATTTCAGCCGCGACACCTGGATCGACGCCAAAGCCCCGCAGAGTGATCTGCGCCTCGTTTTGCCGGACGCCGAGGGCAAAGTCTCCGGCGTCGTGCTCGATCACACAGGCAAGCCCGTCGCTGGCGCAGAAGTGCAATCCTATTCACGCGACAGAAAGACCGTGACGGACAAAACGGGATATTTTGACCTCAGTGGACTCGAATTCGGCTGGTTTAGTCTCGACGTGAAATCGCGGCTACCGGACGGCACGCGGCTCGAAAAAGACTTCCGCGCCAAAACGGGCATGATGCAGCTCAAACTGACACTCCCCGCCACAGCAGATGACTCACGCTATACTTCTGCGGCATCCATTGACCTCACGGGCAAGCCTGCGCCAGAAATTCACGTCGCCACCTGGATTCATACCGAGCCGCTAGCGGCCAAAGCGGGCGGGAAAGTGCGCATCCTAGACTTTTGGGGCATGGAGTGCGCCCCGTGCCTCGCGGGCTTTCCGAAGCTGCAAAAGTTTTGGCAGGAGCATCAGCAGGACGGTATCGAACTCCTCGCCCTCAGCTCCGGTTTTTATCCCGAGCAAGAAGTGCGAGAGTATTTGAAGCGTCATCCCGATCTCCATTTCCCCATGGCCATCGGTCACACCGAAGAAAAAGATGCTGAGGCCTATCAAGTGCGCGGCATCCCGACCTACGTCGTCATCGGCAAAGACGGCCGCATCCTCTCCAGCGGCCATGATTGGGAGAAAGCTTCCTCCACCGCGCTAAAAGCGGCGAAACCGTGAGTCGATTAGATTGTGAATCGAATCCGATTAATCCCGGATTATGCAATTGAGTAAGCGAACGGCGGTGGGCGAGCCTCGATTTGGCGGAAGATAGCGTCCATCCAGGGACGTTTTAGCCAGGCAGTGAGAGCTTGAGCACTCGCTTTCGAGCGTGTTGTCTGACCCAACCGCCTATTGCAAAGCAATAGGATCGCAGCGTCGCCAAGGTGGCTTGATTGTGACTGTTGAGTCCAAAATGCCGGAACAGACTCATCAGATTATAGGCTACCATGATGAAGCGGAACGAGGCCTCCGTCGCCCAAAAGTCCTGCAGGCAGAACGCGTCGAGGCCGAAGTCTTGCTTCAACTCTTTGATCCTGTTCTCGCAGTCGGCCCGAGTGTTGTAGATGTTCCATATCTGATCGAGCGGCAGGTCGAGATTGGTCACATACAGGCTAAAGCGGTAGTCGGGCAGGTCGTCGAAGAGCAGCTTGCCTCCGGCCTGTGGACGGCGACTGATCTGCTTACGCACCACAATGTGCCGACGCGCCTTGGCCTTCGAATCGGCTGGCTGATGCCGCCACTCTTTGACTGCGATGCCAGGGCAGATTTCCACCCAGTCCTTCATGCCGTGGACCTCGTTCTTGATGTTGGAGTAGGCCCGCGCGGCGATGATATTTGAGGCTGCGCTCTTCCAACGCGCTCAGGATTTCGTCAGTATAAAAACCGCTGTCGCCACGCACGAGGCCCACCTTCACTCCCGCGAGCGCCTCATCGAAAGTCTCGCGCATGAACTCGACGCAATTGGAGCACGCTGCCGTGTTGCCCGGGCGCAGCCACGCATTGGCCACCATCCGTGTCTGACTGATGAAGGCCATGAGCGGATGGTGCGAGTTGCGCCCTTTGCGGTTGGGGTTGTAGCCCCTGGCAGCGCCTTCCTGGCTGCCATCGCGCGTGATGACCGTGCTGTCGAAGTCCACCGTCACTGCTCCCACGTTGATTTGCGCAAAGAACCACTTCTGTAAGGCTGGGAACACCACCGTGTTGCGCGCATGAGAGAACTTGCCGAAGAACCGGCTGTAGGTGCTTTGGCTTGGCAGGCTCTCATAGCCAAAAATGGCTGCAAGCGTTTGATCCTGGCGCAACCAATCGCAGTGGATGTAGCGGCTAGCCCCCGTCCAGATGCCAAGCCAAAAGCTTTCAATGATCTGCACCGGATCATACGCTCGATTCGACCCGCCTTGAGGCAGATCCAAGGTGGCCAGATGTTCGCGGATACCAGTCTGATCCACAAAACGCTTCATCAACGCCATGCCGCCAAAGGGCGTCACAGGCTTGTCGGAGTATTCAATCGGTAGATTCACCATCACGGTGATTCTGCCACACGCGTCAATCCCTCGTAGTAACACCCCTTCGCTTCACTCCAGCTACTCTATTGCATTATCCAGGTTAATGCCCGATACCTGCATCAGCGTCTGGGGCGCGGACCGCGCCGACCTGCGCATCTGGCCGCTGAACAGCTACAACAGCATGCTCGACAGCGATCCTGTCGGCCTCAAGGGGCTCTGAACGAAGGAGAAAACCTCATCATGAAGCGACGAAAATGGACTCTCTCGAATATTTCGAATTTCACTTCGTGGACAACTTCCATTCCCCTTTTTAGGCTCAGTTCGCCGAACCCCGCGCGGTTCTACTCCCCCGGCCCCGAAGGCTACACCGACTATCCAGCGATGCCATGAGCACACCCATCCATCCCGGCGTCCGCATCGGCCACGTTCACTTGAAAGTGGCCGATCTCGAGCGCTCGCTCGCCTTTTACTGCGGCGTGCTCGGCTTTCAGCTCACGCAGCGCTACGGACCCGGAGCGGCCTTCGTCTCTGCGGGCGGCTACCATCACCACATCGGCCTGAACACCTGGGAAAGCCGTGGTGGCAAAGCCCCGCCGCCCGGCAACACCGGTCTCTACCACGCCGCCATCCTCTACCCGGACCGCGCATCACTCGCCGATGCCCTGCGCCGCCTCATCGAGCATCAAATCCCGCTCGATGGAGCCGCCGATCACGGCGTCAGCGAAGCCCTCTACCTCCAAGACCCCGACGGCAACGGCCTCGAACTTTATGTGGACCGCGATCCCGCCGACTGGCCGCGTAACTCAAAAGGTGAACTCGAAATGACCACTGGGCCGCTCAATCTGGAGGCGCTGGCCCTTGTAGGTATCAGCGGTAGATCACTTCAGACGAGTGGCGAGTAGGATAGGGCTGCGTTTAAATCAAAAGGGCCTCATTTCGCGGCGATGATGGCGGTGCCGGTGGCATCGCAGATGCGGAGCTGGAATTCCCACTCGACGGTCCAGGACTCGGTTTGCTCGTTTTGGCAGCATTTCACCAGTAGGGTGTTTTTGCCCTTCTTGAGCTGACAGGGCAACTTGTATTGATCGAGCTTGGCACCACGGTGGTACTCATCACGGGCGAAGAGGAGCTCACCATTGAGCCAGACTTTCCAGCCGTTTTTGCAGCCGATGCGGATTTCTGCGGCGCGGTCTTCGCTGCTCATGAAATCCGTCGCGGCATAGCCTACGGCGCTCTTTTCCATGCCAAAGGGCTTGTTGAAGTCGATCTTGCCGTACTCGTCCTTGCTGGTGAAGTCGATCCACTTGGCCGGTTTGCTTTTGCCTTCGTAGCTGGCGTCGTATTTCAGCTCCTTTTCCGGCGGATACACGGTGTCATAACCAGCACGGTCCGCGTTGCTGAAGGCGGCGATGAGCTTCCAGTTCATCAAAAAGCCGAAGTGGGCTGGTAGATCGACTTTTTCACCGAGATCGCGGAGTTTTTTGCTCAGGTCTTTGATCTGGTCTTCATCGCGTGCGGCCTTCAGGGCCTTGGAATACATCTCTGCGGCGAGTTTTTTGTCACTAAGGGCTTCTCCAGCCGCGATGAGCTTTTTCACGGGATGGCGGCGCAGCTCGGAGCTCACATCTTCCAGCAGCATGGGCGTGAGTTTTTCTGCCTCCGCCGCATCGGCACGCTGGATGAGGTCAAAGGCCAGTGTGCGGGCTCCGGGGCTGTTTTTGGTGTCCTTCAAAAAAGTCACCAGCACGCCGACATCGAGTTTCTTGGCCTCCAGCGCTCGATCCGCGATGACGCCGACGGCTGCACGCAGCCAGTTTTCCGCCAATGGATTGGCGCCATTCATCCCAGCGAGCACGCTGGGTAGATCGGCGGAATCAGCTTTCACGATGTCCTGCCAAGCTTTTGCAGCAGCTTCATTTCCCTGACCTTCACGCTGCACCGCACGGATGGCGTCGATGGAAGATGGAAGCTCCGCGCTGTGGGCAGATGCAGCGGATGCGATGATGAAGAGGGCGAGGAGCGGTTTCATGGAGGGAGCATGGAAGCAGTGAATGCGGGGGATAACAAGCCGACAGCGAGCACACTTTCACCGGCCCATGGATTCTGTCTGCGCTAGCACATCGGCAAAGGGGATGCGCTCTAGCAGCCCAAAGCTGTCATGCCTGCCGAGGCGTTCGCGACTGGTAGCGGGACTGGTGAGGCCACAGAGGAAGCGGGCGAGCTGCCGTGCGGTGCGCAGGGAGGCGTGGCGCTCATTTTGTAGCTCGCGGATGGCGGCGACGTGCTCGGTGGTGATGGGTGGCGCGGGGCTTTGCGGGATTTCACGCGGTGCGTCGGCTTGCTGGCCTTTTTCGCGCTCTTTGCAGCTCGTGCAGATGCCACAGTCCTCTGGCATTTCTTCGCCGAAGTAGTGGAGCAGCCATTTTGTGAGGCAGCCACGATGCTGGGCAAACTCCAGCACCTGATGCAGCCGCTCCACATCGCGCCGCTCGCGGTCGGCGAAGAGGTTTTGCATCTTCAGCGTGAGCTCTTTGGCGTCGCGGCGGTGGGCATCTTCGGCCAGGCGGTACTTCTGGCGGCTGCCGCTCGGTTTCATCTCGATGTCACCACTTTCCTGGAGCCAGGTGAGTGCTTTGAGGATGCGCTCGCGTGGTTCCTCCAGCGCAGCGGCGGCTTCGTCTGGATTGAGGGTGATCCACTTCGTGCCGCGCTTCCCCGCGCCGAAAAGGCGGCGCAAAAAGGCCTGCCGCTCCGCTTTATGGCCGCTGAGGATGCGCTGCTCCGGCTGGAGAAAGCGGAACTGGTAGCTGGCGTAAAAGGAGCCGAGTGGGCGCAGCACACCATCGAGCTCCAGATTCGTGATGACTGTCTCGATGACCAGCGGGCGGATGTCGGTGGCGTGTGAGAGATCGTACATCGACACATCGAACTCCGTGCCACTGAGGAGCAGGTGATCGAGCAGTTGGCGGATGGCCTGTGGCGTGGGTGTGTCACCAAAGGTGAAATTTTCCAGCGTGATGCAGTCATCTGCACAGGCGAGCAGCTCGCAGGCGGAGGTTTTGCCATCGCGTCCGGCGCGGCCTGTTTCCTGGGCGTAGTTTTCCAGCGTCTTGGGCAGGTTGTAATGATAAACGGCGCGGGTGTCTGCCTTGTCGATGCCCATGCCAAAGGCGATGGTCGCGACGATGACATCCGTCTTTCCGCTCATGAAGGCATCCTGCGCCGCGTGGCGATGCTCGTCTGCGAGGCCAGCGTGATAGGCGAGCGCATTGACACCGCTCTTCTGCAAATGCGTGGCGACGTGCTCGGCGGTGTTTTGCAGCGTCACATAGACGATGGAGGGCACCTTGCGCTTCAGCAGCAGCGCGGTGAGTTTTGGCAACCGCTGCGCCGCTGTGCAGGGCGTGACGCGATAATGCAGATTCGCCCTGCGGAAGGAGGTCTGCACATGATCCGCCTGTGCGATGGAAAATGCCGTGCGGATGTCTGCCGCCACGGAGGGAGTCGCGGTGGCGGTGAGGGCCAAAACAGGCCTGATGCCCAGCTCGCGGGCCACATGGGCCAAGCGCAGGTATTCCGGCCGGAAATTATGCCCCCACTCGGAGATGCAGTGCGCTTCATCGACCGCCATCATCGAAATGCGCAGGCGTTTGAGCCGCTCGACGAAGTTTTCATTCATGAGCCGCTCCGGGGCGATGTAGAGCAGCTTCAGCGTGCCATTGCGCATGCCATCAAAGACCTCCGCAGCCTCATCCTGGCTCAAAGAGGAATCCAGCCGTGCAGCGGCGATGCCGCGTGCCTTCAGCGCCTGCACTTGGTCCTTCATCAGAGCGATGAGTGGTGAGATGACCAGCGTCACACCATCCATGAGCAGTGCGGGAAGCTGATAGCAGAGTGATTTTCCAGCGCTTGTCGGGAACAGCGCCAGCGCACTGCGCCCGGCTAGCAGAGCCTCCATGACCTGCTGCTGCCCAGGGCGGAAATCCGCATGACCAAAATACTGGCGGAGGGTGGCGTGGAGGTCGTGTGGCATGTGTGTGCAGATAGTGGACCGCCTACTCCCACACGCAAGAAACGCCGTGCAGCCTGCATGAATCTGCCCATGTCACGAGCATGACCATTGCCCGCCTGGAATCCATCGCATCACGCATCGTGCGGGATACGCTCACGAGTCTGCCGCCTGTGATCCGGCAGGAGGCGGATGCATGCCGCATCGACCTGGTGGACATGGCGGAGGCACTCGATGCCGAAGACGACCTCGATCCAGATCTGCTCGGCCTCTTTGAGGGGAATGCACGCTGCGATCCCCTGCCTGCCGCGCCAAATGAGATGCCGCGCATCCGCCTTTTCCTCGATAACTTATGGGACGAAAGCGAGGGCCACCTGGAAACCTTTCGCGAAGAGGTGCGCATCACTCTGCTGCATGAGCTAGGGCACTATCTCGGGCTCGATGAGGCACAAGTCGCGGCGCTGGGGCTTGCTTGAGCGGGCTTGCGCTTCACCTTCATGGCATGAGACACGCTGCTGCCGTCCTCCTCACTCTCCTACTCCTCACCGCATGTGAAAAACCGCCTGCTGAGGTCGCCTTCACCGATGCGAACATCGAGATGCTCGATGACGGTAAAACTGCCCGCTACAAATCACGTCCCTACACCGGCATGATCCGCCGCACACACAGCAACGGCAAAGCTGCTGGCGAATACCCCTACATCAACGGCAAGATGCATGGAGTGATGAAGGAATGGTGGGACAACGGCCAACCCAGCGCGGAAACGAATTTCGCCAACGGCCAGCGCCACGGCCTGAACCGCTACTGGGACATGAAGGGCAAGCTCACCAAAGAGCAAATGTACGATCACGACGTCTCCGTGAGTGAAAAACACTTCTAACCCAGCGCAGCTCCACCTTCCCTCATGGCCCCCATCATTGCCCTACTCGTCATCGCGCTCATTTCACTGCTCGCGGTGCGTGTAGGCTCCACCGCGCTGATGATGACGGGACTGAGCTGGGATACGGCCAGCTTTCAGAGCTACTCCGCATTCTTCGGCGTCGGATTCACCACCAAGGAGGCCGAGATGGTGGTCAATCACCCCGTGCGCCGCCGCATCATCCGTGATCTCATTCTCGCGGGCAACATCGGCCTCACCTCCGCGCTAGCCACTCTCATCGTCACGCTGGTGCAAAGTGGCTCTCAGGGCGATACACTCCAGATGCTGGCGTGGCTGATCGGTGGCCTGCTAGCTCTCTATCTCATCGCACGCATGGGCTGGGTGCAGAAGGCGCTCGATCACGTCATCCGCCACACCCTCGAGCGTGCGGGCATCGTGCGGGTGCTCGATTACGAGCTGCTGCTGCGCATCCAGCACGGCTATGTCGTCTCCGAGATCGAGGTGCTGCCAGACACCTGCCTCGCCGGCCGCATGCTCAGTGAGACACGCCCCTGGGATAAAGGTGTCGTCATCCTCGCGATCAAGCGTGAAGGGCAGACTCGGCATGGCATCCCTGGTCGTGAGGACATGATCCTCCCCGGCGATGTACTTACTGCCTACGGCAAAGAGGACCATCTCCGCGCCATGACGGAATGTAGGACCAAAAAAGAGGCGTGAGATGCTGCCGGTGCAGCTCGTTCTCCGCCGCATGTCTCGCTTTTTCGCCCTCTGCCTCGCACTCACTTCATCGCTGCTCGCTGCCGAGCGGCCAAACGTCGTCATCATCCTCAGTGACGATCTCGGCTGGGGCAGTGTGGGCTGCTACGGTGCCGACCCAGCGCTCGTCAGCACGCCAAACATCGACCGCCTCGCCAAAGAGGGCCGCCGCTTCACGGATGCGAACACGACCTCCTCCGTCTGCTCACCCACACGCTACGCACTCATGACGGGTCGCTACTGCTGGCGCACCTCCTTGATCAGCGAGGTGCTGGGCACCACCGCGCCACTGCACATCGAGACCACGCGACTCACCATAGCCTCCCTGCTCAAAAACCAGGGCTACACCAGCGCCGCCATCGGCAAGTGGCATCTCGGCTACGGCACCGCAGAGAAGTGTGATTACACCCAGGAGCTCAAGCCCGGCCCACTGGAAATCGGCTTCGATTACCACTTCGGCGTCCCGGCCAATCACGGTGATCTCAGCGGCGTCTATGTCGAGGATCACTGGGTTTATGGCTTGGACAAACAAAGCCCCTCCTCGCCTAGCCCGCCTTACATCACCATGGGCCAACAAAAGGGCAAAAGCGTCAAAACACTCGATCTCAATGCCCCCAAGCGAGTCGATGAAAACGTCATGGAAACCCTCACCGACAAGCTGGTGGATTGGATCGGCCAACAGAGCACGGAGAAGCCCTTTTTCGTCTATTTCACCCCCGTCGCCGTGCACAATCCCATCACGCCTTCCAAGCAAGCAGCGGGCAAAAGCAAAGGCGGGCCGTTTTGTGACTTCATCGGCGATTTAGACCTCAGTGTCGGCCGTGTACTCGATGCGCTCGATCAACGAGGCCTCACGCAAAACACCCTCGTCCTCTTCAGCAGCGACAACGGCGGCGTGAACAAGCCAGAGAACGCCAACCTCGTGCAAACCGATGCGCAGAAAGCCGGATTGAAGCCCGTGGGCCCCTTCCGTGGTGGGAAGCATGATGTGTGGGAGGGCGGCTTCCGCGTGCCCTACCTCATCCGCTGGCCCGGCCACATCCCCGCAGGCACCATCTGCGATGAGACCATCAGCATCGTCGATACACTCGCCAGCATCGCCGCTATCACTGGTGCATCCTTGCCAAAAGCCAGCGAAGCCGCCGAAGACAGCCATGATGTCTCCAAGGCCTGGCTCGCAGCCCCGCATCCCACACCCATCCGCCCCGATGTCATCGTCCACAGCGCCGATGGCAACTTCGCCATCCGCAAAGGCAGCCACAAATGGATCGAAGGCATCCCCGCAGATGACATACGGCCCGCAGCCAAAAAAGCCCACGCCATCCAGTTCAAACCCCAGCTCTACGACCTGCAAAAAGACATCGCCGAAGCGACCGAAATCTCCGCCCAGCATCCCGCCATCGCCCAAGAGCTCGCCACCCTGCTCCAGCGCTATCGCGACGGCGGCTACAGCCGCGAGATGCCACCAGCCGACGTGAAGCCCAAGCCACGCATCCCCGAGCTCCCACCACTCGCCCACGCCGAGCCCATCGACATCAGCTCCTACAAAGGCAAAGGCTGGACTCCCCGCGAAGGAGCCCTATTTGGCAAAGCAGACACCAAAGGAGCCACCCTCACCGTCCCTACCACCTTCACAGACGGCGTGATCGAGTTCCAGATCCTCCTCGGCGACGCCGATCGGCACTCCTTGCGCATCCACACCGCAGGAAATGCCCACAGCTTCCGCATCGTGCTCTCACACGCTCAGCTCGACATCGCCATCAATCCGCCCGCCAAAGACCAAGACACCATCCAGCTCGCCAAACAGCGAGTGAAGTTCAAATCCAGCGACTGGCAGACCTTGCGCCTCACCTTCCACGGCGAAGAACTCACCGCCCAATTTGTCGGCACAACGCTAAAAGCCAAGCACCCCATCCTCGCCGCCGCCAAAGCCCAGCTCAACTTCATCGCCTTCGAAGGCGAAGTCGGCCTGCGAAACGCCCGCATCAGCCCCTCAGCTCCCTGATCCGATCTGCTCAGCTCGGATCACTCACTCGACCGAAAAAGAGGCACGCACCACTCGCTGCATGCTGGATGGCAAAGAGGAACGGACGGTCGGCTTTGAGTTCGATGGGTTTTGGCTTCTCCATGGGTGCTGCTGACACAACCATCATCACCACTGCGGTCGCTGCGGCGGCCTCGGTGCCTTTTTCATCGAGTTCGATGAAGGTCTTGTGGAAGACCTCGGAGATGCAGAGGTAGTCGTCCGTCTTCTTGGGAGCCATCGCGTCGAAATCCGCACTTCCTGTCGGTTTGTCGAAAGCGGTCGTCATGCCCATCTTTTGCAACACCTCGCCCAGCGGCACCGTGGGCGGGGTGATCTTGAATTTCGGCAGATGCAGGATCACCTCGCGATACTCGGCTTTCGCGCAGGCCAGCAGCGTTTCCGGCGTTAACTTCTTCTCCACGGCTGACACGCCGTTGATGTCATCTGGCACGATGAGCAGGAAATGCAGGTCATTGCCCGCATACGGCAGCGTCACCGCTTGGAAGCCGCTTCCGTTCAAATACTGAATGTGCTGCTGTTTGCCCATCGTCGGCACTTGGATCGTCGATTTGGCTCCATTCGCGTGAAACGGCATCGGAGCCGTCGCCTGCTCGTTGAAGTCATCTGACCAAGCCGCTTTGAAATAGAGCGCATTCACCAAAACGAGCCGCGTATCCGCACTGAGGCCTCGTTGGGGGATCAAGTCGCGAATCCGCTTCTGCGTCTGCTTTTCCACCCAGCCATTGATCTCCCGCCGCGAACCATCGTGGTCCTTGATGAAGTTCATGAGCTCCATCGGTGCTCCAAAGTGGCTCTTCACGCCCGAAAGGAACGCTGGGCGGAATTCATAGCCCTTTTGGCCGAAAAGCCGATTCGCCACACTCAGCTTCAGCGCCTCCGCAGGCCCGCCATACTTCTTCGACTGCTCCACCTCCTTCGCCGAATTCTCCCGCGCCTCTTCCAAAGCCTTATTCAGCGCCGCAAACGACTCTCCGATCGCTGCTTTGTCCTTTGGCAAATGCAGCACCCGCGCCATCTCCTCCTGCGTCACACCACTCGCCCCGAGATACGTCATCCCCAGCGCCGACTGGATCGAGTACGGCGAAAGACACACATTCCCCTCCTTTGGCATCTGCCGGTGCAGATCGAGCCCGAGAGCATTGACGGCCTGAGCGGCCGTTTCAGGTGTGGCAGCGGAGGCAGAGACGGCGAGTGACGACAACAGGGCGAAGGTGAGGCGCTTCATGGCCTCATTTTGTCAGAACACGCGGGTGACGACCAGTTGATTCTAGACTGTGTTTGAAAACCACCTGGGGCACTCGAATGTTGCGTCAGCACGGTAGCCATCTCGCTCCGACGAGATGAGCTGGACGCTTCTCAAAGCCCCCAGTTTACGAGTAAGCGGAAGCCAACATGCTCGTGAGAGTCGTTTGCTCATCTCGCGGAGCGAGATGGCCACTTTGCTTCGCCTGATCGAAGCTGGCACGTTTTCAGACACAGCCTAGTCCTTCCGCTTCAACTGCGGGAAGAGGATCACGTCACGGATGCTTTCGGCGCCAGTGAGCATCATGATAAGGCGGTCGATGCCGATGCCGATGCCACCGGCGGGCGGCATGCCGTGCTCGAGGGCGAGGATGAACTCCTCGTCGATCTTTTGCGTCTCCTCACCGGCCTGGTGCTCCAGGCGTTCACGCTGGACGATGGGGTTGTTCAGCTCGGAGTAACCGGGGCTGATCTCCTGGCCGTTGATGACGAGCTCATAGACATCGACGATGCTGTCATCGTCGGCGTTTTGCTTCGCCAAAGGCACGAGTTCCTTCGGGCAATGGGTGACGTAAAGCGGATCGAACTGCTTCGCCTCGATGAGGCGCTCGAAGACATGCTGCGTGACCTCGTAGTCTTCGAAGTTCGCTCCGATCTCGACGCCGAGTTCCTTGGCGCGGGCTTTGCGCTCCTCGGGCGTGTAGTCATACCATTTCGGGTCGATGCTTTTGAGCAGATCGGTGTAGCGAGCACGCTTCCACGGGCGGGCGAGGTTGATGGTCTTGGTGACATTGCCTTCTTCGTCCTTGTGCTCGATCTTGAGGCCGCCGCAGAAGTTTTCGGCGAGATGGCAGATCATGC
The DNA here is from genome assembly GCA_016713035.1 of Verrucomicrobiaceae bacterium. Classification (NCBI taxonomy): domain Bacteria; kingdom Pseudomonadati; phylum Verrucomicrobiota; class Verrucomicrobiia; order Verrucomicrobiales; family Verrucomicrobiaceae; species Verrucomicrobiaceae bacterium. The sequence goes on from JADJPW010000007.1 coordinate 195,318, forward strand.
CTTCGACGAGGTCGGCCATCTTTTCGAAGTCGGCGTAGGCCCAGTAGGCCTCCAGCATGGTGAACTCCGGATTGTGACGGCGGCTGAGGCCTTCGTTGCGGAAGTTGCGGTTCAATTCGAAGATCTGCGTGAAGCCGGCCACGAGCAGGCGCTTCAAATACAGCTCCGGCGCGATGCGCAGGAACATCGGCTGGTTCAGCGCATGGAAGAAAGTCTCGAAGGGCTTTGCGGCCGCGCCGCCGGGCACGTCCTGCATCATCGGCGTCTCGACTTCCATGAAGCCGCGCTCCTGCATGTAATTGCGGATGGCGGCGACCATCTTGCTGCGCGTGACGAAGATCTCGCGGCTGCGGTCATTGGAAATGAGATCGAGGTAGCGCTGGCGGTATTTGATCTCCTTGTCGGCAACGCCGTGCCACTTGTCCGGCAGCGGACGCAGCGCCTTGGACAGCGGCGTGAGCTTCTTGATGTGGATGGATTTCTCCCCGCGCTTGGTGATGAAGGTGAAACCTTCCACGCCGACGAAGTCGCCGATGTCCACGAGGCCTGTGAACTGAGCGTAGGCCTCATCACCCACGTCGGACTTGCTCAAGTAGCACTGCATGCGCCCGGAGATGTCGCCAAGGTCAAAGAAGGTGGCCTTCCCCATCTCGCGACGGCTCAAAATGCGGCCCGCAACGCTCACGGTGAGGTTTTCCTCGAACGCAGCCTTCAGCGCCCCTGGCTGATGCGTAGTGTCAAAACGACCGCCAAAGGCATCCACACCCGCTTTGACCAAATCGTCGAGTTTGGTGCGACGGATGGCGAGGAGTTCGGACTCAGAATGTTCGGGGGCGGCTGGCGGTGGCGTGTTCGGCTGCATGATGGGGGCGTGCATTTAGCCATGTAGGCGTGTATTGCCACTGCAAATGCCGCTTTGGCACCTGGCGGTCACTTCTCATCATAAAACGGAAACAGCGTCTTGATCTCCTCCAGGGACGGGCGGCGGCCGTATTCGCAGATTTCGAAGGTTTCGGCGTATTTCACGGCTTTGCCTTTTTCGGGGCCGTAGAGCTTGATGAGGAGGTCGCGGTATTTGTCGGCTTCGCTGCCTTGGCGGGCACCCCAGCGGCGTTTGAGCCAGGCGCGGCGTGCGGCCTCGTCGCTGGCGGGTGGGACGTTTTTGACATGCTCTTCGGAGCCATTGGCACCGCCTTCGTAGTGCTGGGAGGTGAGCTCGTGGATGCCATCGAGTTTTTGGTCAAAGGAGTCGTCCACACTGACGGCGATGTCTGGGGTGAAGGGATAGGGTTTTTGGAAGCCATCGCTGGAGTAGAGGAAAACGGGGTTCTTTTTCAGCGGTGGCACATCTGGCACGATGAAGGGGACTGTGACCATGAAGGCGGCGTCCTGGATGAGCACGCCGACGTAGCGATGGTCAGGATGATAATCCCAGGGCCGGTGGGCGATGACGATGTCTGCACGCCACTCGCGGATGACGCGGGTGATGAGCTTGCGGTTCTCCAGCGTGGGCAAAAGCTCGCCATCATGGATGTCGAGCACCTGGGAGGTGACGCCGAGTTTTTTCGCGCAGGCGGCAGCTTCTGCCGCGCGGCGCTGGGCGAGCGGGCCGCCAGCTTCCTTCCAGTGACCGATGTCGCCATTGGTGACGGAGACGAGTTTCACATGGTGCCCCTGCCGCGCCCATTTCACCGCAGTGCCAGCGGTTTTATACTCGGCGTCATCGGGGTGGGCTCCAAAGACGATGATGCGGAGCTTTCCATCGCTCTCCTGGGCGTGGAGCAGCGTGGGGACGAGGCTGAGGGTGAGTGCGGTGAGTAGGGTGCGGATCATGGCAGCCTCTCACTACGCCCTGCGCGGTGGATGTCGTTCAGCGGGTGGCTCGGAGGCGGAGAAAGGCCTTTTCCGTGCCAGGGACGGCGATGGTGATGCTGCCATCGGGCTGCGGGTGGATCTCGCTGGCGGGGAGATCGGTCCAGGTGTGTAGATCGGCGGATTTTTGGGGTGTGAGGCTGCCCCATTCGCTGAAGACGGTGCGTAGGCGGTAGTTCATGGTCAGGGCTCCATTTTGAAAAGTGGGCTGCGGCATGCTGGCGGCATGGGTGACGCCTTCCAGGGCGAACTCGATCAGATTCGGCACGCCGTCCTGGTCGGCATCGCCAGTGAGGGTGCCGCTGGTGCCCTGGGAGGCCATCCATTCGTGAAATGGGATGTCGGGGTCGAGTCCGAGCACCTGGGTGATGAGCTCATCATCCGTGAGTGAAGGGATCGGTGTCGCCGAATAGCTGGCCTGAAAGGCTGCAACGATGAGCTGGGCGATGCGTGCATGCGCGGAGGTGATGGGATGAAAGCCATCGCCGCTAAAGACATACCGCGTGCGGGAGTCTGCATCTGCGACGCGGTAGAACTCGATGCCGCCGATGCGGTAGGGCTGGGTGATGATGGCGCGGGTGAATTCATACACGCCGGGGACAAAGCCGATGCCCTGCTGCGTGGCCCAGGTGGCGAGGCTGGCATTCAGTGCATCCATGGCGGCGGTGACGCGTGCGGTTTTCACGGCATCGGTGGGGTAGCCTTGCTGGATCTTCGGTGTGCAGCCCACATGCGGCACGCTGACGAGCACGATGGGGATGCTGGGCTTCAGCGCCCGCACCCAGGAGACGAGCCATTGCAGATTCGCCAAAGTGGGAGCTGTGACCTCTGGGCCGACGAAGCCATTGTAGAGGCCCGCGTAGTAACTATCTGCGTCATTGCCACCGGCGAAGATGACGACTCGCTCGACATCGTAGCGGATGTGATTTTTGAGCGAGCTGACCCACCATTGGTTGAGCAGGCTGGTGAGCATGGACTTGATCTCTGCCGTGGTGGCGCCGGGCATGGCCCAGTTATGCGCATGGCCGGTGAGGCGGATGTCGGCATAGGCATCCCAGGTGCCGGTGTCGAACCAGTCGGTGCGGTGCTGGTGCAGGATCTCGATCCAATTCCGCGCCTGCCATGCGGCGGGGTTTTGGGGGAAGAGGCCGGGGAATTCCGCCTCGTATTCTTTGCTGAGGCTGTCACCGAGCACGAGGCACTGCTCCGCCCGCAACGCTGGGGCGCAGAGGAGTAGAGTCAGGGTGCAGAGGAGGTGACGCAGCATGGCGGGGCCCTTTCAGACGCAGGATGCGCAGAAAAGTTCACCCCGCCTGCGCTTTCACTTCCAGGCCACGGCGGTCTGCTTCTGCTCTCCGAGGCCTTCCACGCCAAGCTCGACGACGTCGCCAGCCTTGAGAAAGAGCGGATCGGGCTTGAAGCCGAGCCCCACGCCTGGAGGTGTGCCGGTGGTGATGACATCGCCAGGGAGCAGCGTCATGAACTGGCTGAGGTAGCTCACGAGCTTCTTCACGCCGAAGATCATCTGCGCGGTGCTGCTATTCTGGATGGTCTTGCCATTGAGCTTCAGCCAGAGTTTCAAATTCTGCGGATCAGCGACTTCATCGCGTGTGGCGAGGAAGGGGCCGATGGGGGCAAAGGTGTCACAGCTCTTGCCTTTGACCCACTGGCCGCCGCGCTCCAGCTGCCACTCGCGCTCGCTGTAGTCATTATGCACGGCGTATCCGGCGACGTGGCTCATGGCGTCTTCTTCGCTGACGTAGCTGGCTTTTTTGCCGATGACAAAGGCCAGCTCCACTTCCCAGTCGGTCTTCTTGGAGTTCTTGGGGATCACCACATCATCATTCGGGCCGACGATGGCGCTGGTGGCCTTGAAAAAGACGATGGGCTCTGCCGGGATGGGCATGCCGCTCTCTTTGGCGTGATCGACGTAGTTCAGACCGATGCAGATGAGCTTGCTGGGCCGTGCGATGCAGGGCCCGAGGCGGACATCGGCACCCACGCTCGGAGCACTCGCGGCGTTCGCCTTTGCCCACGCGGCGAGGCGCTCCAGTCCATCGCCACCGAAGAAGGCTTCATCATAGTCGCTGCCAAAGCTGCTGGCGTCGATGCGGCGGCCATCGTCGAGTTGCAGGCCGGGTTTTTCTTCTCCTGGGTTGCCGAAGCGGATGAGTTTCATGGTGTTTTTTGTGCGTTGTTCCTGGTTCTTGGTTCTTGGTTTGAGATCGTTAATTCTTTTCGTCGCCTTCGGCGTTCACATAGCGGCCGATGATCGGATACTGCTCTAGCTCGGCCACGGTGCCGGTGACGGGGAAGCTTTCGCGACCGACCCAATACACCGCAGCGGCGGCGATGTCCTCGGGCATCAAAAGGCGGCCCATCGGCACGACTTGCGCGGGCAGACGCTCCGGCCAGCCTTCACCGAGCCCGTCGCCCAGCTTCACTTGGTATTCATTGTCCGAGAGCGTCCAGCCGACATTGAGCTGATTCACCCGCACGCGATCCATGCCGAGCGAGTCGGCCAGATTCCGCGTCATCGTCATGAGCGCTCCTTTGGACATCGAGTAGGCCAGCATATTGGCCTGACCGCAGTGAGCGAGCACGGAGCCGATGTTCAGCACGACGCCCTGGTTCTTCTTCAGCTCAGCAAACAAGGCCCGAATCAGCAGCATCGGCGCACGGGCATTCACGGCCATCATGCGATCAAAAAACGCAGCATCCGTCTCCGCGATGCGTCCCCGGCTAGTGATGGCCGCATTGTTCACCAGCGCATCGATACGGCCAAATGCAGCGAGTGCCTCTGCGGCCAATTTTGCGGGGAAATCCGCCTGTGCGAGGTCCCCCTGGCAAAAAGCAGCCCTGTCAGCTCCGAGCTCATTTCTCAAAGCCTCACCACGAGCCGCATCGCGACCATGCAAGATGACTTTCGCCCCCTCCTTCACAAATCGCCGCGCCATGTGCTCGCCGATGCCTGTGGTACTGCCAGTGATGAGGATGACTTGGTCTTGGAGTCGCATGGGGAGAGCTTTTTGGGGTTCGTAAAGCCATCTGCTATGGCGAGCCGCACTGCACTCTCAAGACCGTCTCTGCCGCTTTTTGTGACATTCACAGAGCGAAAGGTCACGTAGGTCTGCCCGTTTGCCTTCACTCCTCATGAATCTCCACACCCTCCGCCTCCTTCCAGCCCTCGCTGCCGCTTTCATCGCTCCTGCCATCACTCACGCAGAAATCGCTGTAAAGAGCGGTGAAAAGATCGCCTTCCTCGGTGACTCCATCACGCAACAAGGCTGGGGCAATCCCGCAGGCTATGTGAGGCTCGTCATCGCTGGATTAGCGGCCAATGGCGTCCAGGCCGAGCCCGTCCCCGCTGGCATCGGCGGCCATAAATCGGACCAAATGCTCGCCCGGCTCGACAAAGATGTGCTCAGCAAAAAACCGCAGTGGATGACCCTGAGCTGCGGTGTGAACGACGTGTGGCACGGCCCACGCGGCGTGCCGCTGGATGATGCCATGGCCAAAAACGGCACCTACGACGACAAGGTGGCCACACGCGGCACCTACAAGAAAAACATCACCGCCATCATCGACCAAGCGCAAGCTGCTGGCGTAAAGCCCGTGATGCTGACGGCCACCGTGATCCAAGAAAACCTCGCCAGCAAAGAAAACGGCCTCCTCGCGCCCTACAACGACTTCCTCCGCCAGCTTGCGAAGGATAAAAACGTGCCCATGGCCGATCTATACGCCCTGTTTGAAGAACGCATCAAAGCCGAAAACAAACCGAAGGCCAAAGTGCTCACCAGCGACGGCGTGCACATGAATACCGAAGGCAACAAGCTCATGGCCATCGGCGTGCTGAAGGCCTTCGGCCTCAGCGATGCTGAAATCGAGAAGGCGAAAGCCTCCTGGGCACCGCTGGAAGCCGCCGCAGTCGAATTTGCCAAAAAACAGGCCGAAGACCGCGCCAAAGCCGCCGCTGCGAAAGCCAAGGCAAAAGCCAAAACTGCACCCAAGAAATAACCATCATGCTCGCTCGACGCACGGTCCAGTTTTTCGCTCTTTTGGCCTCCATCGGCTCCTGGGCCCATGCAGACGACTCAGGCATCACTTGGCTGGTGAACTACGATGCCAAATCACTGCCGAGCGGAGAGTGGCAAGTCACTGGCACACCCAAAACCCAGCTCGAAACCGACGGGCTGCGCTTGAGCGATGACGGCAAAGAATTCGCGCACTTCCGCTCCGCGTTCAAACCGGAGGCGGATAGCGAAATCATCGTCGATGCCGTGGTGAAGGTGATCTCCACCACGGGCGGTGTGAAGGACAAAACCTCTGCCTCGCTGTGGCCGTGGCGTGATGGTGCGCCTGTGTCCGTGCTCGTCAGTGATGGCCGGCATCAGGAAGGGCTCGTGCTCTTTGCCAATCAAGCAGCGAGCCACACGGATCGCTTCATCCCGATGGACACGACGGGCCGCTTTCACGCCTACCGCCTCATCATTCGCGGCACGGACATGCAGATGTTTGTCGATGGCGTGAAGAAAGTGGAGGGCCAGGGAGCCTTCTGGAAGCCCGCCGACTCGCCGGAGGCCTTTATTCAATTCGGATCGAGCGCCAAGACCGCCACGGGCGAGGCGATCTGGCAGTCGGTGAAGCTCGGCACTCGCAAAGCGACCACCACTTTGCCAGCCGCACCTCTCAAGATCACCGTGAGCGAACCCTGGGAGATCAAGCGCGACGACATCCGCCAGACGCGGCCCTATCTCTACGACATGGGCAGCGGCCTGCTGCTCATGAGTGTGGCGCAGGGACCAGATGCTTTTTATGAGCCGTATGGCCTGCTCAAATCGACCGATGCAGGCAAGACATGGACGCCCATCCCCGGACTCGACAAGCTCGACACCACACCGCTGCCATGTCTGCGCCGTCCCGATGGAAAAATCCTCGCCATCTCACGCTGGACACGCACCCAGCCGGATGGACGCGTGGTCGGCAAAACCGTGCACCTCAACGCCGATGCGACGAGCTTTGAGATGATCGACAACGAGATCCAATTGCCCAAAGAATTCACCAATGAGGCCAAAGGCGATCAAATCATCTGCGAGCGCCATATTTGGAACGATGCCGACGGCGGCGCGACGATGGTCGTGTGGAGCCGCAAGGCCGTGAAGCTGCCCGATGGGCGCAACAACACCGTGCGCATGTCCCACCTCATGCGCAGCACCGATGAGGGCAAAACATGGACCTACTTCAGCACCATTGGCCCTGGTGGTGAGCCCGCCGTCTGCCGCCTCAGCGCCACCGAGCAAGTCGCCGTCATCCGTGGTGATCGGAATTCCTGCATGAAGCAGATGTTCTCCCACGACGCCGGTAAGACATGGTCAAAGCCCATCGAACTCGAAGTCGGCCGCGTCCTGCCCGATCTCTGCCTCATGAGCAATGGCGTCCTCGCCTGTAGCTACGGTCGCCCCGCGAGCTGCCTCATGTTCAGCCTCGATGGAGGCCAAACGTGGCCCCAGCATCACGTCATCTCCGACAAAGTCGGCTTCAACTACACCAGCATCCGCGAGATCAGCCCCGGCAAGCTCCTCTACATCCATGATGCTCCGAAAATGAATGCGATGATGATCGAAGTAGAGCCGCGTAAGTAGGACACCATGCTCTCTCACCTCAAACACCTCTCGGCCCTCCTATGCGTTTCCGCCATCCACGCGGCCACGCCCTTTGTGCCAAATCTCGGCCCCGAGCTACCTGCGATCACTGCGACCTGTGGTGAGGTGTCTCTGCTGCTGCGGCAGGCTTCACAGTGGACACCGGGCCGCATCGACTACCGTGGTCATGCGATGACGACCGAGCGCAGTGCCTACGGCACCGTGTTCTCATTTCCCGACTGCGGCTTCATCGGCACCGGTCATCTGGAAAACGAGCCCGAGCCGCTGCAATCGCTGACCTTCATCCTAGATGGAAAACCGCTCGAAAAACCCACCGCAGTGCTGAAAGGCCAGACCTTTCGTTTTGAGCGAAAATCCCGCATCCGTGACTTTGACCTCACCTGCCTCATTGAGCTAAAAAACGACCGCCTTTACGAAACCACCACTGTCCGCACCGCCAAGGCCGTGCCGCTGAAACTCGTGTATCACTTCATGCATGCTTGGGCACCCAGCGTGTCGGCTTTTTGCGCCGGAAGCGATGCCGCACCCGGCCAAAACCTCTCCGGACCTCTGAATGATGGCGATGACACGGCGCGGAAGTTTTTCATCAACCAGCGCATCGACTGGATGGCCGTCTTCGAGCCGAAAAGCAGCCAATTCGCCGTCTCACGCCTTCTTGCTGCGCCCGAGGCAGGCAGCCACATCGCGATGATCTGGAACGTGCCCGGCTCCTACCGCAAATTTTATCTGAAGTGCTTCGACAAAGCCACCGTCCCCGCCGGATTCGAAGGCACCTGGAGCATGGTGACTGCCTTCGGAGCCAGCGATGCCGCATGCTGGCAAAAGGCCGCTCAAGAGCTAAGCACCGCATTAATGCCATCTGGATCTGCGAAGGCCCCTGATGCGGTGATCAAACCCTGAGCACGCATCCCAGATGAAACACCTGCTTTGGTCAGGCAAACCGCCGCAGTTCCTGGAAAACGCCGCGCCGGAAGTCATCAAGGACAACCAGACCATCCAAAGCGTCTCCTTGCCGACGATCACGCCTTATCTGCCACCAGCGGAAAAGCGCAGCGGCATGGCCCTCGTCGTGTGCGCAGGTGGCGGCTATGGTGGTCACGCATGGAAGACGCACGTCGTGTATGCCGCTCAGGTCTTCAATCCCATGGGCATCGCCGTCATCGGTCTCAAATACCGCACGCGTCCGCCGCACAAACTCGACAATGCAGGCATTCAGGCCCTCACCTTGATCGATGCGAAACGCGCCATGCGCCTCGTCCGCCATCGCGCTGGTGAATGGGGCATCGATCCGGCGAAAATCGGTGTCGCTGGCTATTCCGCAGGCGCGAACCTCGCGATGAATCTCGCCGCGAACTTCGACCTCGGTGATCCGCAGGCCACCGATCCCATCGACCGCCTCAGCAGCCGTCCCGACTTCGCCGTGGGCCTCGGGACGTGGCATTGGCGGAAGCCGGAGAACCCTTTCGTCTTCAAAGCGAACTCGCCGCCCGTTTTTCTCGTCCACGCCACCACCGACAAGCCAGTCGAGATCGCCACGAACATCGTGGCCGACTTGAAGAAGCTCGGAGTCCCCGCCCGCCTCGATCTCCACGAAGAAGGCGGCCACGGCGTCGGCAATCTCATCCCCACCCGCGTACAACACAACTTCCCCGGCGCCCAGTGGCCGAAGATGCTCGTCGAGTGGCTGGAAACACTGGAGAAGAAGTAGCGTGCCGACCTGTCAAAGAATGCCGACTTTCTTTAGGCATGGCTCACGAAGTGTTAAGTTTTCGCCGATTCTTTTACATGTGAGCATCCGTCTCGGCCATTCGCAGGTGCCAACCGCTCACCACAGCAGCTTCACGCCATACGTCGCGAACTCGGAATCACAGCTCACCAAGGTCAGATCCTCCACCAGGGCTTGGGCGATCACCAAACGGTCAAAGGGGTCGTTGTGATGAAAAGGCAGCCGTCGATGCTCATGGAGATGCGGGACGAGGATGGGCAAAATCAAGATGCTCGAGGCGTCCAGACGAGCAGGAAAGAGTTGCTCGAAAGGCATTGGCAAGGTGAGCTTACCCAGCGAGTCCTTGATGCCGATCTCCCACAGAGTCGCAGGACTCACAAAGATTGTGTTCCGCACATCTTGGATGCATGAGAGCGCCTTGGCGCTTAGCTGACTGCTACCGGCCAGAAACCAAAGCAGTGTATGAGCATCCAGCAGCAGGTTCATGGCTGGTAGTCGGCAAAGGCTTCGAGCGGGGTATCAAAATCATCCGCCAGCTTGATGCCGGGAACGGACCCGAAACCTGGACGCGTCTTCGGTGCGGCTTGATGCTCATCTTTCGCCTTTCCCTTCAGAAAGTGCAGGTAGTGCAAGACCTCGCGCAGCAGCGGTTCCGGCAGCTGGGAGACTTCGGAGATGAGAAGTTGCTGTATCGACATGTCGCAGTTTTACCGCATCCCACGCCGCCTGCCAAGCTCGCTTTCAGGCCCTGGGTTGAGAGAATGCCCATGAACCCGGATTCGACAGAAGCATGGGGACAGGAGAATGGATTGGCCTGATTCTTTTGTCCCCATTCTTCTGTCGATGAGGCTCCGCTTGTTTTCTGAGTGGCTGGAAGGCCTGGAATGGTGAATCAGCGTGAGCTTGTGAGACTACTTGCCCTCACGACGATTAAGTAATCCCATGGCAACTATTCGAAAAGAGTTCACAGACATCCAGAAAGCCAAATTCTTTGCTCGAGACAGAGCTACTTGCTGTTTTTCCGGCGCGAACCTTTGGCTGCTTGATGCCCCACTGAGACCTGGCTATCAGAGAGATTGGGCAGATCACGTTCGGCCATCCGCACGAGGTGGAGCATCTAATGAAGAAAATGGAGTGTGCGCGTCGCATACCTTCAATGCAAAAAAGCGACACAACTCAGCAGATACAGCTTACCTATTCGAGCGAGGATTGCCCACCTCGCTTTATTTTGAAATATTTGGACCACTTTCATCAGCTCAATCTAAGCGTCTATATCGTCTCTCAAAGTTGATCACTGCTGACTGGTATTTTAACCGAGCGATCGGACTAATTTTGGGTTCATCCGGGAAGTTGGTGCGGCATTCAAGTGCCGGTGAGTATGTCTTTTGACTCGTGGAGCGCGTAGATGCGTAGGTGGAGGAAGTCCACATCGCGGTAGCCGTAGGCTAGGCGCGTGAGGCGGCCGATTTTGTTGTTGAGGCCCTCCATGATGCCGGAGCCTGATCGGATGGTCGAAGTAGCTGAGTATTTGCCGCGCGTGCGTCAGCATCGTGTTGGCGAGCTGCTTGAGCGGCCCGATGGCCGTGGCGTAGGCTTTGAGTATCCACTCTTGCAGATACTTTTGCGCTGCCTCCTTGCCCGGCTGGTTCCATAGCTGGCGTAGCTCCTCTTTGAGATAGTAGGCTTTGGAGAGCGGCTCGTTGTAGGCGAGGGCTTCCTCCAATTTCGGGCGCTTGTCCGGCGGCAGATTCTCCCTGCCGTAGAGCAGCAGGTAGCGCGTGCCTTTAATGAACTTCTGTCCGGTGAGCTCTAGTGTGCGCTGCAGACCGCGCCGTATCTCGTCGATCTTCTCGTTGGCGAGCTTGATGATGTGGAAGTGGTCGAAGACTAACGCAGCGTCAGGCAGGTGCTCGTTGATGGCGCTCCAGTAAGCTCCGCTCATGTCGCAGGCCACCGCCTCAATGTGGGCACCGCTGCGCCGCAGCCGCTCCCAGAAGCCCTCCAGGGCCTCCTTGCCGCGTCCTTTGCCCACCCAAAGCACGCGTCCGCTTTCCAGATCGACCACCAGGGTGACGTATTTGGCCTTCTTGCCAAGGTAGTTTTCGTCCACGCCGATGCGCCTGACTTCGCGCATTTCCACCTTCTCAAAGCGCCGTGCCAAATCGGCCTTCACAATGCTTTTGACCGTGTCCCAACCCAGGTGTGTGAAGCGTGCCACGTCTTGCAGGCTCATGAAGCGGCTCAGCTCGCAGACGAATCGAGCTAGGGCGCGGCTGTGGTGGCTGTAGGCGGGAGCAAAGGGGGGGAGTGCTCGAAGCTTTTGCCACAGCCCCGGCATTCGCATTTGGGCACCTCCACCACAAGCACCACCTCCTTCGGGCCGATGGGCAGGGTGTTGATGCGCCGCTGTCTTTTGCCGCGCCTCCAATACTCCCGCCCCTGGCAGTGCGGGCACTCAATGTGCTGATCCTTGACCGCTAGATGGAACTCCACCCGGCCCTCCACATACTTCGTGCTGCGATACTCGTATCCTTCGCGCACGCCAAACGCGTGATATAGCAAACTCTGGCTCATCCTGCCCTTTTGCCATCGTCACGCCCCCCTCCGCACCAACTTCCCGGATGAACCTAATTTTGCTCGCCTTCGATTACAGGGTTAGGCGAGATTGGTATGACGAAAGGCCAATTCGAGATGACAAGTATTGGCTCCGAGCAGCACTGCGAAAGCTGGTTGATTTTCAGAGTTTCCGTGAGGTCGAATCGCTTGAGTCTCGCGGTATCATTCATCAGCCCGACGAATTCCAGCAAGCCTGGCTTGAAATGCGTAACATCTCATCCGAGCGCGAACTGCTAAAAATCACCGAACCGCTTTTCCAAACCTATCGCGCCAATGCTTTCGCATGGGCAAAATATTTTCGGGATGCTGAAACAGCGAAACAGAGGCTTTCTGCGGTCAGGTTCGCAGAGCGAAGTGCCAAGGTAACCCGTGACACCCTCAAGTGTATCCGAACGGCCCATGAGCTAAGCCTCGCACTCGGCAAAAAATAGACTCATTCTTCGCCGCCTCAAAAGGCGGCTCCTTCCACACCGTATGCAGCAGTGAATGAAACTTACGCTGCTCATCCTCCTGACCTGCATGGCTCCCGCTTCGGCCCTCACCTTGCTCGACGCAGGCAAAACAGACTACCAGATCGTGTTGCCGGATGCGGTGCCGACTCCGGCCATCGACGCGAGTCTTCAGCAGACGGCGCGGCTGCTCCAGACGGCGTTTTGGCGAACAAGGCGGAGATCGCCATTTTGCGTGAAAAGGAGCGTGATGGGTCCAAACCGGCGTTGATGCTTGGGAACTCGGTTTTGGCGCAGAAGAGCGGTGTGGAGGTCATGAAGCTGCGGGATTGGAGTTATGCTTCGCGTCGTGAGGTTTTGTGACTTTTTAACCGCTAATTCGACGCTGACCTGACGCTAATCCCAAACCAAATATCAGCGTTAAATTAGCGTCATATAAGCGGTTTAGATTCCCCCGCCTTCATCTCATGGATTCACAAATCATGATGCAGAAGAATAGCGCCATTCTCCTGCCTTCATTCTTCTGCCAATAGACTCTTGGAAAATCACCTTTCACAGCATGTCCGTCCACCTGCCGTGTGTGAAACGCACTCGGCTCTCGTTTTGAAAGCATGGTTCGCCCCATTTTCTTTCTACTCCTCACCTCCTCAGCCATCGCCCAGCCCTTCCTCGTCGAAAACGGCCAGCCGCGTGCGGAGATCATCATCGCGGAAAAGCCTTCCCGCATGCAGCGAGTGGCGGCGCATGAGTTTCGGCAGCAGATCGAGAAGATCAGCGGCGCACGGCTGACCATCGTGACGAAGCCTTCGGGCCAAGCGGTGAAAGTTTTCATCGGCGAGAGCGAAAACTGCCCGGTGAAGGCAGAGGGCCTCAAGGATGGTGCGTATCGCATCGCGAGCGGGGCGGATTGGTTGGCCTTGATCGGCGATGATGCGGACTTCGAGCCGGTGGGGCCGTTTGCGCGGAACAATGGCGACATCCCGAGGGCGCAGGCGGAGTGGGAAAAAATCGTGGAGGCACCGTATGGCTTGCCGAATCCCGGTTTGTATAAACACCGGTCCAAAGTCACGCTGGATGGTGAGACGCTCGATGTTTGGGGTCTGGATGAACGCGGTAGCTTCAATGCGGTGACGGCGTTTTTGCAGAAGCTCGGTGCACGCTGGTATCTGCCGGGTGAACTCGGCGAGGTGCTGCCGAAGTTGAAAACGATCGAGCTTCCGAGGCTGGATGAAACGGTGAAGCCTGAGTTTGCGCTGCGGCAGTTCAACTTCCGCTTCGCGACCTGCGGGCCGGACACATCGCTATGGGCCATGCGGCTCGGCATTCGGAATGATGAGCGTCTGCAAATCGCTCATGGCATGGCGAACATGACGAATCGCCTGCCGGTGTTCGATGCACATCCCGAGTGGTTCGCGATCTACGGCGGCAAGCCCGATTTCAAGCCTGGCGACTCGAAGTGCCAGCTCTGCTACTCGAACGAAGAGCTCTTCCGCGAGACGGTGCGCAATGCGCGGGCGCAGCTCGACACCTTCCACTTTGAAAGCGTCTCCATCATGCCGCCCGATGGCTACACCTCCATTTGCCAATGCGAGAAGTGCAAAGGCAAGGACTCGCCCGAGCGCATCGAGCGCGGCCTGCTCAGTGACTATGTGTGGGACTTCGTCAATCGCGTGGCCAAGGAGGTCGGCAAAACGCATCCTCACGCGAAGGTGCTGAACTGTGCGTATGGCGTCTATATGCTGCCGCCGCTGAAGATCGACAAACTGGAGCCGAATGTGCTCGTGGGCATCGTCGGTGGGCGTCGGCCGATGAATAAAGCAGGCAACAAGGCCGAAGGCGAAGCCGCGCCGGAGGCGCTGCGTGCCGCATGGGCGAAGAAGACAAACAACCCGATCCTCAACTTCGAAAACTATCCGTTCACGGATCGCGGTTGGTATCTGCCCGCCTTTGCCTCGCAGTCGATGGGCGACACGGTGCTGGCCACCAAAGGATTGTCGCAGGGCGAGGATATCTGGCTCACGGTGCGGCAGGATTTTAATAAAGTCGGCATCGGCTTTAATCACTTCCTCGTCTATTTCACCGCCCGCGCCTACTGGCCCGGCTACGAGCCAGCGGCGGCGCTGCGCGAGTATTGCCGCCTCTTCTACGGCCCTGCGGAGAGCGAGATGCACACCTTTTTCACGCACTGTGAAGCCAACTGGAAGGTGATGGATGAAGACAAAGCGAAAGCCGACGAAGCGCTCGCCCTTTTTGAGAAAGCGAAAACGAAAGTCGATGCCGCGAGCGTGTTTGGCAAACGCATCGCCCTCATCGACGACTTCCTCAAAGGCCTGCGCATGAAGTCGCAGCAGCTCGGCCAGAAGCGCGGCCCCGTGCCCACCGTGCGACTCGTCGGTGATGCGAAGGGCGTCATCATCGATGGCAAACTCGATGATGAATACTGGCAAAACTGCCCCGTGGCGGCCACGGGTAAGTTCCGCGAGCTGCAGACAGGTCGCGTGCCCACTTTGGGCACGAGTTTCAAAGCGGGCTGGCAGGGCAGCAGTGTGTGTTTTGCGATTCGTTGTGATGAGCGCCGTGGTGAAAAGCTCAACATCACCACCACACGCGACGACGATCAGGCGCTATGGCATGGCGATGTCATCGAGATCGAGCTGGCTACGGAGACGCACTCCTATTACTCCATCGGCATCAGCCCCAGCGGCCACATCGTCGATCTGGATCGCGGAGCGCCGCGCAGTCAGTGGTTCACCTGGGATTCCAAGGCGGAAGTGGCCACGCACATCGCCGACGATCACTGGACCGTCGAGATCCGCATCCCCGTCACGCAGGATGAAAATGATCCGCTGCATCAAGTCATCGGCCGCAAACCCACGCAGAGCCTTCCCTGGCACATCAATCTCTGCCGCCAGCGCATTCGCGAGGATGGCCAAGAAGTCAGCGCCCTCTCGCCCACCAGCACGGAAGGCTTCCACGAGCCGATGAAGTTCGCCCATTTCTACGATGGTCGCTCGCACGTCTTCGATGCAGATCCCAGCGTGACCGACTTCGTGATCGGTTTCCGCAATGCCACGCAGCAGCGCAAAGCCGCTGGATTCCTCGCGCTCGCTCAAGGCGATAAGATCACCGACTTCCAAAAATCCGCTGCACTGGAGCAGGCGGCATTGCTCGACAAAGATGCGACCTACATCGACCAAATCCCCATCGAAGCCGTGCGCAAAACGGCGGAGATTCAACACCTGATGGCCAACTTCGACGCCGTCCAAATCATGGCAAAATACGGCAATGAAGACATCATGAAATGGCCTTTCTGGAAGCGTGGCGATGGTTTCCATGCCCGTGGCCGCGCCTACTTCGTCACCCATGACGGTGCCAAGGCCGAAGCCGACTTTAGCGCCGCTGTGGAGTGGATCAGTGATCCACGCGCACGCGACACCGCGATGCTGCGCCTGGGTCTGAATCGCGAAATGCATCTCCACGACGACGCGAAGACGCTCGCCGCCTATCAGGCCGTGATCGAGGGCAAAACACAGCTTAGCAGCTCCGATGATTTCTCCGCTCTTCTCGGAGTCTCGCGCCTACTGACCAAACTCGGTCGCTATGACGAAGCACTGGCCGCCTTGAACAAATCCAAACCCGACAAGCTACAAGGCATCTCGAAGACGAACGTCCTCAAGGCCATCGAAGCCGTGAAAGCCGCGAGGAAGTAGAGTTTGGCTTCTGGCAGGCAAACATTCCTCTCGCGTTTGGCTCTACCAAATGGTATAGACCACGTCATGAGTTCGAGAGCCAAGGTTTTCATGAATGGGCGCAGTCAGGCCATCCGGCTGCCGAAGGATTTCCGCTTCAGCGGAGGTGTGGTGACGCTTCGCCGGGTGCCGGAAGGCATTTTGATCACTGAGAGTGATCCCTGGGATGCCTGCGAAGAGGCCTGCCAGGGGCTTTCGGAGTCATTCTTCAAGACGGTGGAAGGCCGACGGAAGCAATTGAAGCTCGAAAAACGCGCCTGGAGCGATGACGCATGATCTACCTGCTCGACACCGACACCACGATCCTGATGATGCGCGGCTTGAGCATCCTGGAGCCGAAGTCTGAGAAACAACGCCAGAGGCAGGAAACAGGCAGGCGCATTCTGGCCAAGTGCCGGCAACATGCGGCTGAAGGTCATGTGATCGGTCTATCCGCCATCACGCTGGCTGAACTGGAATACGGAGCCTGCGGAGCAGATGACCCGACTGCCGAGCGGGCGCGGATGCAGCGCATCCTGGCTCCTTTTGCGAAGTTTGATTTCCAGGCAGGTGATCCGGCCCGGCGATACGGTGAGATCCGGAGCGAGTTGGAACTCAAAGGCAAATTGATCGGCCCAAACGATCTTTTGATCGCAGCTCATGCGATGGCTCTCTCGGCGAAACTGGTGACGCACAATCTCAACGAGTTCAAGCGCGTGCGGGGCCTGCCAAGTGAGAGCTGGTCTGTGGTTTAAGAATCACATGCCAGCAGCGTTCCCTCCGTCCACATGAAACGCCTTCTCTTTTCCCTGCTCCTCGCCACTGCGCTACGTGCTGAACCGGTACCGGACAAACTCGTGGTGCTCACGTTTGATGATTCGGTGGCGTGCCTGCCACGTTCTTCATCACGGATGGGTTTTGGGTTCCTCCTGGAAAAGACCATTGCATGACTTGGGAGCAGATCAAACATCGAGAAAGCCATCGAAGTCGTGAAAGCCGCGCGGAAGTAGCCATCTGCACTGTTAGCTGAGGCATCCATCCGAATCGGAGCCAGAGGTGGAGCACTCTTTTCGTAGATAGAGCATGAGCCCGCCATCCCTTCTCCCAAACAACTCTTCCACTTTGATCGATGACTATGAGCGGGATGGTGTCATTCGCGTGCCTAGCTTGTTCAGCAGCACGGAGGTGGCGGCGATCCGTCGTGAGCTGGAGCGCTTCATGCGTGATGATCTGCCATCGAAGCCTGTGGATGCACGCACGCTCGAGGCCGATGGCGAAACCGTGCGCAACCTGTGGCGATTGGAGGTGCATCATCCCGCTATGCTGCCGATGGTGGAGAAGCCGGAGATCATCGAGCTCGTTTCGAGGCTCGTGCATGGCGAGCCGCAGCTCGTCGGCGTGGAGACGTTCAATAAACCCGCACGGATCGGCTCTGGGGTGCCCTACCACCAGGACAATGCCTACTTTTGCCAGACTCCACCGGATATGCTGACCATCTGGATCGCGATGGACCCCGTGACGATGGAGAATGGCCCTGTGTACTATGTGCGTGGCTCTCAAAGGAATGGAATGCTGCCCACCAAGCCCTCTGGCGTGAAGGGGAACTCCATCGGTCTAGCAGAGGCACCCAGCGTGCCCCTGGAGGAGCAGTTCTGTGGCCTGCTGGAGCCGGGAGATGCGCTCATCCATCAGGTGTGAGACGATTCACCACTCTGCGCCGAATCGGAGTGACTTCCCGCGCCTGGGGCTGCTGCTCGTGTATCGTGGAAAGCACACGCAGACGGATGCTGCACTGAAAGCGGCCTACGCGGCGGCTGTCACTGCGACACCGCCAGCGTGATGCGCTGGCGCAATTCCGAGTGTTAGGTTGGTGAAGCCGTCGCGTTTGCTTGGGATGCTCAAAAGGCTCTTTCTCGTCCTCGCTCTCTGTCCGGTGCTGCATGCAGCACCTCCGAATTTCATCATGGTATTCATTGATGACATGGGCTGGGGCGACTTCTCGTGCTTTGGCAATCAAGAGGCGCAAACACCCAACATCGACCGCATCGCGGCCGAGGGTATCCGCTTTGAGCAGTTTCATGTGAACTCGCCCATCTGCTCGCCCTCACGCTGTGCGCTGACGACAGGGCAGTATCCGCAGCGGTGGCGCATCCACTCCTATCTGAACAATCGTGCGGACAATGCCCGGCGCGGTGTGGCAGACTGGCTCGATCCACAGGCTCCCACACTGGCCCGTGTGCTCCAGAGCCATGGCTACGCGACTGGCCACTTCGGGAAGTGGCACCTCGGTGGCCAGCGTGATGTCGCAGATGCGCCGCCGATCACGGCGTATGGCTTTGATGAGTCCCTGACGAACTTTGAGGGCATGGGAGCGAAGCTGCTGCCACTCACGCTCAAACCCGGCGATGCCGAACCGGGGAAAATCTGGGGCGATGCGGTGAATCTGGGCTCTCCCGTGACGTGGATGCAGCGCAGTGAGATCACGACGGGCTTTGTGGATGCGGCGCTGAAATTCATCGACCGAGCGCAGGCCGCGAAAAGCCATTTTTGTGAACCTTGGCCCGATGACGCATAGCCCGTGGTGGCCGCCGGTGGAGAAGTGGGGCAAAACAAAGCGTGAGATGTATCACGCCGTGCTGGAGGCCATGGATCGCCAGTTTGGCAAACTTTTCGATCACCTGCGCTCGGATGCTGCCTTGCGTGAAAACACGCTGTTGCTGATCTGCTCGGACAATGGCCCAGAGCCCGGCGCAGGCAGTGCGGGGCCATTCCGTGGCACGAAGACCACGCTTTACGAGGGCGGCACGCGTTCACCGCTGATCGTCTGGGGCCCGGGCCTCCATGAAAAGGCAGCCGCGGGCTCTGTGAATGCAGAATCCGTCTTTGCAGCCTTCGACATCGCGCCTTCGTTACTCTCCATCGCGCAGATCGAGCCCACAGACACGGACTTTGATGGTGAAGACATCTCCCCTGCCCTGCTCGGGCAAAAGCAAGTCTCGCGTGCCAAGCCGATCTTCTGGCGACGCCCACCAGATCGCAAAACCGCATCCGCGAAGCTCACCGAGCGTCTGCCGGATCTAGCGATGCGTGATGGACGCTGGAAGCTGCTGTGCGAATACGATGGCACGCAGCCACAGCTCTATGATTTGGCAAAAGATCGCGGCGAAAGGACCAATCTGGCCACTCAGCAGCCAGACACCGTGCTGCGCATGACGCAGCAGCTCCTCGCCTGGCACCGCTCCATGCCTGCGGACAATGGAGCCGCTCTGGGTGCAACCTCTGCCCCAGGAGCCAAGAAGTAATCCACGGCACATGCAGACTCTCTCCTTCTTCCCACGCGGCACGCTCACACTGCTGCTCTGCATCATCGGCACGGTGCTGTGTGAGGCCGCAGCGCCAGATGTCCTGCTCATCCTCGTCGATGATCTGAAGCCCGCGCTCGGCTGCTATGGCGATCCGCTGGCGAAGACGCCCACATCGACCGGCTGGCGGCGCGGGGGGATGCGCTTTGACATGGCGTATTGCAATCAGGCGGTGTGTGCGCCGTCACGCTTCACGCTGATGCTGGGTGCACACTCGACCACGACGGGCCTGTATGACCTGAGCAGTCGATTGAGGGCCAAACTGCCAGATGCTGTGACGCTGCCGCAGCACTTCGCGAAACACGGCGGCTACATCACCGAATCGATCGGCAAGGTCTTCCACATCGGCCATGGCAATCAGGGGTGATCCGCAGTCGTTCAGCGTCCCGCACTTCAAAGACAAGGTGATCGAGTATCTCGACCCTGCGAGCACGCAGGGCGGCCAGCTCACGCGGGAGGAGGCCTTGTTCACGAATCAAAAGCTCGACCGCATCCGTGATCTGCCGCGTGGAGCTGCCTTCGAGGCACCTGAGGCACCGGATGATGCCTACGCGGATGGTCGCGTGGCGGCAGAGACGATCAAACGGCTGCAAAAGGCCCAAAAGCCGTTTTTCATCGCAGCGGGCTTTGTGCGGCCGCATCTGCCATTCTGTGCTCCGAAGAAGTATTGGGACCTGCACGATGCGAAAGCGCTACCGATGCCCGTTTTTGAAAAAATGCCCGCTGGATCGCCCACCGTGGCAAAGAAGCGCGGCGGCGAGATCGTGGCGTATGCGCTGGATGAGCCCTTCGACCGTGAAACAGAAGCTCATCCACGGCTACTGCTCTTTGCCACGAGCTACGTGGATACGCAGATCGGCCGTGTGCTGGATGAAAGCTGGATCGACTAGGACTGGCGCAGGACACGATCATCGTGCTGTGGGGCGATCATGGCTTTCATCTGGGTGATCTGGGCATCTGGACGAAGCACACGAACTATGAGCAAGCGAACCGCATCCCACTGCTGATCATCGCACCTGGTGTGACGCAGGCTGGGAGCAGCACGCGGCAACTGGCAGAGAGTGTGGATGTCTTTCCCACTCTCGCTGAGCTGGCTGGACTGCCCGCGCCCGCTGGAGCACAGCGCATCGACGGAGTGAGCCTGGTGCCAGTGCTGCGTGATCCACAGGCCCGAGTGCGAGATCACGCGTTTCATTGTTTCCCAAAGCAAAAAATGGGCCGCGCTATCCGCACCGAGCGCTATCGGCTGGTGGAGTGGAAAAAAGCCGGTGCGGCACCTGAAACAGCGGAGCTAGAGCTTTATGACTATGCCCAGGACCCGCTGGGAGACGCGGAATCTCGCGGCAGAGCAGCCCGAGGTGGTGAAATCACTCCGCGCCATCCTCGCACGGCACCCGGAGGCACGTTGACAAGCGGCTCGCATCGCTCAAAGGGCAGCATGATCCGTGACGCGATTTGTTTCCTTCTCTGCGCAGTTACTTTGCAGGCCCAGAGCCTGCTGGACATCCATCTAGGCGGAAAAGCCGGCCAAGTCTATTCCGTGACGCAGTGGAAGAAGGACTGGCCGGGCTGCGAATTCGAGGATGGCGTGAAGGAAGGCCGCGTGACGCTGATACGGCATGGGCAGGAGCCCTGGCTGCGGGGTGCTCTATCCAGCCGGCAGTCACGGCTCAGACGCGGGTGGAGCAGGCTGGCGCTGCCCTTTTGGCCGTGTGGAGGCCGCCGAGCTGCGCTACACGGTGCAGTTCCAGGAAGCGTTCGACTTTGTCAAAGGCGGCAAGCTACCGGGGCTGTGCGGTGGCCCGAAAACGATCACCGGCGGAGATGCGGTGAATGGGCGTGATGGCTTCTCCGCACGCGTGATGTGGCGGCGTGATGGCCGTGGGCAGGCCTATGTGTATCACATGCACCAGCCATCGAAGTATGGGGATGAATTCGACTTCCCAGAGGCATTCCGCTTTGTGCCGGGAAAGCCGGTCGCTATCCGCATGCAGGTGGTGATGAATCATGCCGGACAGCGTGATGGCAGCCTGCGTGTGTGGGCCGATGATCAGCTCATGGTGGAGAAAAAGAACCTGCAATGGCGTGAGAGCGCGAGCTACGGCGTCGATTCGCTGCTGTTCAATACCTTCCACGGCGGCAGTGATGCGAGCTGGGCCCCATCACGCGATGTGGGCAGAGTTCAGCCGCTTTCAGGTCCAGAGGATGCCGTGAATCGCATCACGCCAGTAGCGCCTTGACCACCTCGCCACTGACATCGGTAAGGCGGTAATCACGGCCCTGGAAGCGGTAGGTGAGCTGCTCGTGATCAAAGCCGAGCTGGTGGAGCATGGTGGCGTGCAGATCCTGCACGGAGACGCGATTCTCCACGGCGGAGTAGCCGAATTCATCTGTCGCGCCGTACATTTGGCCACCTTTGATGCCGCCACCGGCCATCCACATGGTGAAGCCCTTCGGATGGTGATCGCGGCCCTTGCCATTCTCCGCCACGGGCGAGCGACCGAACTCACCACCCCAGACCACGAGCGTGCTGTCGAGCATGCCGCTGATTTTCAGATCATCGAGCAGCGCGGCGATGGGGCCATCCGTCTCGGCGCAGTGGAGGTCGTGGTTTTTTTTTCAGATCATCATGGGCATCCCAGGCCTTCGGGCCCTCATTGCCACCGCTATAGACCTGGACGAAGCGCACACCGCGCTCCACCAGCCGCCGTGCGAGTAGGCAATTCTTCCCAAAGTGTGAGGTGGTCTGGTGATCGAGGCCGTACATTTTGCGCACGCTTTCTGGCTCACTAGAGAGGTCGGTGCACTCGCTGGCACTCATCTGCATGCGAAAGGCGAGCTCGTAGGTGTTGATGCGGGCGGCGAGCTGTGTCTCTGCCGGGTTTGCAGCGGCGAATTCGGTGTTCCACTGCTTCAGCAAGTCCAGGCGTGCACGCTGCTGCGCACGCGACGCCTTTCGGCGCGTGAGGTAGGCGATGGGCTCACCGGTGCTGCGGAAGGGCACGCCTTGATACGCTGCTGGCATGAAGCCGTTCGACCAATTCAGCGCTCCATTCACCGGTGCACCCTGATGATCCAGGAGCACGACAAAGGCAGGCAGATTCTCACTTTCACTGCCTAGGCCATACGTCACCCAGGAGCCCATGCACGGCCTGCCAGGTAGGATGAAGCCGGTATTCATCTGGAAGATGGCGGGGCCGTGGTTGCTGCTCTGCGTGCATGCTGCGGATCACGCAGAGATCATCGGCATGCCGCGCCAGATTCGGAAACGTCTCCGCCATGTCGATGCCGGCCTGTCCATGCTTCGCAAAGCGGTAGTAGCTCTGCATGGCGACATTTTTAGTCTTTCGGCCCATGAAGGCATCCTCGGGCTTCCACACGGGGATGGCTTTGCCGTGCCATTTGGCCAGCTCGGGTTTCGGATCGAACAAATCGACGTGCGACGGCCCGCCATACATGAAGAGGAAGATCACCGATTTCGCCTTGGGAGCGAAATGGGGCATCCGTGGTGCCAGCGGATTCGCTGGGCTGAGCACTCCCTCTGCACCCAGCAGGGATTGCAGCGCCAGTGAACCGAATCCGGCCCCGGCCTGCTGTAAAATCTGACGTCGAGTGAGTGCGTGCATGTTTGCAGTAGAACAACGCCAGCGCTTCGGCATCCTTGCTGGTATGTCCTTCGCCGCAGTCATCTGCTGGATGACTACCTGCCACTTGCAGATGAATGGGGCCTATGGGAAAATGCAGTGCCGCCACTGCGACAGGTCGCTGACAGCAGCGCCTACACTTCAGACCAACTCCGAGCCATGCTCACTCCATCCACGCTCCAGGAAGCTCCGCCCCGCGAAATGTCGGAGATGGTCCGTATCGGACTCGAGGCCAGCCGAGTCGCCACGGCGAAGATGTTGGATTACTACAAGCGCATGGGCATCCGCGTCACGCCGCAGATGACGCTGGCACCAGAACCTGTGCGCAAAAGCGGGGCCGCCGCGCCTGATGGACCTCACCCGCCCTGCACGGGCGGCATGATCGCCACCTCCGCGCCTTCATGCAGTGTGGCATCACGCTTCACATACGTTTGATCGAGAGCGAGGAGCACGCTGCCATCCCACTCACGCAGTCGCGGCCAGCGCTGATAGAGGTTTTCCAGCAAATCGGCCATCCGCATGCCCTGGGGGCACTCCAGCGGCATCTCAGCCACATTGTGATGTCCCGAGGACAGAAAAAAACAGCACTCGCACAGTCATGTCGGTCACGCAGGGTTCAGAATGCCGATGCAGGGCAGATTACGGAAGCGGCCCTGGTAATCCATGCCGTATCCGACGACGAACTCGTCCTCGATCTCGAAGCCGATGTCCTCCGGCGACCTCACACACACGCTCGCGCTTTTTGGCCAGCAGCACGGCTGTGCGCAGCGTCGTGGGATTTTGCGCGGCGATTTTCCCCCGCAGCACACTCAGTGTGAGGCCGGTATCGAGGATGTCATCGAGCAGCAGCACGTCTTGGTCACGGAAATCGAGCCCCGGTGGCCAGTTCATCTGAACCTCACCGCTGCTGGAGGTGCCACCATGATAACTGCTCGCGCTCAGTGTGTAGAGCCGCACAGGCACCTCCAGATGCCGCAGCAGATCTGCTACAAGAACAGGGAGCCATCCATCAGCGCCAGTACGCTCACGGTTTTGCCCGCGTAGGCGGCATTCAGCGTCCCAGCCATCGCGGCGACACGTGTCTGGATTTGCTCTGCGGAGAGCAAAATACGTTCAAGATCCGCTAAAACTCCGGTGACAGGCGATGGCATGGTGTGCTCCTTTATAACGCGATGTCCACCCCTGACAAACTCAACCTCCAAGACCTCCGCGTCAGCTACGATCTGGATACCCTGACGGAACAGAACACGCCTGCTGATCCCGTGGAGCTTTTTCAGCTCTGGTTTCATGATGCGCTAGCCCACCAGCTCCCAGAGCCGAATGCCATGCAGCTCGCTACCGCCACAGCGGATGGCATGCCGAATGTGCGCACCGTTTTGCTCAAAGGCATCGACGCACGAGGCTTTCAGTTTTTCACGAACTACGAAAGCGCCAAAGGCCGCGAGCTGGCCGCCAATCCCCGCGCCGCAGCCTGCTTCCTATGGAATGAGCGGCACCGCCAGGCCATCGTGCGCGGCACTGTGAGCAAGCTGCCGCATGAGGAGGCGCAGGCCTACTTCGCCACGCGACCGCAGGGGCACCAGATCGGTGCCTGGGCCTCCGCGCAGAGCCAGATCATCCTGACCGCCAGTGGCTGGAGGCCGCGCTGCGGAGTTCACAGCCAAATTCGGCCAAGAGGTGCCCTGCCCGCCTTTTTGGGGCGGATACACGCTGCTGCCGAGTGAGATCGAGTTCTGGCAAGGCCGCACGAGCCGCCTGCATGATCGCCTTCTCTACATCCGTGAAAATGGAGCCTGGGTGAAGAAGCGCGTGAGTCCATGAGTCCCCGCAAAAAAGTAGCCTCACAGCAGCTCACGCAGCCCGGTGTGTGGCGTTTGCGGCTTTCTTGGCGGCTGACGGCCAAAGCGAGCGCTTTGTCATCGCCGACGAGGATGCAGAGGCGCTTCGCACGGGTGATGGCGGTGTAGATGAGGCTGCGCTCGAGCAGGACGTAGTGCTGCGTGCTCACGGGGATGATGACGCAGGGGAATTCGCTGCCTTGGCTCTTATGAATGGTCAAAGCGTAGGCGAGTTGGTTGAACCATCGAGCTCGCCGCCGGGTTCGTAGGCGACGAGGCGGTCGGCTTCATAGCGCACCTGCACTTTGGAGTGGGTCGGTGTCGATGGAGGCGATGTGGCCGATGTCGCCGTTGAAGACGTCTTTGTCGTAGTTGTTGGCGGTTTGGATGACTTTGTCGCCGACGCGGAAGGTGGTCTGAAAGCGCTCGATCTCGAATTTCAGCTCATTGGGCGGATTGAGGGCGAGTTGCAGGGCTTCATTGAGCGACTGCGTGCCGAGCAGGTGGCGATTCATCGGCGTGAGCACCTGGATGTCGCGGATGGGGTCAAAACCATAGCGATTCGGCAGTCGTGTGTGGGCGAGCTGCACGATGGTGGCGCGGATGTCGTCGGGCGTGGCGGCTTCGAGGAAAAAGAAGTCGCTGTTCTTCACCGGCCACAGCTCCGGCACCTGACCGCGATTGATGGCATGCGCGGTGGTGATGATGCGGCTGGTGGCGGCCTGGCGGAAGATTTCCGTGAGTTTCACGCAGGGCACCGCGCCGCTGGCGATGAGGTCATTCAAAACCATGCCGGGGCCGACGGAGGGGAGCTGATCGGCATCACCCACGATGAGCAAGTGCGCTCCGCTCGGCAATGCGGCGAGGAACTGCGCCATGAGCGGTGCGTCGATCATGCTGGCCTCATCGAGCACGAAGAGGTTGCCGACGAGCGGCTTGCCACGGTGGCGTCCCCATTGGCCTTCGCCTTGGAATTCGAGCAGGCGGTGCATCGTCTTCGCCTCCATGCCGGTGCTTTCGCTGAGGCGCTTCGCCGCACGGCCTGTCGGCGCGGCGAGCACGAGCTTCACGCCTTTGCTGTCCAAAATCATGAGGATGCTGCGCAGGATCGTCGTCTTGCCCACGCCGGGTCCGCCGGTGATGATGAGCATGCGGTGCTTCAAAGCCTCCCGCACGGCCTGCTGCTGGCTGGGAGCGAGTTCTTTGCCGGTTTTTTTCATAACCCAGGTAAAAGCGGCCTCCACGTCGATCGGGGGATAGTCCAGCGGGCAATGGGGCGAGTGACTTCACATTCGCGGCGATGCTTTGCTCAGCGGCGCGGAGCTTGGGCAGGTAAAAAGTCGCCATGACGCTCGATTTGGCTTTCGGCGATCAGGGCCTCGATCTGCGGTGGGACGAGCGCATCCGCCTGGAGCAGCGCGATGGCTTTTTCGGCCAATTTGGCCTCTGGGAAGCAGCAGTGGCCACTTTGGGCCGCTGTTTCCAAAACATGCAAAATGGCCGCTTTGATTCGCTGCGGGGCATCTGCGGCCACTCCGAGCTGGTAGGCGATGTCATCCGCCGTTTTGAAGCCGATGCCGCGAATGTCCTGCGCCAGCCGATACGGGTTTTCCTTCAAGATGGCCTGCGCTTCAGCACCGTAAGTCTTGTAGATGCGCAGCGCACGGGCGGAGCTGATGCCGTGCTGGTGGAGGAAGAGCATGAGGCCGTGAACGGCCTTTTGCGTCATCCACGACTCGCGGATTTCGACGCGTCGTTTTTGGCCCACGCCTTCCACGTCCTCCAGCCGCTTCGAGTCGTTTTCGATGATCTCAAACACCTTCGGGCCGAATTTTTCGACGATGCGCTTCGCATACGCCGGGCCGATGCCGTCGATCAAACCGCTGCCGAGGTAGCGCTCGATGCCGTTGAGCGAATCGGGCCTTTTCAGCTTCAATTCATCCGCTTTGAACTGCGGCCCGAAGTCGCGATTCGGCTCCCAGGTGCCGCGTGCTTCAAATTCCTCGCCCGTGACGACACGCGGTGCTTTGCCGAGCAGGCTGACGGTGTCGCGTTTGCCCTCCGGCATCACTTTGAGGATGCAGTAGCCGTTGTCCTCATTGTGAAACACCACGCGCTCCACGAATCCGCGAAGGACTTCGGATTTGGTGGTTGGGGCGTGGTGGCGGCATATGCGGAAAGATA
Source organism: Verrucomicrobiaceae bacterium (assembly GCA_016713035.1). Lineage (NCBI taxonomy): Bacteria > Pseudomonadati > Verrucomicrobiota > Verrucomicrobiia > Verrucomicrobiales > Verrucomicrobiaceae > Verrucomicrobiaceae bacterium. Next base: position 222,400 of record JADJPW010000007.1, read on the forward strand.
GGCCGTGCCATGAAGGGCTCGCAACAAGAAGACTCACGGCACCGCGCGTGCAGCAGAACGGCGCGGCATACGCCGCAAATTTTGAACGATAAGACCCTGCGGAGCAGAACAGACCGGACGTTGCCACAGTGAAATCGGCACGTTACTCTGTCGGCCGCCCGCTCGCTCCATCATGAAATCGTCCACTTTGCTCCGCCACCTCTGCCCTGCTTGCCTGCATGCTGCTGGGCGCATGTACCTCCTCCACCATGGACTCCGTCCCTGATGAAGCAAAACTGGAATCGGTATAAGAACGCCGCACGCAGCAGCTTCCAGGGTGAGTATGCACGCCTCATCACCGAGCGTGACTCGGGTTTTCTCACACAGGCACACACAGTGAGCAGGTGAACCGCCTGGAGGAGCGGGTGGTGCAGAAAGCGCACACCCTGGCCTGGGAGTCACACCAGATGGCCGAGCTGGAGCGAGCCGCCCAGGGAGTGCCCACCCCAGCGGCACCCCAGATGCTCAATGCTCCGAGTGCCATGCGCGGCGGTGCAGGCGGATCATCGAACTACCGCCTCGCTCAATCAATACAACAACACGAGCGGGTCTCGGCGGCGCTAGCTCGATGACCAGCAGCCAGCTCAATACAGGCGGGAGCTATAATGGTAGCGGGGCACTTTCCACGCCCAACTACCCTGGCAGCATTTACGACGGCAACCAGTGACGCACACGCTGGGAGAACAACGGCTTGTCAGCCATGCGCTGGCTCCGTAAAGCATGGCATCAATGCCTTTTTCTACCTCAGCGCCCTCCGACAATGCCTGGATGACCGCCATCGAGTCTTTTTTGCTCGATGAGCCCTCCATAGAGGCCATTCGGCTCGATCCGCAGTCCCGGAAGGTCGAAATGGCCACTCTCGGCCGCGTGGATGGCGATTTACTCCAGGCCAAGCTGGCCGAGGTGCTGCGTAGCATTGATGCGAAGTGGCTCAAAGACATCCCCGGCCACACACCGATGCTGGGGGTGAGCCAACCGAGCAACGGCGTGCTCCCAGATCGAGAAACCCACCTGCCCCACCGCGCTGACTTTCTGGAAGTGGCGCGAGTTCGAGTGGCCGGAGTCGGATGAGCTCGAACAAGAGAGTGAGGACGAGTGGCGCATGCTCGCGGTGCAGGCAGCGATCTGCGGCGTGGCACTCGCGGCGGGGTGGTTCTTCGGCCATCCGGCGCTTTTCATCATCTCACTCGTCGCGGGTGGCTGGGATGCCGCGAAGGATGCGTGGGAAAACCTGCGTGAGGGCCGGCTCGATGTGCATTTCCTCATGCTCGCCGTAGCTCTCGGTGCTGTGGCCATCGGTGCGTGGGAGGAGGGTGCCCTGCTGCTGTTCCTTTTCTCCACCAGCGGTGCTGGAGCATTTCGTGCTCTACCGCACGCACCGGAGATCAATGCGCTGACGAAAACCGTTCCCAAAATCGCCCATGTGCTGCTGGCGGATGGACGACGGAGGACCGTGCCGTGCAGTTGCTCCGTGGGTGAAACCATCGTCGTAAAGCCGGATGAGCTCTTCCCAGTCGATGGCAGCGTGCTCACTGGCCTCACCGCCGCAGATGAATCCACCTCACGGGCGAATCACTGCCCGTAGCCAAAGAAAAAGGTGCCGCGATCACGGCGGCACGCTGAATCTCTGGGGCCTCGTGCAGGTCCGTGTGGATAAACTGGCGACGCAGAGCTCCCTGGCAAAAATCATCTCCCTCATCCAGAGCGCTCAGAAAATGCGGGCACCGAGCCAGCGCTTCACAGACCGCTTTGGCACGCGGATACGCTTTTGACCCTCAGCATCGTCGCGGTGATGTTTTTGTCTGGTGGCTGGGTTTTGGCATTCCGCCCTTTGAGAACACGGAGGCCTCTAAATCGGCTTTTTACCGTGCGATGACGCTGCTCGTCGTCATGAGCCCCCTGTGCGCTCTGTTTTGTCGATCCCATCTGCCATTCTAGCTGCCATCGCATGGGGAGCGCGGCACGGCGTGCTCTTCCGTGGAGGTGCCGCCATCGAAAAGCTGGCAGAAGTCGATGTGGTGGCGATGGATAAGACCGGCACGCTCACCGAAGGGGAGCTGCGCGTCACGAAGATCGAATCCTTCCCGCAGGCCGCGGAGAGCGACGTGCTGCGCATCGCGGTGAGTCTGGAGTCGAACTCGAACCACCCCATCGCCCGTGCCATCACGCGGTTTGGCCAGACGCAGGGCATCGCAGCGGAAAGCTGGCGGAATTTCACTCCATCGCCGGGCAGGGGCTACGCGGCCGCACTGAGGCGGGCCTCAGCTACGTCGGTAGGCGTGAGCTGGTGCAGGGCAGCCCACTCGGGGATGCACTGGCAGGCGTGCCAGATGCGCCACTTGGCTTCAGTGAGGTGTGGGTGCTGCATGAGCAGATCGTGGGCCGCATCTTGCTCAAAGATGAGGTGCGTCCAGGCAGCCGTGCGGTGCTGGAGCGCCTCGCGGCGGATGGTGTGCGCACCATCATGCTCACCGGAGACCGCCGCGCCGCCGCCACAGAGGTCGCAAAACAGCTCGGCATCGCAGAAGTCCGCGCTGGGCTGCACCCAGAGGACAAAGTGGCCGCCATCCGCGAGCTGACGCTGGAAGGCAAAAAAGTCGCCATGATCGGTGATGGCGTGAATGATGCCCCAGCCTCGCCGCCGCCTACGTCAGTGTGGCGATGGGTGCACGCGGCAGTGATGCGGCACTGGAGCAGAGCGATGTGGTGCTGATGCAGGACAAGATCGAAAAACTGCTCTCCGCCCGCCGCGTCAGTGAGCACGCCCGGCGCATCATTCGTCAAAACGTCGTCATTTCACTGGGCAGCGTCATCATCATGGCGGTGGCGTCCTTATTCGGCATCGTACCGCTCACGCTCGGTGTGCTGACGCATGAGGGCAGCACCGTGATCGTGTGCCTGAACAGCCTGCGCCTGCTGTTTGAGAAGGAGTGACGATTCATTCCACGGACCGAGTGATTTTTCCTGCGGCTGTGCTCAGTTCTGCGCTCTCCATGGATGCCATCCGCCCTACCCACGTCGAAATCGATCTCAGCATGCTCGCGCAGAATTTTGCGGCGATACAGGCGCATGTGGGCAGGTCGTAGGTGATGCCGGTGGTGAAGGCCAATGCGTATGGGCATGGCATCGTGGAGTGTGCGCAGCATCTGGTGAAACAGGGTGCCACATGCTGCGGCGTGGCGCTGCTGGAGGAGGCGGTGATGCTGCGGCAGGCGGGCATCACGGTGCCGATCCTGGTTTTTGGCGGTGTGGCGACGCGGCAGATCCCGATCCATCACGCATGGTCTGATGATGACGGCCTCCTCCATCGATAAGCTGCGCCAGATCGATGAGGCTGCGGCAGCGGCGAAGTCGCGCACGCGTGCATTTGAAAATCGACACCGGGATGGAGCGGATCGGCGTGCATTGGTACAGTGCCGAAAAGCTGCTGGAGGCCTCTCTGAGCCTGAAAAACGTCGATGTGGCCGGTATTTACTCCCATTTCGCGACTTCGGACGCGGAGGAGCTTTTTCGCGCAGAGGAGCAGTTGGCGCGATTTCACGAGGTACTCGATTTTTACCCCAAACACAGCCTACCGACGCCGCAGCGGCATATCGCGAATTCGGGCGGTATTTTGAATTTGCCGCAGAGTCACCTGGATCTCGTGAGGCCGGGAATCATGCTCTACGGCGTGTATCCATCGCGTGCGACGCGTCAGTCGGTGCAGGTGCAGCCGGTGCTGAGTTGGCGCTCGCAGGTGGTTTTCTTCAAAGTGGTGCTGCCAGGGCATCCTGTGAGCTATGGAGGCACCTGGAAGAGTGATCACCCCGTGCGGGTGGTGACGGTGCCCGTGGGCTACGGAGATGGCTACTTCCGTGCGCTATCGAATCGCGGCCAGGTGGTCATCCGTGGTGAGCGGCACCCGATCGCGGGCCGTGTGTGCATGGACCAGTTCATGGTGAACCTGGAATGGGGCACCGCTTACAATGGCGATGCCGTGACTCTGATCGGTGATGGCATCAGCGCCCAAGATGTGGCGGACTGGGCCGGTATGATCCCCTACGAGGTGCTGACGAATGTGCATGCACGCGTGCCGAGGGTGTATGTGGGGGGTGAGGTTCTCGGTTCCCTGTTCCCTGTTCGCGGTTCTCGGTTCGCTGTTCTCAGTTCAGTTTTCGGGCTGAGGTAGCGGAGTTTGAAGCGTGCGTCGAATTTGCCGCCGGCGTGGGCTTTGCAGCAGTTGCAGGCGCGGGGGGCCACGGAATTTCCGCACTTTGCGCACGGTGTATTGGCAACCCGGGGCAGACGTAGAGTGCTTGCGCTCGACTTCGTTGCGCGGGAAAGGCAGGCTGTGGCGGGCCCGCTCGCCGGGGATGCCCAGATCTGCGCAGGCGGCACGCCAGCGCCTGTGGGGCTCGATGCGGCGGCGTCCACAGCGGTGATGGGCGATGGATGGGCGAGCTCAGCTTCAGGGTGCGCTCGACCTGGCCATCGAACTCGCAGGCGTGGATTGAGCTCGATGCGGCACTGGCCGTAATGGGCGTAGCCTGCGGTGCTGCGTAGGCGCGGATTCCACTCGATGCGCAGCAGCCGCATCATGCCTGGGAGCTCGAGTTTTCCAACCAGCCACGGGCGCTGCCTCCAGGGCCTCATCGCGGGTGGGTTCGTCGTTGGTTTCGGCCGGTGGCTCGGGCTGAGGTGCGTTTTCACGCAGGGAGCGCAGCGGGGACCACTGCGGCGCGGCGGTGAAGTCAAAAAGAGCTGGGAGAGGCCGAGGCATGGTGCGTCAGTGCTTCTTTTGGGCTTCACCTGATGCCCTGCTGACCGAGGGCGTAGAGCATGTCGGGCGGGACGCTTTCGAGGATGAAAACATTCGCGCCGATGGTGCTGCGGGCTCCGATGACGGTGTCACCGCCGACGATGGTGGCATTGGCATAGACGGTGACGTGGTCTTCGAGCGTGGGGGTGGCGCTTTTTCCCGCGCAGGGCCTGCCCAGCCGCGAGTGAGCGTGCGACGAGGCCCACGCCCTGGTAGAGTTTCACATGGTTGCCGAGCTGGGCGGTCTCGCCGATGACGACGCCGGTGCCGTGGTCGATGAAGAAGTGGGTGCCGATCTCTGCGCCAGGATGGATGTCGATACCGGTGCGGCCATGGGCCCACTCGGTCATCATGCGGGGGATGAGCGGCACGTTTTCTTTGTACAAGACATGCGCGGTGCGCTGGATGGCGATGGCCTCCAGGCCCGGATAGGCCAGGATGATCTCCTCAAGCCGCGTGCGGCGGATCTCCGGCAAAGCGGCCTCGACATCGGTGGGAGCAAGGCGCGGACATCTGGCAGACTGAGCATGAAGCGGCAGACGAGTGCGGTGGTGTCGATGTTTTTGTATTCATCTCCGCCATTGAGCCGCATGCTGCGGCTGACTTCTGCATTCAGCCGCTCACGGATGCTGGCGACGAGCTCACTGGTGACGAGGCCGAGCTCCTTGGAGGAGACGGCTTCTTCGGAGAAAAAGCCGGGAAGAGCAGGTGGAGCAAGTCCTCACACAGCGTGGCGATGGCGTGCTTGGAGGGCAAATCGCCGCAATCGAGGTGATTGATGCCGCCTACCTCGCAGTACGAGGCCATGAGGCTGGTGACGATTTCTGTTTGGCGGCATTCCATGTGGTCTGCCGTTACCGCAGCATGCAGCGGATTCAAGCGCGGGGCCACACTTCGCGATGGATGATGGCATTTTGTGAATAAGTGGGGCGATTTTAGCGCTAGCCTGCTCCATCACGCTCTTGCGGGCTCTGGCGCAGCGTTGTATCCGCGCAGATGCCCACACTCCCTGCCCCGATTGGTTTTAAAGAATGGTCCTTTGTCTGCGATGCGCTGACACAGGGACGGCGGAGCATCATTTTGCGCAAAGGCGGCATTCATGAGGGCGCGGCGGCTTTGAGTGGAAGCACCGGCAGTTTTTGCTGTTTCCGACGTGGTTTCACAATCAGGCGGAGAAGCTGAGTTGGACGCCGGAGAACACGCAGCGTGATTTCCCGCCGGAGGAGCAGCGGCAGACGGTGGACATCGATGGCTGTGCGACGCTGGAGCAGGTGTGGAAGGTGACGGATTGGGGAAAAGTGGCCGCACTAGCCCCCTGCACATCTGGAATGAGGACGTGGTGAAGGAACGCTTCGTCTATGATGAGGAAAGTTGCCTGCATGTGGCTCTAGTGCGTGCTTACCAGCTGCCGCAGCGCTGGCACTTCCCCTATGCGAAGAGCTACGGCGGCTGCCGCTCCTGGATCACGCTGCCGGAGGAGGGGCTGCCGCTGGCTGAGAAGGCAGTGCCTGCACTCAGTGATGCGGCCTTTGCTGAAACAGCAGCAAAACTGCGAGCGATTTTGGGCTGACTTTACTCCCCAGCATCGTAAAGACCGCCGCGCATGAATCTCCGAACAAGCTCACCGTCGCCCGCCTGATCCTCACGGCGGTTTTTGTCGTGTGCTTTTGTGTGCCGTTCCCAGAGCATATCAGCATCGCGGCGCTCATCTTCGGTGTGGCTTCGATCACGGATTATTTTGATGGCAAGATCGCTCGGCAACGCGGGATCGTGACGAACTTCGGCAAGCTCTTCGATCCCCTGGCGGATAAGGTGCTGATCGCGGCGGCTTTCATCCTGCTGGTGGAAAAGGCCGAGCTGCCCGCGTGGATCGCCATCGTGGTGCTGGCGCGTGAGTTTTGTGTGACGGGCATCCGGCTCGTCGCGGCGGGTCAGGGGCGATTTTGGCCGCAGAGCGGCTGGGGGAAGCAAAATGCTCTGGCAGATCATCACGGTGAGCTGGTTCCTGGTGAAGCGTGCATCGAAGGAGACGCTCTTCGGCTTTGCGCAGCCGCTGTATGTGCATGCACCGGCCTGGGTGCCGAGCTTCCTGATTTATTTCACCACGCTGCTGACGCTGGTGTCTGGCTTCAGCTACTTGGAAAAACCGCACGCTTTTAACGACGCATGAATGCTGAATCGCAAATCTCCACCCTCGGTCTGACTCTGCCACCTGCACCACCGCGCGGGGGTGTGTATAAGCCTGTCGTGATCGTGGGCGAAGTGGCCTACGTCTCGGGTCATGGACCGTATCGTGGCCCGGATGACTACATCTGTGGCCGCGTGGGTGCTGATATGAGCCTGGAGGAGGGCAAGGCCGCCGCACGGCAAGTGGGCCTAGCAATGCTAGCAACGCTGAAGAAGGAACTAGGCAGCCTAGACCGCGTGAAGCGTGTGGTGAAGCTGCTGGGCATGGTCAATAGCACGCCGGACTTCGGCGATCACCCGAAGGTGATCAATGGATGCAGCGAGCTCTTTGGCCAAGTGTGGGGTGAGAAAATGGCATCGGTGCACGCAGCGCGGTGGGCATGGGCTCGCTGCCGGGGAATATTGCGGTGGAGATCGAGGGGATTTTTGAGGTGGAGTAGGTTCGCGGTTCTCCGTTCCCTGTTCCCTGTTCTCTGTTCTCTGTTCGCGGTTGTTCGTTACTTGCCGAAGATGGGGACGACTTTGTTGAGGAGGTCGGTGCCGGTTTTGGCGGCGTCTTCGAGTGCTTTGCTGGGGAGCTTGGCGGCGTCTTCGCCGAGGATGGGCTTGAGTAGCGTGTCGGTGGCTTTGTTGAGCGCGGCTGCGGGTGTGTCGAGCACCAGAGACATGCCTGCGGCTCCGATGAGACGAGCGCTGAGGTCTTCCTGCGGGGACTGGACGCTGCCAGCGATTTTCACGCGGGTCCAATGCAGGCCGGGTGGGCCGCTGGGATGTGTTTCGATGAAAATGCGGCTCTCAGCACCTGGGATCCAGCGCAGTGCCTCGGAGGTGACGCCGACCATGAAGTCGCCGGCGATTTGATCGCCAGGGAGCAGCGTGAGGCTGCCTTCGATGCGCAGGAGGCCGTTGCTCTGCACGATGATTTTTTCCATTGGGTGCCGCCGCCAGGATGTGGCTTTACCGTGGCGGGGTGGCGATGTCGAGCGAGAGGCGCTTGAAGCGCTCCATGCGTGTGAGGTGGCTGTTTTTCGAGAATGGGCAGCATTGAGCACACCGTCTTTGAGAGCGACATCGGCCTGCCATGTCATGGGCCGACCTGCGCCGCCATTGAAGTCGGTCTGGCCTTCAAGCTGGCCACTGAGGCTGGATTGCCATGCTTCGGCCAAAAATTCACTCACAGGCACTTGGGTGGCCTTCACGGTGGCTTGCCAGTCACTGCCGAATCTGACGCTGCCGTGCATGCTGGCTTTGGCGCGGTCTTTCCAGCGCAGGGAGGAGTCCGTGATCTGGATTTTGTCATCAGCGAGGCGGAGCGTGGCGCTGACGATTTCGAGCTGGAGGGGCTGTTTTTGGCTGGGAGGCGTCACGGGCGTGCGCAGGGTGCCTCCGCTGAGCTGGCCGGGGATGGTGAAGCGGCCTGGGGAGGTGGTGGCACTGCTGTAGGAGCTGAGATGAAGCCGTGACTCTGCGAGCTGCCATGCGCCGTGCGTGAGGCCGAAGCGGTCGCAGTCGAAGCCATCGACTTCCGTGACTGTGGGGATGGCAGCGATCCAGGAGGGTAAATCTGCCCCAGCGTGCTCGGCTTGATGCGAGGACTCTTTTGGAGATGCGGGAATGCGGCTGAGGGTGATCTCATCCGCACCTGCGCTCTGGATGTGCCATGCGCCACGTCGGATGGCCCCGAAGTCCAGTGCGGCTCGCAGCTCCCGCGCGGCGATTTGCCATCCGGCGGCTGTTTCGATGTCCACATCACTGCTGGTGGCGGCATCATTTTGCCAAACGGGGCTCGCAATGCTGGCGTGGCCGCCAAAGCGGCTTTCGAGCTGTTTTTCCACGAGTGCGGGAATGCATCACTTCCGGAGAAAACGCTGGATGTAGCCTGCGACGAGCGATGGCAGCGCTAGGACGAGTACAGCCCCCAAAATGAGCAAGAACCCGCCTAGCCACACGAGCCAACGGAGTGAGGAGGTGGGACGGCGTTGCTGTGAGCGGCGGCGCATGATCAGAGCGGCCCTCTCGGGCGGTTTTTAGAAGCCGACAACGTAATAGAGGCCCTGGGAGACGAGCTCGGCCTCTTGCATGGTGATCCAGCGCTCTTTGAAGCGCTCGCCCCAACTGTCGCTGAAGGCGATTTCGTTGGTCTCTTTGTTGTAGCCGACGATGAGGACGACGTGGCCGGTTTCTTTGTCTTTGCGCAGCGGGTTGGAGGCGGCTTCGCCGGTGACTTTGGTCTTCCACTGGCCCAGTTGGTGACGTCTTTGCGGGCCTTGGTGCGGTCGTCAGCGGTTTTGTTGAAGTCATCGGTGCTGAAGAGGGTCCAGATGACGGGCACTCCTTTGTCGATGCTTTTTTTGCAGCTCTTTGAGCTTCATTTCGCCCTGCCAGGCGTCAAAGGAGCGCTGCTTGCTGCGGATCTGCTTGGCCATGCCTTCAAAGATGGCCTGCATGCTGGTGCCACCGCCGAAGCCGGTGTCTCCTTTGTTGGCGATGATGTACATGTCCGCCGGGATGCCGAGGAAGCGCATGGCACGCTCTGCGGTGGCGGGGGCGCAGTAGCCTTTGGGCCCCTGATCGACCATGGGGATGTCGCCGATGACGATGTCGCCATTTTCACGCTTCTCGATATTGGCCAAAGCACGCTCACGGATCACCTTGTCCACGGTGTCTGCGACTTTGCCGCCAGCATCCGCGAAGGCGCTAGGGACGAGCTGGATGCCGACGTACTCGCCTTCCACATCGGCCAGGAGGATGCTGTGGCCGCGCCAGTCCCAGCGCAGCATGGTCTCACGCACGGACTGGCTATCGCCGATGCGCTCCTTCACAGGTGCACCGAGTGTTTTGGTCAAAGCGGCGGTGATGGCAGTGACGTCCTTGTCCATGGCGGTGCGGACGATGGAGGCGGCCTTGGCAGGCGGTGTGTCACGGTCAAAGTGCATCTCGCCACCGCCTTTGGCGCTGAAGAGGTCACCTTTGTTCGCGAAGACGATGGAGAAGGCGGTGACTTTGTCGTTTTCCGCATACATGGCGACGGAGAAGGGATGCGTGCCGAACATCTGGTAATCATCCTTCGTGTAGGAGCGGTAGCTGCTGGTGAGCTTGGTCTTCGATTCGGATGGGATGCCGAGTTTGGTGGCGATCTCTTCTGCGGAGCTGTCCCAGAGGGCTGCCTCGCCGAAAAGGGGCTGACCGACGGCCTCATTCACGACTTCTGGGGCGAGTTTATCATTCGGGCCGGCTTTGTAGGCAGGACGTGGGGCGGTGGCGGTGGCTGGAGCCGCAGATGGGGTGGCTGTCTTCAGATAAGCCTGATCTGCGGCACTGAGGCTAGCGATTGCCAGGGTGAACTGCTGACCGTTGGCCATGGCGATAGTGACATTGGTGCCACTCACCGCGACGAGGCGTGCCTGGATGGCCTTCCCCTGCGCATTGGTGAAGGTGCGCATCTCTGCCTGCTGCGCGGTGGCAGTGTGAGCTGCGAAGAGGAGAAGAAAGAGGCCTGCGAGGTGCTTCATGCCCGCCTTTTACCGGAAAGGCGCGTAGCGGTCAAGATGGCTCATGCATCGTCGCGACTTACTTGCTCATGTAGCGCAGGACCTTGGCCAAAGTGCTGCGCATGTCCTTCCGATCGACGATCATGTCCACCAGCCCATGCTGGAGCATGAACTCGGCCGTCTGGAAGCCAGGGGGCAGATCTGCGTGCGTCGTTTCTTTGACCACGCGTGGGCCGGCGAAGCCGATCATGCACTTTGGCTCTGCGATGATGAGATCCCCCAGCGTGGCGTAGCTGGCCGTGACGCCGCCCGTCGTGGGATGCGTGAGGACGGAGATGAAGGGCAGCCGCGCCTCTGCATGGCGTGCGAGGGCACCGCTGGTCTTCGCCATCTGCATGAGGCTGAGGATGCCCTCATGCATGCGGGCACCGCCGGAGGCGGAAAAGACGATGACGGGCTTTTTTCTCCGCCGTGGCAGCCTCGATGGCGCGGGTGATTTTCTCCCCCACGACACTGCCCATGCTGGCTCCGAGGAAGCGGAAGTCCATGATGGCCAGTAGCACGGCGATGTCTTCGATCTTGCCGCGTCCGGTGACGACCGCCTCGCCGAGGCCGGTTTTCTTCTGGTAGGCCTTCACTTTGTCGAGGTAGCCCTTGAAGCCGAGGGCGTTCACCGAGTCGAGCTTGGCGTCCATTTCCTGAAAACTGCCTTCGTCGACGAGGCTGACGATGCGCTCACCGCTGCTGATGGTGAAGTGGTAGCTGCAATGCGTGCAGACGCGGAGGTTCTTGGTGAGGGCGTCCTCAAAGAGGCTTTCGTTGCAGGAGGGGCACTTGGTCCAAAGCCCTTCTGGCATGTCTTTCTTCTTTTCGCCGAGGTCATCGACGCTGCGTTTCTTGAAAAATCCCATGGAAAATAAATGTGTAGTTGATCCGCTGCACAGCGCAGACGGGAGGCCCCTAGCCCATCTCCCCGGTTAAAAAAGTCGCGGGAGCGGCATGGACGGCCTGCAAACGCCGTCCCGCCAGAGCAGGAGCCGCCCCAGCCTAGACTGGAAGCGGACGACGATCCTAGGCGGGGTTTGAAAAGCTGGCAATAGCGGTGTTCTGCCCACAAAAAAGCCGGGGAGGGCCATTTTGGTGGCTCCTCCCCGGCTGGAATGATGCGAATTGAAGGGACGATTACTTCGGCTGCGTGATCATGGGGAAGGTGTCACTGCGGAAGGGAGTCACCGGCAGGCCCTCTTTGCTGAAGAGATTGCACACAGGATTATCACTCCAGGCGTAGCGCACGGCGATGGGTTTTGCCACGCCAGCAGCGCTGACTTCGATCTTGTCGGTGCCGACGAGCTTGCCCGTGGCCCAGACCCAATTTTTTATCCTCGCCGCAGATAGCGAGGCCTTTGATCAAAGCAGCGTCGTCAAAGGAGTAGAGGCTGCTGCCAAAGGTATCCAGCGTGACGATGGCCTTATTCCCGACGATCTCGATGCTCTTGTACTCAGGGCTGCGGAAGGGGATCTTCATGCCTTAGTCCTTGGCCAGTGCGAGGCGCACCAGGCGGTCTGCCACATCGCGCTTGTTGCGCGGGTGGATGTCGCGGCCTTCGCCGATGTCGATGATGACGGCCTGGCCGCCGTTTTTGATGGCATTTTGGGTCTTGGTCTGGCTCTCACGCAGCTCTGCCCAGTCGCTGTCGCCAGGCAGTGGCTTCTCGGGTTTGAAATCGGCCAACTGCACCCAGTAGAAGGGGAAATCACCCTGCTGCCACTCATTGCGCCAATGCTGGATCATGAGCGGGAAGAGGTAGCCGTACTCAAAGGCACGGGAGGCATTGTCAAAGGCACGGGAGGCATTGCTCTCGCCCTGATACCAGATGGCCCCCTTGATGCCGTAGCCGATGGTGGGACGCAAAACGCCGTTGTAGATGTTTGCAGGGCGATTGTTGCCAGAGCCGCTGCTGCGGGCTCTGTGGAGCACGCTCGTTGAAGGGCTTTTTGGCGGCTTTGGCCTCCTCGGAGCGCTTTTTCCATCCTGCGAGTGCGGTTTCGTATTTCTGCTTCGCAGCATCACTCGTGAGGTCTTTTTCACGGCTAGCCCAGCCATCGAGCAGGGTTTTGAAGCGTCCATCCTTCTCCAGCACATCGCGGCGCACCCAGGCCTCCGCTGCACTGCCGCCCCAGGCATTGTCGATGAGCCCCACGGGCACATCCAGCGCCTGATGCAGCGTACGGCCAAAGAGAAAGCCCACACCGCTGAACTCGCCTACATTCGCAGGTGAGCACTCTGCCCACTCACCCTTGAAGTCATCCTGCGGCTCCTGCGTGCCGACCTGCGGCACGGAAATGAGGCGGATCTGCGGAAATTTCGCCGTCGCGATCTCCAAATCTCCATCATAGCTCTGCGCCACGGTCCACTGCATGTTCGACTGGCCGGAGCAGATCCACACCTCACCGACGAGGATGTTTTTGAGCTCGACCTTATTCGTGCCGGCGATGCTCATGGTGGCGGGCTTTGCACTGGCAGGCACGGGATCGAGCTTCACGGTCCATTTCCCTTGGCATCGGCCACCGCCGACTTCGTCTGGCCACCAAAATTCACCGTGACCTTCATCACCCGGCGTGTCCCAGCCCCAGATAGGATTCGCGTTCTTTTGCTGGAGCACCATGTGATCGCCGATGATGGCGGGCAGCTTGATTTCAGCGTGCGCAGCCGTGGTGAGCAGCGCGAGGAGGAGTGAGCAGAGCGAGAGTCTAGGCGAGTGCATGTGGTGATTGATTCAGGGTCGGATCAAACGGGCCACGCCGCGAGGTCTATCAGTCCAACATGGACGGCGTGGAATCCATGCGCCGACTGCATCCAGGGGGGGGGCAAATCCTTTCCGAAAGCCGAATATGCGTGGAAACAAAATTCGTCATTGGCCTCGCGCATCTGTGAGCACTCGGTCATTTCATTTTATCTCTCAACTGCGCCGCTGCCAGCGCCGAACATACACTCCAAAGCGAGCTGCACCCCTTATCACCTTGCAACAAACCGGGTTCCCAAATCTGGCACTACCCGCGAAGACGAGAGTGCTGACGGCTTTGCAGTGGTTGTTGGAGTGAATTACCAACTTAGGTCGTCGCATCCTGAATAGTGAAAAACAGCCTCGTGGAGTAAACTGCTCCACTTGTGGCCAAGGGCAAGTTAGCCGCCAGACTCTGTAGAGGCTCAGAAATCTCGTTATCGATCAAAACCTCGATGGTGGGAGCCTGTGACGGCACATGGGAGTAAAAGTATCTCACCCAATGAAGACCTCGCGTGAGTGAAAAGGACTCCAGATGCTTTTGCAGTCCCTCAAAAATGGGTGCCCACTGATCGGTTGGAAAATCTCCCCGGTATCGAAGCCATCCGAGCGTGATCTGTCGATTTTGTCCTCCAATACTCCAAACCTCTCGATCTACATGCTCACATGGGCGGCCAAGGAGTGTCACAAACAACGCATGAAAGCTGCAATCTTGGAAACTTTTGCAGGCATCTTGCAGAGCAGATGTGAAATCAGGACCAATCCCGGCAAACGATTCGATTATGTGCTGTCCTTGTATTGTAACAGTCACAAAGTCAGCCTGCAGGATCAAATTTTGCGGATGCCTTAGGTGATCGAAATGTGCGGCTCTGGTAAACAAGCGCCCACCATCGACGCATATCCAGTTTCCCACCCGGACTGCTGAGGCACCATGCTCACGATACATCCCAAGGAGGAAGTTCATCAAACGATCATCTGGTACTGGATAGTCGAAGTCAGGAGGCGGGGTAACCTGAGGAAGCCGGTGCTTCCCCTGAATGAGATATTCCCAAACAAATCTTAGATTGGAGCAGAGGGACGGCATGGCGGCAGCTTCACGGCAGGATCGAATACCCAATGACCTGCACGCCTGGGAAGCGGGTGAAATGCCGGGTGTTCTGCGTGAGCACGGGCAAACCGTTTTCCAAGGCGGCAGCAGCGATCCAGGTGTCGGCAGAGCCGATGGTTTCGCCTAAAAGCGCCAGATCAGCTTCGATCCGCGCTGCTCGCCAGACCTGAGCCTCGGTGATGGGCAAGGTGCCGAAAGGGGCAAGGAACCTTCGCAATGCAGCATCCATCACGCCTTTTCGATAGGCACCACGAGCAAACTCGAAAAGCACCTGCCAGGGCATCACCGGTTCTGTCAGATGAGAGCGAAGCTGTAGCAAACGGTGCGGCTCACGGCGCAGCCGCCACATGTCGATGAGCACGGTGCTGTCAGCAATCAATCGCATCAGTTCCAGGCGGCGGAGAGTGGGCGATTCATTTCCTTCCCAAACTGCACGAAATCCTCATCGCTAAGGTCAGGCAACTCGGCAGCAGCTGCGAGAGCGGCATCAAAGTCAAAAGGAGTCTGCGCCACTTCGGTGCGTGCGGAGCGCTGAGAGAGAACTTGCAGTCCTTTTTCACCAGTGCCGACCAGTCATGAATGTTCGTTGCCTGCTCCGCTTCGTGGAGCAGGGCTTCGTCGATGGTCAAGGTAACGCTCATGGGGCGATTTTAGTGGCCCAGAGCCATTCAGGCAAGTGGACAGTCATTGGTACTCGTCAGGCGATTTGGCTTCGGCTTTAGCCGAAGACGGACGTCGCACTTTAGCCGATGCCGCCGCTGTAAGACGAGCGTGGCATAGGTTCGGCAGTAGTAGTTCTAGTGAAGTGAAAGGATCAGGATCAAGCCAAAATCTCGCTCGTTGACCTTGGGGGTGGTGGTGAATACAATCACCTCATGAACACAACTTACGAATCCGTGATGTCCTCCGCGATGGAGCTTGCTCCGCAGGACCGTTGCCGGGTAGCATCTAGCCTGTGGGAGTCCACCCGCTCGCGTGTGGTGGAGGTCGATGATGAACTGGAGTCCATGCTCGATCAGCGTGAGGACGAGTTGGAGAAGAACCCATCCCTCGAAATCAGCCACGAGGCGTTTCTCGGTCACTTTTCAAATCGCCGTCGGTCGTGAAGCTGACGTATCACATCGCCGTTCAACGCGAAGTGGATGATGCTTGTGCTTGGTATGATGAGCGCAAGGACCGCCTGGGTGATGAATACTTTCAGGAGGTCGAACGTGTCCTGGCACAGATCGCAGATAATCCACAAGCCTTCCCGCAGGCATCACAGGGACGCCGCAAGGCTCATTTGAAGCGCTTTCCATACACGATCCTCTACCGCATCCACTCCGACCGTGTCCGTGTTTTGTCCGTCCGACATGACAAACGGCATCCGAACTATGGAGCCGGGAGGAAGTGAACTTTAATCCGTGAGTTTAGGAATGAATAGGCCCTTTGAAACGCCCCACGCAGTCAGTCGTTCGGAAAGCCCGTCTGGATCATCCCAAAACTGTTTATCGAGTCGATCAAGCTCCTCAGCCCAGCTTGCGGGCGGATCGGTGGGCTCTTTCCGCCACCAAGGCAGGACATCGAATCTCTCATCTCGATCTTTGGGAGGTTCAGTCATTCCTGGAAACAAAAGCTCACACGACCTCGCGAGAATGCGGCGACTGTGCCAAGCGTCCAGCTCTTCGAGAGCGGAAAGCGTCTCGGCATACCGATCACCGGAGCTATTGGAGTAAAACTGATGCAGGCCACCATTGTGAACTTCTCCGTTCACCACGCATGTGAGGTAATAAACTCGCTCAACTTCGGAAAGACCTTCGTAGCCTTCGGGTGTCTTGTAGATTCGATGGATTAGCGCCGACCAGTAATCTCTTTCGGGGTTTGTTTTGCGCTGCTCTTCATAGTATTTCTTCGAACGCTCAAGATTCTGTCGGATACCCTGTTTGCACGCCATACAGACACCACCTGTCGCAGCCGCCGTGGAAGGCAAAATGGTAGCACCACACTCTTTGCAAGGAACTCGTTCGGACATGCTTCAATGATTTTGATTGTCGCTACGATGTCGACAGAAATGTGATCAAAACCCGAATCTGGAGATTCGGGCTACGTTTGGTGACTCACCTCGACCGGAACATCTCGCTCATCAAGCACTCGACCATGAGCGTCTTCAGCCCGAGGCCCTGCTTCTTCACTTTGTCGTGAAGTTGATCGAGAGGGATGTCGTCGTTGAGCTCCATGGTGCGGCCGGTGGTGTAGGTGAGGAGCTGGCGGACGAGGTGGCGGGTGAAGAGATCACTGCGGGTGTCGCGGATGACCTTCTTGAAGCCGGTGAAGTCGGCGTAGGTCTCGCCGGAGGGGAATTCGCCGGTGGTGTCGATGTCGGCGGGTTTGGCCTTCTTGCTGGCGGCGGGGTATTTTTTGCGCCAGCGGCCGACGGGGTCGTAGGCTTCGAGGCTGAAGCCGAGCGGGTCGATCTTGCGATGGCACTCGGCGCAGGCGGCGTCGGCGCGATGCTTGGCAAGGCGGTCGCGGATGGTGGTGGCGCCGCTGACATCGGGATCAATGGCGGGAACGACATCCGGCGGCGGTGGCGGCGGGACGCCGAGGAAATTCTCCGTGACCCACACGCCGCGCGTGACGGGCGAGGTCTCGACGCCGTTGGCACTCACGGTGAGCACCGCGGCCATGCCGAGCAGGCCGCCGCGATGATTGTTGCCTTTGAGGCTGACTTTTTGGAAGCCATCGGCGAGGCGCAGTTTGTCCTTCTCCGGCAGTTCGTAGAGTTTGGCGAGTTTCTTGTCCACGAAGGTGTGCTCGCAGTCGATGAACTGCGCGGCGCTGCTGTTGTTCTTGAGCAGATCGCGGAAAAACAGCCGTGCCTCGGCCTTCATCGAGCTAGGCAGGTCCTCGGCGTAGTAGGAGCGGAAGTTTTCACGCGGCGGCGGCTGCGAGCCTAGGTCGCGGAGATTGAGCCAGCTATCGAGGAAGCCGTTCACGAAGCCGGTGATGCGCTCATCGGCGATCATGCGCTCGATTTGCTTTTTCAATTCGGCATCCTGCGTGAGCTTGGCGGACTTTGCGGAGGCGAGCAGCGCGTCATCCGGCGGTGTGGCCCAGAGGGCAAAGGAGAGGCGCGAGGCGAGGTCGTAGGGCTTCAGGGCCTTCGCCGACTCGTCGGTGATCTCGCTGAGGTAGAGGAAGCTCGGCGAGCACAGGATGAGCTTCAGCGCATCGAGCGCGGCCTGGCGTGGCGTGGCTTTTTCCGCGAGGCGTTTGTCATACATAGCCTTGATCGGCTGGCGGTCGGCCTCGGCGAGCGGGCGACGGTAGGCGCGTTCGGCGAAGGCATTCAATTGATCGAGCGCCTTGGCCTCCTGAAAGCCGTCTTTGCCGAAAACGGCCGCTTCCTCGACGCTGCCATGATTTTCCGGCACGGGGCCATGGATCACGATCTCGCTGATGCGGATGTGCGGGAGCTTGCCCTCCTTCAAAATGTGCGCACGACCGACGCCTGAGCTGCCGACATCGCTCTTGAACTCGTCTTTGTAGCGTTTGTTGATCGTGACGACAGAGGCGCGGGATTCATACGGGCCGTTCGGGAAGATGAAGCGCGGTGTTTGCCCGGCTTCGAGCCACACGCGGAATTTGAGCCGCGTCGGCGTGTTGTCCGGCACGACGGCGGTGGCGAGCACGGGCTCGATGGGCTGCGGATAGTGAATGTGGCCCGCAGTGACATCGCCGGGCACGACGCCGAGGATGAAGGGCTCGGAGAAGTCGATGCCGAAGATGGCGGGATCGTAGTGCGTGTCGCGATGCATCGCGGCGGCCTCGACTTCGAGGTCATAGAGGCCGGCGGCGGGCACGCCTTGCTTGAAGTCCTCGATGTGGCCGTAGCCGCCCTGGCGTGTGTCGCTATTTGGCTGCTCGTAGATGTTGAGGTAGCGGTAGTTGAAGGCGCTTTTGTGCGAGCCCTGCAGTTCCTCGTATTGCACGAAGTGGCTGTTGAACTTCCAATCCTTCGGCGGCGGCGCCGGTTTGCCGAGACGGGCCTCGACGAGGCGATTCGCGGATTGGAAATACTGATCGACGAGGAACCCGGAGGTCACGAGCGACTTGCCGATCGTGTCCATGTGCTCGGTGGTCTTCTCCTTCGGAAACTGCGCCGTGAGGCCGAGCGTGTCCACGCGACGTCCAAACAGCACCGCGAGCGTGTTTTCATACTCGCGGCTGGAAAGGCGGCGCATCACGGTGCGGCTGCCGGTGCTCTGAAATTTGCCATGCGCGGCCACCGTGCCATCGCGGAGGGCACGGATCATGGCGATGCGCTCCTCGTCATTCGGCTGATCGGCCTTCTTTGGCGGCATTTCCTTCAGCGTGAGCTGGTCGATGATGTCGCGGGCATCAATGAGCTCGTTCACCGACTTCAGCGGCAGCGCGAACTTGTCGAAAGCCCGATCGCCCTTCTGCACATCCGCGTCATGGCACTCCAGGCAGTATTTGCCGAGAAACTGCTGCACGAGCTTTGGTGTGTCGTCCGCAGCGTGGGACAAAGTGGCCGCAATCGCGAAGCAAAGCAGCCCTCTCGATCCGCGAGAGGAGCGTGGGGCGTTGAATGGGGATTTCGTCATCGAACAGGAAAAACGTGAGGTGTTGGCAAGAAAGTTAAGCTCATTTTGCGGAGTCAGATGGCTACTTTGCTGGCGCAAAAACGATTGGGCAAATCATGCATCCAATAAACTTCTCATTGTCAGCAGATATGACGTTTATTTATGAACATAGGGGGATATATCCCTAATTCATGCCCCCCCCGACCACGACATCCACTCCGGCTGCGGAGCCTCATGCCCAAGTGTTTCCGATGACGCGGTGGTCATTGGTGCGGCGGGCCGGGGCGGTGGATGAGCAGGCGGCGGAGGTGGCATTGGGGCAGCTTTTGCAGGCTTACTGGCGTCCGCTGTATGTGTATGCGCGGCGTACGGGGCTGAATCAGCAGGATGCGGAGGATGCGGTGCAGATGTTTTGCCACTCGCTGGTGAGCCGTGGGTCACTGCGTAGCGCGGATGAGGCAGTGGGACGTCTGCGTTCGTTTTTGCTCGGGGCTTTTCAGAAGCAGCTAAGCGAGATTCATCGTGATAAGACGCGGCTGAAGCGTGGCGATGGGACGCAGGTGGTATCTCTGGAGGATTCTGAGGCGGCACTGCAAATGCAGCCAGTGGATTGCGAGTCGCCAGACCATGCCTTTGATCGGCGCTGGGCTTACAGTTTGTTGGAGCTGGTGCTTTAGCGACTGCGGGCGGAGTATGTGGCGCGGGGGAGCGAGAGATTGTTTGATCGGCTGGAGCCTGCTCTCGCCTGGAATGGAATGGAACAAAGCCATGCCGAGATCGCTCAAAGCCTCGCGATGACACCCGATGCGGTAGCGCAGTCAGTAAAGCGGATGCGCTCTCGCTACCGGAAGCTGCTGGAGCTCGAAATCGCCGAGACAGTGGATGGGCCCGAGGCTGTGGCAGAGGAGCGAGCCTACCTGATTCGTATCTTGAGTGGTACGTGATCGAATTTTCAGCGTCAGTTTTCGCTGGTGACGGCAAAGCACACACCGATCCCCTGCCCTACCGCCAATGACCGAAGCCACCGCCATCATCCACTGGACCACCTGCCCAGATTGCCAGCATCGTTTTGATGCGGCGCTGGTGCCCGGTGGCATCTGCCCGCGCTGCATGTTGGCCGGTGGTGAGGATGTGGACGATGATGATGACGCGATAGCACCCGGCATCAAAGCCTGGCAACCACCTAGCGTGGCCGATCTGCAACCGATGCTGCCAGACTATGAACTCATCGAGCTGATCGGACGCGGCGGCATGGGAGCGGTGTATCGTGCGCGGCAGCCCACGCTGGATCGGCTGGTCGCGATCAAAGTGCTGCCAGCGGAGACGGCGGAACGTGAGGCAGGTTTTGTCGAGCGATTCAAAAACGAAGCACGGCTACTCGCACGCATGAATCACCCCGGCATCGTGCATGTGTATGACTTTGGCACGCTAGTGGATGGCTAGTGTTACTTCGTCATGGAGCATGTGGATGGCACCGATGTGGCCCGCATGGTGGCGGCGAGTGGTAAACTGCCGCCCGAGCACGCAGCGAGCATCACAGCGGATGTCTGCGCGGCGCTGCACTACGCGCATGAGGCCGACATCGTGCACCGGGACATCAAACCGGGGAACATCCTCGTCACGCGGCAGAGTCAGGTGAAAGTGGCGGACTTTGGCCTCGCGAAGCAGCATGACCATGCACTGTCACAAATGACCCAGACTGGCATGACGTTGGGCACGCCGGAGTTCGTCGCCCCGGAGTCGCTGCTCACGGGCATGGTGGTGGATCATCGTGCCGACCTCTATGCCGTGGGCGTGATGCTCTACAACATGCTCACCGGCCAGATACCGCGTGGCGTATTCAAGCCTGTCAGCTCGGCTGTGGCCGTGTCTCCTGCATTCGATGACATCATCCAAAAAAGCCATGCAGGCCGATCCTGAGCATCGCTACCAGACGGCGCAGGCATTGCAGACCGATGTGCAAAGCGTGCTCCAGGCCAAACCGGAGTCAAAAGTCGGAACAGATCCCCAATCAAAGCCCGGGGGCAAAACGGGGCGATGGATCGCGGTTTTCGTGGGAGTGCTGGGATTGATCGCAGCGGCCGTTTTTTATCCCTCAGCATCCCCGCCTGCCGCTCCCGGCTCCCAGGCAAAGGAGGAGAGCGGCGGAGACATCTTGGTCGAGGATGAAAAGGGAGCCGCATTGCCCGTCACCATCACAGCGCAGAATTTTGGCGCTGGCTTGGATGTCTCAGTTGAACTCCAGAATGTCAAAAACGTCGTTTCGGGCTTCGGATTCCATCTCGCGCTAAAAAAGGACGGCACCCTCTTCGTCTGGGGAAACAACAAGAACGTCGAAATCAGCCTGCCCGTTGGTTTGACGGATGTGATCGCCATCGGGGCAGGCAGTTATGCCACTCATGCGCTGGCAGTGCGGGCGGATGGCAGCGTGGTGGCCTGGGGAACGAATACCCAGGGACAGTGCGATGTGCCGCCCGGACTCACGGATGTGGTGGCGGTCAGCGGAGGCAGGATGCACTCGCTGGCACTGAAAAAAGACGGCAGCGTCGTCACCTGGGGTGGGCGTGGCTTCGACTTTGTCTCGGCTCCCAGTGGACTTTCGGACATCATCGCCATTTCGGCTGGAGGCTTGTTTAATGTGGCTTTGAAAAAAGACGGCTCTGTGGTGGCCTGGGGACTGAACCGTGTCGGCCAGACCGATGTGCCTGAAGGTGCCCGCTCCGGTGTGATCAGCATCAGCGCAGGCTCCGAGCATGCGCTGGCTCTGAAAAGCGACGGCTCTGTAATCGCCTGGGGACACAATAGCTTGGGCCAGGCCACCGTGCCCACTGAAGCAAAAAGCGACGTCATCGCCATCGCCAGCGGGACTTTACACAGCCTCGCCCTGAAGAGCGATGGCAGTGTCATCGCCTGGGGTGGCAAAGACACATCCATCCCGACTCCCACAGATTTCCGCGCCCGCGCCATCACCGCAGCCGGGATTCAGTCACTCGGCATCATTCAGAGAGCTGCTCCCCTTGTGCTCCAGGGCAGCGGCAGTGTGAAAACCTTGAAAATCAAAAATCGCGGCAACGAAAAGCTTACCACAGCCACCCCACTACTCTACGGCACCGATGTTTCTGACTTCGTGCTCGACACCAGCAGCCTCAGCAACCAAATCGACCCGAATGGCAGTCAAAACCTGAGCATCACCTTCCGCCCCACCACCGCAGGCTCGAAGTCCGCCTTCCTGCGCATCCCCAGCGACGACCCCGACACACCGCACTACGACATCCCGCTCACTGGCACTGCATCGAATCCTTGAGTGAATCGCCGTCAGAAGCCGGGCCGCCCCACACGGATACGTTTGGAAAAATCAGGATCGAGGTCAGCGGCCCGTGCTTCGGCATTGATCAGAGATTTGGCTTTCAACTCAGCAAGCGTGAGGTCGGCGGTGCGGATAGCTCCCCGCTCGAACAACAACTCATCGAGCGAACCATTCGCCAGGATGCGCCAGTCCCACTTGGCCCGCTCCTGTGTGGGATGCTGCGCACGAATGCTCGTGGTACAATTGGTGGTGACCGCATTATACCAGCGCGGCTGCTTTTTCAGCTGATTGAGTGAGTGAACATACTCCATGAAGCGTTCACGGGCAGCGCCAGGGCCGAGCGTCGTGCGGTAGAGACGTGTCGTCTCGCCGCCGGTCAGATTGGTGCGCAGGCGGATGACATCCCGCTCATCAGCCACTATGTAAATGAGCTCAAACTGACGGTAGAAGCCACCGATGGCGGAGTAACCCTCGCCCATTTCCTTCCGCGTCTCGATGGAGAAGCAAAGCGGCGGCGCATCCGTGAACTGGAAGCTGACAATCGGGTGCGCCATGAGCGGAGAACCCCACTGGTTGATGAAAAGATCCACCCCCGTGAGCTTGGTGAGGTCCACCGTGCGAGATTCCCATCGTGGCGCCGGTTCTGTGTGCCCTGATTGATGATCAAAGTTGCGCACGTTATGCAGCGTCACTCTTTCACCGACCACCTCAGCCCATGCCAACTCGGCGTTGTTGGCCAGCCATTGACGATCGTTACTGGGGACAAGTGTCAGCCACCAGCTGAGCACAGCAGCAAAAAGCAGCGCCACCACCGCGAACTTCCTTAGCATCGTCCGCATTAGAACGAGCACCGTCGCTATGGCGATGAGAAACACCCAAGACACCACGCCTCGCCCAAACGGGAAGTCGTAATGGAGCGCACCGAATGCCCAAGTCACACAGCCCAACGTAACGATCCAAGCGATGCCCTTAAGTGCGATTGGTCCCATTTTTTTCATGAAGCGCCGACTCTGTAAGATGCCCCAAGGATGAACAAGACAAAATATTCGAGTGCGTTACGCGCATCGCAGACTGCCCAGCAAATAGATCGCTTCAAAAAATAGCTACACATCGTGCGTCATTTTTTCCGGCCAATGGCAAATCACCTTCATGCGGGCACCCTTATCGCCACCTCCTAGATCATGAAAATACACTCTTTCGTACTCCCATTGTTCGTCATTGCCTCTTTGCTGGCATTGAGCACTCATCACGCACAAGCTCAGATCGAACCTGAAGCGACGGCGCTGGCCAGGGCGGTAGGCGAAAAACTTCAGGCTGCGCAGACCATCAAATTAACGGCCAAGCATACGCTCGATCCGCGACTGGGTGTGGGTGCTGCTCATGAGAAAGGGGCGCTGCATATCTCCGCGCAGCGCCCGAATCGCTTCTATGCCATCCAGCACGCGGGTGACGAGACACGCGAAGTCGCCTTCAACGGCAGCGAGCTTTGCTTGATGCATCCTGGACTCAAACACCATGCTTTGGAGTCTTTCAAAGCCGGGTCGGTGGAGGAGTTTGCGGACTTGGTGGCGAAGAAGTTCGGCTTTCGTCCACCAGTGGCAGAGTTGCTTGCTACGGATGTGGCGGCGCAGCTTATGATGAATGTGACCTCCGCCAAAGTGATGCACGGAGAATGGGTGGGCTTCACCCGTTGCGATCGTCTGCACTTTGAGCAAGAGGGCATGACGGGCGATCTTTGGGTGGGGAAAAATGACGGCCTCCCACGGCGCTACCTACTCACCTTTGCCGGCGGCTTGAACTGGGACATCCGCCTCACCAAATGGGAACTGAATGCACCCGTCGATGCCGCCCTGTTCACCAAACGTCCAGCAGCAGACTCACAAAAGGTGAAAATGCTGAAGAGCCGCTGATCTCACCTCACAACCTTACTGAAGCCATCTCTATGAAACTCTATTCCTCAGCTAGCGCTTTGCCGCTCATCATCGGCATCCTTTTCACCGTCATCGTTGCCGAATCAATGGCTGGCCCACGTTACCCATCCAATCCACGGGGCATTCATAATCCGCGCGGTGCTTATGACCCACGGGGCGTGTTTGATCCACGCGGACCGTTCGACCCGCGCAATCCGGCACCCTACATGTATGGGCTTCCCACAGGCTATTCTCGGCACACCTTTGTCGGCGTGAACTATTACTACTGCGGCGGCATCTACTACTACCCGTTCATCATTAACGGGCAGACGGTCTACACCCGTTGCGTTATCGTCAAAGGGGTGCCAGTTGTCCCGGCTCGGCCTTATTGAATCAACCTCACTGAATCATCTAAACCGTCGCTACCTCACCCATGAACATCCGCCTCATCGCCCTCTCCTGCGCCATCCTCACCAGTTGCACAGCAGTTCAGCATCACGCGCCGACAGCAGCAGCACCAAAGATGCCCACAGCTTCTCAAGTCATCACCAAATTGAAACGGGGCAATCGCCACTTTGTGAATCACCTTCTGAGACACCCAGACCAGGGCGGGAGGCGTGTTCATCAGCTCGTCACGGGACAGCATCCCATCGCTACGGTGCTGAGTTGCTCGGACTCCCGGGTGCCGCCGGAACTCATTTTCGATTTAGGGCTGGGCGATTTGTTCGTCGTGCGTGAGGCGGGCCATGTCGCGGATGATGCCACGCTGGGCAGTCTCGAATACGCGGTGGAGCATCTGAAGACGCCGGTCATCGTCGTGATGGGCCACGAGAGCTGCGGTGCCGTCACCGCCGCGGTGGATGCCTGTGCCACGCACAAGGCGGCAGGCGGCCATGTCCAGCGACTCGTGGATGACATCTCTCCTGCGGTGAAAATGGCGGGCACAGGAGGCTCGCGTGACTCGCAAATCGCCCGAGCAGTCACCTCGAATGTGAAGCTCGTCATCAGCCAGCTCATGGCAGACCCCGCTCTCGCCAAAGCCGTGCGTGAGGGAGAGGTGAAAATCGTCGGCGCTGTGTATGACCTGCACTCTGGCCGCGTCATCTGGCTGTGATCCATTCTGAGTCGCCTACAAAACGAACCACCTTCACACTCATGAAAAAATCACTCTGCATCATGGCTGCGGTTCTCGCCGCTGGCATCACGGCAAAAGCTCAATCCGCTGGCAGTCAGACCGCCGGGATCGCCCAGGCAGCGGGCTGGCATTACCCGACGAGTTTCGCGGATGGACGGCCGGATTTGAAGGATCGCTACTCGCTGGCGGAGGGTCGCCTCGTCTTCGATGCCTATTTCAATACCCGCTTTGAAATACGCGAGAACAACAGCGACTTCGACAGCAGCGTCAATGATCCCAAAGACGCCTCGTGGCTGCTAACACGCTTCCGACTCGGTGCGCTCTTTCATGCTAACGACTGGCTCAAGGTCTATGTGCAAGGCCAGGACATCCGCGAGCTCGGCGGCAGCCGCCCGAACAATGTCGGCACCTTCGGCGCGGATGGGGATGACGTTCTCGACATCTTGCAGGCGTGGATCGAGATCGGCCATGACCGCGATCATCTCAGCCTGCGTGTGGGTCGCCAGCCACTGAACTACGGCAGTCAGCGCCTGATCGGTAATCCGCAGTGGCTGAACTCCACTCGTGCCTGGGACGCCGTGCGTCTGCGCTACGCCACCGAAACCTGGGAGCTGGATTTCTTCACCGGCAGCCCCGTGACCTTCAATAACAACCAATGGAATCAGTCTGACATCTTCGACACGACCGAGGCACGCAACGCCATCGACAGCGGCGTGTACTTCTCCTCGAAGTCTCTCATTCCCTGGCAGAGCAAAACGGACTTTTATGTGCTCAATCAAGTGCTCGACAAAGTCCCCGGTGCCGCTGGAGCACCGCTCGGAGCCGTGGGCCGCACGAACGTCTGGAGCATCGGCACCCTCATGAAAGGCGACCCCAAGCAGCTCGCCAACTGGGACTACGATGTTGAAATGACCGCGCAGTTTGGCAAAGCTGGCGGACTCAGTCACCGAGCCTTCGCAGGTCACTGGGGCGGCGGGTATAACTTCACCCACGACTGGAAACCCCGCCTCGGAGTGCAGTACAACTACGCCAGCGGCGATGAAGACGCCACGGATGGACGCAGCTCTACCTTCCAGAACTTCTTCCCCGGAAACCACGCTCTCTTTGGCTACATGGACACCACCGCCTGGATGAATATGCACAATCTTCAGCTCAACTTCACCATGCAGCCCACGGAGAAACTGAAGCTCAGCCTGGATGCCATGGCCTTCTGGAACGCCACGAACAATGACGCGTGGTTCGGCTCCAACACCAGCACCACCGTGCGCCCTGTGAACGCTGCAGCCCGCAGCGCAAGCAACTACCGTGGCACTGAATTCAATGTGAACGCCTGGTACACCTTCAACTCACACATGGCACTGCAAACCGGCTACGCCCTCTTTCTCCCCGGCGACTACCTCGCTCAAACCGGTGCCAGTGATGTCGCCCACTTCGGCTACGCCCAGCTTTCTTTTAACTTCTGATGCTATTCCGCTTCTCTTCACTCATCGCCCTGCTTTCGCTTGGTTTGTCATCTTGCAGCCTACCGCTGCAAAACCGCGCAGCGGCCCCTGGAGCAGTTTCGGGCACTCAGGACGAAAAACTCACGGCTGCGCTCACAGAGGCCGAGCAGATCATGACACGAGGGATCGCCTCGCCAGAGCAGCGGCAGGCTTACGCCGCAGTCGTCGCTCGCAAATCGTCCGCAGGGCCACGCTACACGCTGGAATCTCGTTTCCCGGCTCATCTGCGCTTTGATGAGCTGATCCCCGCTGCTTCGATCAAGAGCAAAGAGTTCAAAGATCGCAGCCTTCGCGATGGCGTGGGCACACCGATGGTTGCGCACTGGAGCTACTCCGCCGAGCGCAAAGCCGCCGAGCCATTCATGTCCGAGGCGGGCTACATCTCACCAGTCACCGCCACGCTCGACTTTAGCCGCAGCCTCAAAGGACAGCGCACTGCCACGCTCACTCTGCACGATCCGCGTGAGACAGACAGCGTGCGGCTCCAGGGCCGCTCACAGCCGCTCGCAGCCGACTTCACGGCGCATGGCGAATACCTCGCCACCATCAAACAAGCCCAGATGGCGGGACTCAAAGCCCTGCTGCGGAGTGCGAACCACATGGACAAGCTCGGCCTCTACACGCTGGAGCATCCTGATCCGGCGAAAATCCCGCTCGTGCTCGTACACGGCCTCATGTCGCGGCCTGCGACGTGGGAGACCGTCACTCACACCTTATCCGCCGATCCCGTCATTCGCCGTCGCTATCAGATTTATGCCTTCCGCTATCCATCTGGCGTCCCCATCGGCTTCAGCTCGGAAAAACTACGGGAGAAGCTCGCCACACTGCACAGCACCCTCGTCAAAGAAGGCGCAGGCAGCACCGCGCGGAACATGGTGCTCATCGGCCACAGCATGGGCGGCCTCGTCAGCAAAGCGCAGGTGCAGAGCAGCACCGAGCAGCGCTGGCTCGACATCCTCGGCGCGGACTCGCACAAACTCAGCATCAGCGAAAAAGAACACGCGAAGCTGCGCCCGTTTTTTGAGTTCCAGGCCAATCCAAACATCAGCCGCGTCATCTTCGCCGCCACGCCGCATCGCGGCAGCGAGGTCGCTGACACGCGGTTGGCCCATCTCGGTCGGAAACTCGTCAATCTCCCTCTCCAGGCCTTTGGCGGCACTATGCAAGTCGTACAAAACATCGCCACACGCGATCCCCTGCTCAGCGAGGTCTTCGGACACGGGATGCCCACCAGCGTGGACAATCTCTCCCCGCACTCGCCTTATGTGAGAGTCGCCAACACGCTGCCCTTCCGCAGAGGTGTGCATCTCCACTCCATCATCGGCAATCACGATGGCAAGGCACTCGCCGATCCGAATTGCTCCGACGGCTTTGTGCCCTATCATAGTTCCCACCTCGCAGGCGTCGAGTCCGAGCTTATCGTCACCTCCGACCACAGCGTCCACGCACGCCCCGAGGCCATCGTGGAGATGCGCCGTATCCTACTTCTGCACCTCACACACCTATAAACCACGCTCTCAGCACCTCATGAGAACCCTCCCGACGCTTCTCCTTCTTTCGCTCAGCCTCGCTGCTTGCAAAAGAACACCGCCGCAACTCCCCTCTGGCCCGCCCATCGTGCAGGTCGCTGTGCCTTTGAAAAAAGACGTGCCCATCGTCGCGGAGGCCATCGCGCAAACGGAGGCCACCGCGAATGTCGATGTCATGGCCCGCGTCGAAGCCACGGTAGAAAAAATCCTCTTTGTCGAAGGCTCCGAGGTGAAAGCAGGCGATCCGCTCTTCTTGCTCGATAAAAAACCCATCGAGCAACGCCTCGCCGCAGCTAAAGGCAATCTCGGTCAGCTCGAAGCCAATCTCGGACGCACGCAGCAGGACGTGCAGCGTCTGCGACCTCTCGCGAAGTCCGGCGCCGTGCCGCAGAAGGATCTCGACACCGCCATCGCCGTCGAAAAACAAGCCATCGCGGCACTCGACACTGGCAAAGCCCAAGTCACCGCCGCCGAGCTCGATCTCGGCTACACCGATGTCGCTGCACCCGTCGCAGGCATCATCGGCGCGAAGCAGGTCGATGTCGGCTCGCTCGTCGGCAAAGGTCTGCCGACCATGATGGCGACGATTTCGCCGCTCGATCCCATTTGGGCGAATGTGGAGATCAGCGAAGTCGCTTACCTCAATAGCGCGGGCAAATTCAAAGACCCCGGCAATCAGACCGCCTTCGCCCTCGTGCTCGCGAATGGTCAGGTGCATCCGCATCTCGGCAAGCTCGCCTTTGTCGATCGCATCGTGAACGCCTCCACCGGCACACTGAAATGCCGCGTCGAGTTCCCCAATCCGCAAAAAATCCTCCGCCCTGGCCAATTCTGCCGCGTGCGAGCACTCACCCGCACACTGTCCGGTGCCTTGCTCATCCCACAGCGTGCCGTGCAAGAGCTGCAAGGCCTGCACAACGTCTTCGTCGTCGCTGCCGATGGCAAAGCCGCCTTTCGCCGCGTGAAAATGAGCCGCCGCATCGGCTCACTCTGGATCGTGGAGTCAGGACTCGCCGCTGACGAGCGCATCGTCATCGAAGGCCTGCAAAAAGTCCGCGACGGCCTCCAAGTCGAGCCACAACCCACCGAGATCGACGACGCACCGCTGCAAGAGTTGCTCTCCAGCGTTCCAGGACAGAAAAATTAGAGACAGAAATATTTTCTGACTCTGAATCTCCCCAATCTTTCTGTCCTAAATTCTTATGCCAATCCACTGCCCCATCATCTTCCCTCGCCTGATCAAAGAGGAGTTTGGAAAGCTCGACTACGCCGTGATGCCACATGCATTCGCTGCACAGAACGATTTGGGCTGTTTGTGTGATGAAGCCGTTTACCAAGATCGCTTTGCTCACCTACTTCGCGCAGCCGGATTTCAAGTGGACTGCGAAGTGCCAGTCACGCTGACGTTTCGCTCCTTCCTCAAAACTTTGTATCTCGATCTGGTCATCAACCGTGTCGCCATCTACGAACTCAAGGCCGTCACCCAGCTCACGCCTGCCCATTTCGCTCAACTCCTGAACTACCTGCTGCTGGTCAACGCCTCGCGAGGCAAGCTCATCAATTTCCGCCCTGCCTCCGTGGACGCTCATTTCGTAAACGCCGCGCTCAATGACGCCGCGCGACGAGACTTCACCGTCTATGA
Organism: Verrucomicrobiaceae bacterium; assembly: GCA_016713035.1. Lineage (NCBI taxonomy): Bacteria > Pseudomonadati > Verrucomicrobiota > Verrucomicrobiia > Verrucomicrobiales > Verrucomicrobiaceae > Verrucomicrobiaceae bacterium. The sequence goes on from JADJPW010000007.1 coordinate 252,417, forward strand.
TCGACATTGGGCTGGCCCCGAGGCTTTGCGGCAGATGATCGTAGAGCTGATCACGGACTGGGGCACGTCGCTAGATCAGTCGCTTTACACACAGGCGCTGGTGGAATGCCTCGGCGGAGAGACTGCTGTGATCCAACAGGTGCCGATGCAGCTCGATAACGTGCCCATCGGCAACCAACGCTTTCATCTAGCATCACCCGAGAGCGCGTTCCGAATCACCACTTTCCAGGATCAGCACGGAAGGCCATCAGCCCAACTTCGGAAACTCCTGGCCCCCAGCCCACTCGAAGCACTGCACTGGATTAACATCGCTCATCATGAAATCACGCTTCACACCATCACCAGATAAGGACAGAAAAATTAGAGGTAGGAAAATTTTCCAAACCCTCCCCTTCTGAAATTTTTCCTGTCTCTAATCTTTCTGTCCCAAACCTCATAGCCCATGGCCGAATTTTTCATCCGCCGCCCCATCGTTGCGATGGTGATCTCCATCCTGATGGTGATCGTTGGCTCCTTCACGCTCACTGGCTTGCCCATCTCGGAGTATCCCGAGGTCAGTCCGCCGGTCATCAATGTCTCCGCGAACTATCGCGGGGCTGCTTCAGAAGCCGTGGAAGCCTCCGTGGCTCGTCCCATCGAGGCGCAGGTCAATGGCGTGGAAAACATGCTCTACATGAAGTCGGTGAATGCCGCCGATGGCAGCATGAACCTCACCGCGACCTTCGATCTCGGCACGAACGCGAACATCAACCAAGTGAACGTGCAAAATCGCGCCTCGCTCGCCTTTCCTCGCCTGCCGCAGTCCGTCACACAGGAGGGCGTGAACGTGAAACGCTCCAGCCCGGACATCCTCATGGTCATCGGCCTCTACTCGCCGAAGAAGAGCTACGACGCCATTTTCCTCTCCAACTACGCCACCATCAACATGATCGACAGCATCGCTCGTGTGAAAGGTGTCGGTGATGTGAAGAACTTCACCTCGCAGGACTACGCCATGCGCCTGTGGATTGATCCCGACCGCCTCGCCTCGCTCGGACTCACGCCCGCAGACGTGATCGGTGCCGTGCGCGAGCAGAACGTGCAGGCCGCCGCAGGCATCGTCGGTGCCGAGCCTGCGAATCAAGGCCAGGAGTTCCAATACAACGTCGTCGCCAGCGGCCTGCTGCAAGACCCAGCGGAGTTCGAGCAAATCATCATCCGCTCAAATGCCGATGGCTCCCAGGTGAAAGTCAAAGACGTGGCCCGCATCGAGATGGGAGCACAGATTTATAAAAGCAGCGCCGGAGTGAATGGATCGCCCGCAGCCGCACTCGGCATCTATCTCGCACCCGGAGCCAATGCGCTCGCCACAGCAGATGAGATCAAAAAGCAGCTCGCCGAGATGCAGCAGAGCTTCCCGCCGGACATGGCCTTTCAGATCACGCTCGACTCCACACTGCCGATCAAGGCCTCCATGGAGTCCATCGTCCACACGCTCTTTGAGGCCGTGGTGCTCGTCATCTTCGTCGTCTTCATCTTTTTGCAGAGCTTCCGCGCCACGCTCATTCCCATGCTCACCGTGCCTGTGGCACTGCTCGGCACTTTCATGGTGTTTCCGCTGCTCGGCTTCACGGTGAATACACTCACGCTTTTCGGCCTCGTGCTCGCCATCGGCATCGTGGTGGATGACGCCATCGTCGTCGTCGAGGCCGTCATGCACCACCTGGAGCACGGCAGCACACCCGTGGAGGCCACGAAGAAGGCGATGAAGGAAGTCTCCGGCCCCGTCGTCGCCATCGCACTCATTTTATGCGCCGTTTTTGTGCCTGTGGCCTTCATGCCTGGCCTCACCGGCACGCTGTATCAGCAGTTTGCCATCACCATCGCCGCATCGGTCATCTTCTCCGCCATCAATGCGCTCACACTCAGCCCCGCACTCGCCGCCATGCTGCTGCGACCACCAAAACCGCAGCGTGGGCCGCTCGGCTGGTTCTTCCGCCTCTTTAATAAGGTCTTCGATGCCATCACCGCACGCTACACCGGCATCGTCGGCTTCCTCGTGCGTCGCTCGGCTCGTGCGATGCTCATCCTCGTCGCCGCAGTGGTCGGCATTTACTACGTCGGCCAAAAAGTGCCCGGCGGCTTCATCCCGGAGGAGGACAAAGGCTACTTCTTCATCTCTGCCGAGCTGCCCGACGCTGCCTCGCTCCAGCGCACCCAAGCCGTCGGCAAAAAGATCGAAGCCCTGCTCGGCAAAATCGAAGGCATCGACTCCTTTCTCAACGTGAACGGCTTCAGCACGCTCACCGGCGTCTCCTCGCCGAATGCCATCACCTTCTTCGTCAGCCTCAAAGACTGGAAAGAGCGTCAAACACGCCTCACCCACGTTCGCGGCATCATCTTCCAACTGATGAAGGAATTCATCAAAATCCCCGAAGCCCGCATTTTCGCCTTCGGGCCGCCTTCACTGCCGGGATACGGCAATGCCTCTGGTTTCAATTTCATGCTCCAAGACCGCGCTGGAGGCAGTGTGGAGGAACTCGCCGCTGTTTCACAAAAATTCCTCGCCGCCGCGGGTCAGCGTCCCGAGCTGGCTCGACTCTTCTCCGGCTTCCGCCCCAGCGTGCCGCAGGTCAAAGTCGATCTCGACCGCGAAAAGTGCCGTCTGCTCGGTGTGAACGTGAATGACGTCTTCAGCACGCTCCAGGCTTACCTCGGCGGAGCCTACATCAATGACTTCAACCGCTTTGGCCGCGTCTATCGCGTCTATTTGCAGGCCGAGCCGAAATTCACCGGCAAGCCCGAAGACATCGCGAAATTCTATGTGCGGAACAAAGACGGCAAAATGGTCCCGCTCGATACTTTGGTGAAGGTTTCGCAAACCGGCGGCCCCGCCTTCACCACACGCTACAATCTCTATCGCAGCGTCGAAATCAGTGGCTCACCTGCGCTCGGTTACAGCTCCGCACAGGCCGTCGCCGTCATGGAAGAACTCGCCGCCGATCACTTGCCCGCAGGCTACGGCTACGAATGGACCGGACTCACCTACCAAGAGAAAAAAGCTGAGGGGCAAGCCATCTTCATCTTTGGCCTCGCGCTCATCTTTGTCTTCCTGCTGCTCGCCGCGCAGTATGAGAGCTGGTCGCTGCCCTTCAGCGTGCTGCTCGCCACACCGCTCGTCGTGCTCGGCACCTTCCTCGGCCTGCTCATGCGTGGCTTTGAAAACAACGTCTATGCGCAGATCGGCATCATCATGCTCATCGGCCTCGCCGCGAAGAACGCCATCCTCATCGTCGAATTCGCCAAGATGGAGCACGAGAACGGCAAACCCTTCATCGAAGCCGCCATCGAGGGCGCACGCCTGCGCCTGCGGCCCATTTTGATGACCTCCTTCGCCTTCATCCTCGGCGCAGTGCCACTCGCCATCGCCACCGGCTCCGGGGCAAACTCCCGCCAAGTCATGGGCACCGCCGTCGTCTGCGGCATGACCATCGCCACGCTCATCGGCATCTTCGTCATCCCCGCCTGCTACGGCTTCATCATGTGGCTCAGCGGCGCAGGCAAAAAACCGTCACAACCACTCAGCGCATGAATCGCACTCTTTTCATTCCCCTCATCACCACGCTATTCGCGAGCTGCGCCGCCGTCGGCCCGAACTACTCACGGCCCTACGCTGGTGAGCCATCCACCTTCCGTTTTGGTAGTAATAAATACGGTCGCAGCCTCGGCGATCTCGATTGGCGCAGTGTTTTCAAAGATGCGGCTCTGCGCCAACTCATCGACGAAGCCCTCGCGAACAATCTCGACCTCGCCGCTGCCTCCGCCCGCGTCATCCAGGCCCAGGCAAACCTCGCCGCCGTGCGCTCACGCTTTCTGCCCACCATCGGCGCGGGCTACAACTACAGTCACAGCGAGGTCTCACGCGACATCTCGCTTTCGAAGTTCAACTCCCCCAGCCTTTTCGACACACAAAGCCACAGCATCGGCATCACACTGCTCGATTACGAAGCTGACTTCTGGGGCAAAATCCGCCGCGCCGCCGAATCCGCCCGCGCCAAGCTCCTCGCCACGGAAGAAGGCCGCCGCATGGTGCAGGTCGGCCTCATCGCAGGCATCGCCACCGCCTACGTCTCGCTGCGCGAGCAGGATCACGAGCTCTCCATCGCCACACGCACGCGCGAGGCCCGCGTGAAGTCGCTCGAACTCCTCACGCAAAAACAAAAAGCCGGACAAGGCCCGCTCACCGATGTCGAACAAGGCCAAGTGCTCATCGCCGAGGCCGATGTCGCCATACGCACCATCGAAAAACAAATCGCCCTGCTGGAAAACCAGCTCAGCACCCTCGCAGGCCGTCCGCCCGGCTCCATTCGCCGTGGCACCGCCTTCAGCGGCACCCAACTCGTCGCGCACATCCCCGCTGGCCTGCCCTCCGATCTTCTCAATCGCCGACCCGACATCCGCGCTAGCGAGCAACTGCTCATCGCCGCCACAGCCGACATCGGCGTCGCACAAGCGCAGCTCCTTCCCAGCTTCACCCTCACCACCAGCGTCGGATTGCGCAGCAAAGAGCTCGGCGACCTCTTCACCAATCCCACCAAGCTCTGGCAAATCGGCCCCGCCGTGAACGTGCCCATCTTCACCGGAGGCCGACTCCGCGCCGCAATCATGGGCAGCAAAGCCGCCCGCGATGAAGCCGAAGCCGACTACCGCAAAACCGTCCTGCAAAGCCTGCGCGAAGTCTCCGACGCCCTCATCAGCCGCCAAAAAAGCGCTGGAGTGCATGAGGCGCAGTCCCGCGTCGTCACCGCCCGCCAGTCCGCCCTCGGTCTCATCCGCCAGCGCTACGACAACGGCGTCGCCGCCTACCTCGAAGTCCTCTACAACGACCAACAACTCTTCGCCGCCGAGATCTCCCAAGCCCGCGCCAAGCTCGAAGAACTCCTCTCCACCATCGACCTCTACCGCGCCCTCGGCGGCGGTTATGATAAAGCGAGCGTGCCAGACTTTGCCAAAAACCCAGCTCCTCCACCAGCCAAACGGCGCTGGCTTCCGTGGAAGTCTTCAGAATGAAGAGTGGGCAAAGAGAGTGATGAAACACTTCTCTTAGCACCACTCTTTTTCGATCAAGCAAACCGCCCCGTGCTGCTGCCGAACGAATCGGTCTCCACGCCCATCTTCTGGGCGATATCGACGAACAGGTTGCACAACGGCACCTTGTTGATGCCTTCGCGGGGCACCTCGCGGAATTCGCCGTGCCTGTAGCCGCCACCAGCGAGGAGGATGGGCAGGTCGGAGTTCTTGTGAGAGTTGCCATCGCCCATGCCGCTGCCGAAAAGCACGGTCGTGGAGTCTAGCAGCGTGCGCTCGCCGTCGTTCATCTTGGCCAGGCGGGCCACGAACTTGCCGAAGTGCTCGATCTGATACGTCTCCAGCTTGATGAGGTCGGCGATGGCTTCGGCGTCGTTGCCGTGATGGGAGAGGCCGTGCCAGTCCTTCTTGATGCCGAGGTGCTGCGGCATGAAATCGCCGCCGATCTCCAGCGTTGCAATGCGGGTGCTGTCCGTCTGCAAAGCGAGAGCGATCATCTCATAGAGCAGTGGCATGTCCTCGACGGCGTTGCGGTTGGCGGGCTTGTCGAAGGGCGCTTTGGGCTTCGGCTGATGCGTCCACTTTTGGCGCAGTTCGAGGCGCTTCTCCACATCCCGCACGGAGGTCAGATACTCGTCGAGCTTGTCTTTATCCTCCTTGTTCACCTGCTTGGAGAGGCGGTTTGCTTCCTCCAGCACGGAATCGAGGATGGAGGCCTCCACCTGGTTTTCTTGTGCACGGCGTGCCTGACGCTCTTTGGAGTCGGTGACGAAGATTTTCTCGAAAAGCTCCGCCGGATTCGTCACCGGCGGCACACGCACGCCCGACTTCGTCCATGAAATCTGGCAGCCGCCATGGATGCCGCCTTCCGAGCCGACCGTGAGTGCGGGAAACCGTGTCTGAAAGCCGATTTCGTCCGCGAGGTATTGATCGATGGTCACATTGCCCTCGGGCCGGTTTTGCGCCTCGGAGTGCAGCACGCCGGAAAGGAAGGAATGCACCGCGAAATGGCCGCCCTTCACGCCGTGGTCGAGCCCGCGAAAGACCGTCATGTGATCGCGAATCTCCGCCAGAGGCCCCAGCAGCGTCGTCTTCTCGTAATTGCGGCCCTGCGTGGTCGGAAACAGGCTTTTCGTCTGGTAGCCGAGCAGGTTGCCGATGGCGACAAAGCGCCGCGCACCCATGCCTGCGCCTTTGGCGGCCTTAACCGCTCCTTTGGCCTGGAGCGATGACATGCCCGGTAGCGCCAGTGTGGCACCGAGGGAGCTGAGGAGGAAATGACGACGATTCATGAAGGGTGTTTGGGGGGGGGCGATGAAACGATCTGGAGGCCCATTTTGTTGCAGCAGATGGCGGGCCTACTATGCCCCGCTTTGCTCTGCTCGAAAATCGGCAAAAGGCTCTCTCTATCTAGTTTGCAGCGGCTGGAGCTCGATCTTGCGAAACCACACCGGCTGGCCCTCGGCTTGTAGCGCGATGTGGCCGTAGCTGAGCTTCACATCGCCACCAGCGGCGGTGATGTCGCTCGCGGGTGCGATGGTGCAGGACGGATCGAGCACCGGATGCTCGTAGCGCAGGACCTCGACTCCGTTGATGCGGTGGATGATCATGTCATGGCCGCGCACCTCCATTTCCGCCTGCACCCATTCCTCCGCCGGAAAGGTGGGCGAGCTCGATTTGGCGATGTGTTTCGTGAAAAGCTGCCCCTCCATCTCCACATGCGTGCCCGGCGTGCACAGATTGCCCGTGGGTCGCGGCCCCTTGCCTTCATCGGCGAGGAACTGCATCTCCAGGCTGGATGGGAATCCCTGATCGAAGCGCATGCTCTGCGGCGGCTGCGCGTGCAGCATCACGCCGCTGTTGAGGTTCACATACTTCGGCGCATCCGCCATCATCGTGCCCGTGAAGCGATACTCCATGCGCAGGATGTAGTGCGAGTAGGGCAGATTGGTGAAAAGGTGTCCATACTGCTGGTCAAACTTCTCGTAGCCATCGTAGCTCACCTTCAGGATGCCATCCTCGACGCGAAACGTGTTCGCAAAATTCTCCCCCAGCGGCCGCTTCGCGATCTTGATCGTCCACCCGGTCAAATCCTTGCCATTGAAGAGCGGAATCCACTTCGGTTCCTCGGCGTGGCTGGAGATGCCGTTGCAAAGAATGAAGAGGGAAAGAAAGCAGAGGATGAGACGCATGGTGCATCATCCTGACTCTGCCGAGAGCCGATTCCAAGCCGAAGATGCCGAGCAACCGGACCAAAATGGACCGTGCAAAAGGCAAGCGCCGGACAAGGTATCCCTGCCGACGCCGCCATGACTCTCCTTTCCTCGCTCACTCGCATCCTGCTGCTGGCCTGCGCAGTCATGTGCTCCTGCCGGAAAGAGGCAAGCCGTGAAATGCCGCATCGCGCCTACGTGTGGCAGCGGCAGTGGACTCCTGCTGTCAGCGCAGCAGCACTAAAGGCTGACCGTTCACCTCTGCGTGGTCTGGCGCTCTTCGGTGCTGAGATCGTGTGGGACAAAAAAGACGCATCCATCACTCCCAGGGTTGTCTTTGGCTCCCCGGACTGGCAGGGCGTCCGAGCGCTGCGAAAGCCCGTCGCCATCGTCATGCGCATCGCGAATCATGCCGCGCCGTTTGAGGAGGGAGATGAGAAAACGGCCTTCATCGCGGCGCAGGCCGCCGAACTGCTGCGCCGTGTGCGAGGTGAAGGCGTGAGCTGCGCGGAGTTCCAGTTGGACTTCGATTGTGCGCAGAAAAAGCTCGCTGGATATGCCCACTGGCTCCGTGCGGTGCGTCGGGCGATCGCCCCGACACGTCTCGTCATCACCACGCTGCCAAGCTGGCTCGCGGAGACGGCTTTTCCGACGTTGCTGACGCATGTGGATGCCTACGTCCTTCAGTTGCACTCTTTCACGCCCTCCCGCGTCACCATCCGCTCACTCCTCTGCGAGCCGGACCGGGCCAGAAAATGGGTGCAGCAGGCCACGAAGCTCCAACATCCCTTTGAAATCGCGCTTTCTACCTACTCCGCCCTCGCTGGTTATGACCCGGAGGGCCAGCTTCTCGGTCTGGCGCTGGATGCCACGCAACCGCGTTGGCCTGCTGGCACACAGGTCATGCGGCTGGACTCGGACGCTCCTGCACTGGCCGCGCTGGTGCAGGAGTGGACCGCAGCGCCACCGCAGAACTGCACGGGCATCATTTGGTACCGCCTGCCCGTGGAGACGGATCAGCGAAACTGGCACTGGACCACACTGGCCGCCATTTTGGACCAGCGCATGCCACAGAGCCGTTTGGAGGCCAAAATCACCTCCACACAGCCCTACGACCTCTCCTTGGAAAACACCGGTGAAGTGGACGAAGACCTCCACGGCACACTCACCGTGAACTGGGCCAACTCCGCCCCTCCTGCCGCCATCGAGGCACTGCCAGGCTGGCAGATGCGTCAAGAAGCCGGGCGTGCCATTTTTTCGCCACCAGCTCACATACGGCTCGCGCCAGGTGGCAGAGTCGCGGTAGGATGGCTGCGCTTTCAGGAAAGCACTCCCCTCCATGTCGAAGTCACTCGTTAGCCTGAGTTTGTTCGTCGTTTCATTCGGAATGGCCGCCCCATGCCTTCATGGCAGCGGTGGATATGGTCCGTTTTATTGGTTGGGTGATGGCGGCATCGCTTCGGATCACTCGCCGGAGTTTTATTGGGCCATTGAAACCAAACGCATCGCACGCGACTTCCTCCCCGCAGAAAAACGTTTCGGTTATGATGAAAAAGCAGCTCAAGAATCCCCTGAGCCTGAGTTGCCCATCAAAACCTGGGCAGCGCAAAGCGAAGAGGCCAACACGACCGAGTTTGCCGACGCTCTGAAATCTGGCCGCATCCAATCCGCTGACCAGAAAGGCTCCATCACTCTCCACAACGAAGCTCGTCTCTATCTGGCGGACAAAGAGCCCAAGGTCACACTCGAAGATCATGAGTTCACCGATTACCAGCGGGGAGCCTACCATTTCAGCCGCGGCAAAGACGGCTACGCCGACGCCAAAGCCGCCTGGGAGCATCTGCTGGCACGACCAAAGGAGCAACGGCACTACCGCAGCACGTGGGCAGCCTTCATGCTGGGCAAACTCGCCATCTACGAAAAACAAGGCGATGGCGCGAAGTGGTTTCAAATGACCCGCGCACTGGCCAGAGAAGGTTTTGCCGACTCCATCGGCCTAGCAGCCGACAGCTATGGCTGGGAGGCGAAGTGGGAACTCGACCATCAAAACTACGAAACCGCTGCCAGACTCTACCTCACGCAGTTGGCGCTCGGAGATGACTCGGCCATCTCCTCGCTCAAGCATGTCTTTCCATTCCCGGTCCAAGGCCAGCCTGAGACCGAAACATTCAGCCGTATGGCCAAGGATGAAGTGCTGCGGAGGCTCAAGACCGCAAACATGCTTTGCGCAAACACCACGAGCGACATGTATGACTATGCAAGTATCCGCAGTGACACTGCCGGAGGCTTTGCTGCATGGCTCAAGATACTCCAAGAAGTCGGTGTCCAACAAGACCCCGACGCCGAGCGCATCGCATGGTGTGCTTATTGCGCCGGAGAATACACTGCAGCGAAGAACTGGCTCCAATTAGCCGCCCCTGACAAGGCTATAACACTCTGGCTGAAAGCCAAAATTCAACGTCGCGACGGCGAAACCAAGGCCGCGACTCTCACGATGGCCAGAGCCGCTAAATCCATCGTGCAGGAGTTTGAAATCATCGCTCCGTGGACAAAAGGTTATGAGCGTGAGTACTCCCAACCCATGCCGTTTTGTTTCGGTGGCGATTTTGCCGGGCTGCATTTGAGCCGTGGTGACTTCATGCAGGCATTCGAAGTCTTTCGTGAGTTTGGATTGTTCCATGACTGCCATTTCATGGCAGAGCGTGTATTCACGCTGCAAGAACTCATCGCCTACGTGGATAAGCTACCTCCCGTCGATCCAGCTCAGATCACCAGCCAAACTGAGCTAGATGTGTATGGCTTCTACTATCCGCACGAGACACTGGCTCTTCGTCACATCCTGGCCCGCCGTCTGGTCAGGGCCAATCGAGCACCAGAGGCTTTGAAATACTTCCCAGCGGAGCAACAAAAGGCTCTTCAGCGCTACATCGATGCCAAATCAAAGGCCGAGAACACCAAAACGCCACGGCTGGAGCGGGCACGTGCCTACTTTGATGCTGCCTGCATCATCAAAACGCAGCCAGAACTCACTTACCCCGAAATCGAAGGCCCGAACAGCATTGCCACCCAACGCATGACGGGGCGCTACATCCTTTATTCTTATGATGACGGCGTCACGAAGCAAAACCCCAAGCCCATCGTTATTCCATCAACCAGTGCGGAACGTGAGCGCATCGCCAACTCAAGATACAACCCGGATCGCAGGCGCTATCACCGCTTTCTTGCCGCCGAACTCGCTGGAAAAGCCGCAGCCCTGCTTCCCAACGACAGCGAAGAGCTCGCCGACGTGCTCAATTGCGCCGGAAACTGGATTCGTGGCGACGATAAAGGCGACGACAAAGCTGCCGACAAGTATTTGCAACTCCTGGAGCGCCGCGCCCCGAACACGATCATCGGCAAAGAAGCTCAAAAACTGCACTGGTTCGTCCGCCAACAAGGCCCATGGAGCCTTGAAAACGGAATCGAGCCCGGACCGGGCTAATGGGTATTGGGGCCATTCCTGGCCCCTTTCGGGGCAAGAATGCCCCGAATACAGGACCATGCCTCCCGAAGAGCCGTGCAAACATTTTGGCATGCAGCCTCGCTGCTACGCAGCCTGAAAAGGTGACGGATCTCGCCGACGAATGGCAAAAAGAAGATGGTGCCGTGAGCGGGGCTTTCTGTCAGCATGCCGCCTGAACAACTCACTCACCACCATGAGCCCCATCTCCCGCAGGCAGGCCGTGAAACTCGGCATCGGATCGCTCGCCGCGATGCAGACCTCCATCCACGCCGAAGAACCCGCGCAGATCAAACCGCGCCCGTTTCTCACCGCCGCCGATGATTTCGAAGATGTCTCCCGCGGCACGCCAAAGCCGCACTCACTCACCGGCGAGGCTTTGATCCGAGCAAAGCTCTCCCCGGAGTCGTGGAAGCTCGAAATCAGCGTGGATGAAACCACGAACGAAGTCGTCACGCAGAAGGCGCAGATCGAACGCGCCGTCACACTCGACTACGCACAGCTCCTGGAGCTCGGGAAAAAGCATCGCGTCTTGTTTTTGAAGGCCATGCAGTGCCTGAACATCGCCACGCCGCTCGGCCAGGGTCTGTGGGAGGGCGTGCCGCTGCGTGATGTGCTGCGGCTCTGCGGCGCGATGTCGAATGTGCGCCGCGTGTACTTCTGGGGCTTTCACAATGACGACCCGAAGCAGCGCTTCCAGTCCTCACTCAGCTACACGCAGGTCATGGAGACACCGCCGGGCGAGCTGCCCGTGTTTATCGCCTACAAACTCAACGGCGAACCCATCAACCTCGAACGCGGCGGCCCCGTGCGCATGGTCGTGCCATGGGCGCACGGCTTCAAATCGATCAAATGGCTCCAGCACATCCGCCTTACGAATGATCACCGGGCGAACGACACCTACGCGGAGAAAAACAACGATCCCGAGTCGCACCTCAAAACTGCCGCGTATCTCGATGACGTCGTCGTGAGCGGCAAAACGGCCCATGTCGGCGGTTGGGCCATCAGCGGCCTCTCCGGCCTCTCACACGTCGAGACGTGGCTGCGGCCTGCGGGAGCCGATTTGGCTGAAAACTCGCCCGAATGGCAAAAGGCCGTCTGGGAGCCCGCGCAGCTCGATGCGCCGCCGGATTGGAAAAGCGTGCTTCCCGCCGGCGTGAAGCCGCAGGACATCCTCGGCTTCGACAAAAAGACCGGAAAGCCTCTCTCCTGGCCTCTGCGCTACAGCATGGTCGGCTTCAGCACCGCGCTGCGTGATTTGAAGCCCGGCAAATACGAAGTCCGCGCCCGCACCGTCGATTTGAACGGCTTCGCCCAGCCAGAGCCCCGCAGCATCCAAAAGAGCGGCAAAAACGGCATCCAGGTTCGCACGTTCACCATCCCATGAAGCTCCTCTGCATCTTTTTTGTTCTCACGCTCTGCACTCCGCTCTTCGCGGCGCAGCCGAACATCCTCCTCATCCTCGCGGATGACTGCACATTCAGCGATCTCGCCATCTACGGCGGTCAAAATGCGAAGACGCCGAATATCGACCGCCTCGCCGCACAGGGGCTCGTTTTTGACAAGGCTTACGTCACCGCTGCGATGTGTCAGCCCTGCCGCGCGGAGCTCTACACCGGCCAGCAGCCGATGCGGAATGGCTGTGCGTGGAATCACAGCGCCTGCCGGCCTGAGACGAAAAGTCTGCCACACCATCTCACACCAGCGGGTTATCGGACCGGCATCGCGGGCAAGGTGCATGTGACGCCGAGGCCATGTTTTCCTTTTGAAGACGTGCCCGGATTCGATGCCAATGCGGTGCGTGATCCCACGCATCCGCATGACCTCGCAGGCGTGAAGAGCTTCATCACACGCGACAAAGCGCAGCCCTTCTGCCTCGTCGTCGCTTTGACCGAGCCGCATGTGCCGTGGGTGATGGGCGATGCGTCAAAGTATCCGCCGCAGAAGCTCAAACTGCCGCCGAACATCGCCGACACTCCGAAGACGCGAGAGGATTTCTCCAAGTACCTCGCCGAGATCACTTACATGGACGGACAGGTCGGTGAGATCCTCGCGGCGCTGGATGAAAGCGGCGCAGCGCAAGACACGCTCGTGCTTTTCACCAGTGAGCAGGGATCGCAGTTCCCCGGCAATAAATGGACCTGCTGGGACACCGGGCTGCACACCACGCTCATCGCCCGCTGGCCTGGAAAAGTCGCCGCTGGCAGCCGCTCCAGCGCTCTGGTGCAATACGCTGATGTCACCCCGACGCTGCTCGATGTCATCGGTGTGAAAAGTACGCACACCTTTGACGGCAGCAGCTTCGCCGCTGTGCTACGCGGAGAAAAGGCCACGCATCGCGACTACGCCTACGCCGCGCATAACAACATCCCCGAAGGCCCCGCGTATCCCATCCGCAGCATCACCGACGGTGAGTGGCGCTACATCCGCAATCTCACGCCGGATGAAATCTTCATCGAAAAGCATCTCATGGGCCTGCTCGGTGGGGCTACGGTGCATAATCCTTATTGGTCGAGCTGGATGGCCACCGCGCTCGACAATCCGCACACCTACACCCTCGTGAAGCGCTACATGCACCGCCCTGCGGAGCAGCTCTACCACACTGCGGATGATCCAGCAGAGATGACCAATCTCGCCGCGAAACCCGAGTGCACCGCCATCAAGACCAAACTCAGTGCCGCACTCGATCAGTGGCTGACCGCCCAAGGCGACCCCGGCATCCCGCAGGACACGCACGAGGCACACAAAGCTGGTAAACAAGGCAAGCACCTCCATTTCCCAAAACCATGAACACATATAGAGCGACACCCCTTGGAATGCGGATTCTTGCACCCCGATTCTTTTTGATGGCATGCTTCTTGGCTGCTGGAGCAGCACAGGCGGGCGAGTGGCCGCAGTTTCGTGGCGAGGGCGGCTTGGGGGCTGGTAGTGGTGAGCCGCCCGTAGCTTTCGCGGTGGGTCAAAACATGAAATGGCAGGTGGCGGTGCCCCAGGGGCATTCCTCGCCCTGTATTTGGAAGGGGCGTATCGCACTCACTGGGCTGGCAGAGGGGAAATTGGTCACTTTTTGCCTCCAGGCGGCAGATGGACGCGAAATCTGGCGTGCTGAGGCTCCAGCAGGAAAAATCGAAGGTGCACACCGCATCGGCTCACCGGCTGCTCCGACGTGCTGCACGGATGGGGAGCGGCTTTTCGCCTATTTCGGCTCCTATGGCGTATTGGCATATGATTGGGATGGGCGGCTGCTTTGGCAAAAAACGCTGCCACCGCCGGTGGTGGAGTTTGGCACCAGTTCCTCGCCGATCGTGATCGGGGGAAAGGTCATCCTCGTCGTCGATCAAGACATCGGTAGCTACATGCTGGCGCTGGATGCGCAGACGGGCTCGCAGCTCTGGCGTGTGGATCGGAGCGAGTTCCGCCGCGGATTCTCCACGCCATTTGTGTGGCAGCATGATGGGATCTCCGAGCTGATCGTATGCGGATCACTCTGGACGCGGAGCTATGATCTGGCGGATGGGCAGCAGCGCTGGTCCGTGCGGGGGATGGCCCGCGTATCGAATGCTAGCCCTACGGCCGCAGATGGCGTGCTGCTACTGGTGAGCTGGAATGTGGGTGGCGATGAGGATGACCGCGTGGTGATGGAGCCGCATGCAGACTTCCTCGCCGCGAATGATGCGGACAAGGACGGACTGCTGACGCTGGCAGAATTCCCCGCAGGGAAGATCAAAGACCGCTTTTCACAGATCGATGCGGATAAGGACGGCAAAGTCACTGCCCAGGAGTATGAGGTGCTGCGCAGCATGTTCGCAGAGGCGGTGAACCAGCTCTTTGCCATCCGTCCCGGCGGCCGTGGCGACATCACGGACACACACGTGCTCTGGCAGCAGAGCAAGCACCTGCCCTACGTCTCCAGCCCAGTGGTGGCTGGCGGGTGCATCTTCACCATGAAGAGCGGCGGACTAGCCAGTGCCTACGAGGCGAAAAGCGGCAGCCCCATTTACCAAGCCGAACGCGTCGATGCCCCAGGTGACTACTACGCCTCTGCCGTCACGGCGGGGGGCAAAATCTACGTCACCTCCCAGCGTGGCACGGTGGTGGTGCTGGACGCTGCGGGGGATCGACTCACCGTCCTCGCCCGCAATGAGCTGAAGCAGCCCGTCTTTGCCACCCCAGCCATTGTGGATGGCGTACTCTACCTCCGCACGGAGAAGGGCTTTTTTGCTTTTGCCGCGAAATAGTCCGGCAAAACCCGCATTTGGGCGAAATTGTCGCGTTTTCAACCACAAGAAGCCCTCAACTGGTCGCATTTGATCAAAAACGGGCAAACTTCGGCTTGCGATTTTCGCGTTTGACCCGATTTTGGCCGCCCAAATCGCAATTTTTACCCAAACTCAATCATGAGCACCCCAAAAATGGACGGCGCACAGGCCCTCATCAAAACCCTCGCCGATCTCGGCATCGAGTACGTCTTTGGCTACTCCGGCGGCGCAGCTATCCCGATCTTTGACGCCCTCCAGACCGTGAAGACGGATATGAAATTCATCCTCGTCCGCCACGAGCAGGGTGCCGTCCACATGGCCGACGGCTACGCCCGCGCCACCGGGAAGCCCGCCGTCGTGCTCGTCACCTCCGGCCCCGGCGCTGGGAATACCGTCACCGGCATCATGACCGCCCAGATGGACAGCGTGCCCATGATCATCCTCTGCGGCCAGCAGGTCACCTGGATGCTCGGGAAGGACGCCTTCCAGGAAGCGGACATTTTCAATATCACCGCCCCGGTCGTGAAGCATAACTTCCTGGTCAAGAGCTCCAATGCGCTGCCCCGCATCGCCCGTGAGGCCTACCACATCGCCACCACTGGCCGCCCAGGCCCCGTGCTCATCGACATCCCGAAGGACATCAGTCAGGGAGCCTTCACCGGCACCTTTGATGAGCCCATGGATCTGCCCGGCTACCACCCCGAACAGAATTTCAAAATCGACCAGGCAGGCATCAAAGAAGCCGCTCGCCTGCTCGCTGGAGCCAAGCGCCCCGTCATCCTGGCCGGTCAGGGTGCCATGATCGCCCGTGCGGATAAAGAACTGCTCACGCTGGCAGAAACGCTCGGCTGCCCAGTGACCACCACCCTGCTCGGCAAAGGTGTCTTCCCAGAAACTCATCCGCTGTCTCTCGGCATGCTGGGCATGCACGGCACCGCGTATGCGAACAAGGCCATCTGCGAGGCCGATCTGATCTTCAATGTCGGCTCCCGCTTTGACGACCGCATCATCGGCAAGCCGCACATGTTTGGCCGTAATGCCAAGCTCATCCACATCGACATCGACGCCGCCGAGTTCAACAAGATGATCAAAGTGGACGTCGCGATCAAAGGCGACGCCAAAGCAGCGCTCAGCGATCTGCTCCCACACGTCGAAAAACTGCCCACCGAAGACTGGCTGGCCCATCTCGATGGCTACAAGAAGAAATTCCCCCTCACTTACAAGAAACAGGGTGGACTGCGCATGCAGCAGGTCATTGATGAGCTCTACAACCTCACCAAAGGCAAGGCCATCGTCTCCACCGACGTGGGTCAGCACCAGATGTGGGCCGCGCAGTTCTACAAGAACGACGAAAGCTACCATTGGCTCAGCTCCGGCGGTGCTGGCACGATGGGCTTCGGCTTTCCAGCGGCTATCGGTGCGCAGCTCGCCTACCCAGACAAGACCGTCGTCTCCATCTCGGGTGACGGTGGCTTCCAGATGACCCTCTTTGAGCTGGCTACTGCCGCGATTCACAAGCTACCGATCAAGATCCTCATCCTCAACAACAGCTACCTCGGCATGGTCCGCCAGTGGCAGGAGCTCTTCTTCGAGAACCGCGAGAGCGGCGTCGATCTCATCGGCAACCCCGACTTCGTGAAGCTCGGTGAAGCCTACGGCATCAAAGGCTGGCACATCCGCCGCCCTGCCGATGTCGAGCGCGTGCTCCAGCAGGCCCTCGATTACAACGACGGCCCCTGCATCATCGAAGCCGAGTGCATCAAAGCAGAAAACGTCTTCCCCATGATCCCAGCCGGTGCCGCCCTGGAAGACATGATCCTCGAAACTCCGAAGCACAAAATGGAGAAACCCACCGGTTCGACCTGATCGCGTGTTGGGCTGCTCGGATACCGTTTTGACAGGATTAACAAGATTCACAGGATTATGCAGGATTACTTTTTCATCTTCGCAAAGCCCTGGACCTCCGCAGTCTAGCCAAAATCCTGTAATCCTGTAAATCCTGTCCGAAAAGTCGCCGTAGTCCATGAAACTCAACCGCATCCTCCAAGGCGACGCCGCCACCGAACTTGCGAGGCTGCCTGACTCCAGCATCCAGTCCATCATCGCCGACCCGCCCTATTTCAATGTTCTCGAAAATGAAGCCTGGGACACTCAATGGAAAACAGCAACCGACTACCTCGCCTGGTGCGACGAGTGGGTGCGTCATTCCATGCGCGTCCTGCGCGATGACGGCCTCTGCTTCATCTTCGGACAGCTAGGGAAACGCGAGCACACTTTTTTGCATCTCATGTCACGCCTCAGTCAGCAGCACCAGTTTCACGATCTCATCATCTGGGATCGTGCGGTGGGCTATGACGAGCGGCGGGACAGCTTCACCCCGCAGTACGAGATGGTGCTCGTCCTACGCAAAGGCGAACGCGTGAAGTTCAACAAAGACGCCGTCCGCATCCCCTACGACGAGAAGACCATCGCGCAGTATCTCAAAGACCCGCGCTACAAAGACCTGGAGGCCCGCAAAGCCCATCTCAACAAAGGCAAATACGCCACCAACATCCTCCGCGTCCCCAGTCTCAAAGGACAGTCGAAGGAAAAATGCGGCCACCCATCGCAAAAGCCGCTCGGTCTGATCGAAAAACTCGTCCTCTGCTCCACAGATGCAGGCGATACGGTGCTCGATCCCTTTTTAGGCAGCGGCACCACCGCCGTCGCCGCCCAGCAAAATGGCCGAAATTGGCTAGGCATCGAAATGGACTCCAACTACGTCGAAATCGCCCAAGAACGCTTAAAGGCTCCCTCTGGCCAGAAAACTCAAAGTGCGCAGTTCTCAGTGCCTAGTGCTCAGTCTGCCAAAAAGCGCCACAAAGCCTCCCAGCCAGCCGAAATGGACCTTTTCACCCTTTCGCGCCCCAAACGCAGCAAAGCCCAACTGAGAACTGAGAACTGAGAACTCAAACCCCGCCCCCTTTCCAAACACCAGCCCCGAAACCGCCATGTCCGACCGCATCCCCGCCACCACCGACAAAAAACCCGCTCCGCAGGCCGATCCTATCCACATTCACACGCTCAGCGTCATGGTGAACAACCAGCCTGGCGTCCTCGGCCGCATCTGCGCCGTCTTCAGCCGCCGTGGCTTCAACATTGAATCCCTCGTCGTCTCCCAGACGCGTGATCCGCGCTTCAGCCGCATGACCATCGGCATCAGCGGCCAACCAGAGGGTCTGCACCAGATCATCCTGCAGGTGAACAAGCTCATCGACGTCATCAGCTGCGTCGAGCACACCGACCGTGACGCCGTGGCAAAGGAAATGGTGCTCATCAAAGTCGCCGCTGGAGCCGCCGAGCGCACCGAGATCCTACAAATCATCGAGCATTACGCCGGCAAAACCGTCGATCTCCAAGAAGACAGCCTCATCGCCATGATCACCGGCAACACCGACAAGCTCGACGCCGCCGTGCGCATCCTCAGCAAATTCGACATCGTCGAAACCGTCCGCACCGGCAAAGTGGTGATGGCACGCGGTCTGACGGAGACTTGATCCGATCACCGATCTGCGTACCGAATATCAATAAAGAAGCTGTAACTGCCGCTCAAACTCATCCGGTGTGAGCCAGTGGCTTTGCTCACGATCCTCAGCACGCCGATTCAAAGCCCTTTGATAATCTTCATCGAGTCGGTGGCGGAGTTGGAAGAGGTATGCGGACACCTCATCAAGCTCTGATTCCGTCAGGACCGTAATCTCTCGTTTGATTTGCTCGACACTCATGTCTCAAATTTGACTCACACCTGCTGACTGGCAAGATTCAATTAAACAAACAGTACAATCGGCACTTCAGGCAGCCTGATCTTCGCTCTTCTGCCTTCCAGAACGTCTATCATTCGACTTTTGGCCTGGATACGTCATGCTAGGCACCCCCCTTCACCCCAAACATGCGCTTCCTCCACCTCACCCCCGGCACAGGTTCCTTTCATTGCGGATCTTGCCTGCGGGATCATGCGCTGATCCGGGCGCTGCGTTTCCGCAAGCATGATGCCGTCATGGCACCGCTGTACTTGCCGCTGGTGACGGACCGCGAATTCAGCGCCCAGGAGCCTGCGGTGCAGGTGGGTGGTGTCTCACTCTACTTGCAGCAGAAGATGCCGTGGTTCCACCACATGCCCGGATTCATCCATCGCTGGCTCAATAAGCCCGAAAAACTGCGCAAGGCCTCCAGGCGCATCGGCATGACCAGTGCCAAAGCACTCGGCGAAATGACGCTGGATAGCCTCATGGGCAGCGAAGGCCGCCAATGGGGCGAGTGGAAAAAACTCCTCACCTGGATCCGCGGTGAAGGGAAGTTCGAGGTCATTTCCCTCTCTAACAGCCTCCTTTCTGGCCTAGCACCCACGATGGAGAAAGAGTTCGGCGTGCCTGTCATCTGCTCACTCCAGGGAGAGGACAGCTTCCTCGATACACTGCCAGATCCGTATCGTGAGCAGGCATGGGAGGCCATGCGGCGCAATGCAGCGAGCATCCGCCGCTTCATCGCCCCGAGCTACTACTACGCCGATCACATGCGCAAGCGCCTCGGCCTCAGCGCGGAGCAGATCACCGTCATCCCCAACGGCATCGACGCCACCAGCTTCACCATGGCCACGCCAGACCCGAACTGGCCCACCATCGGTTACTTCGCCCGCATGATTCACGGCAAAGGGCTCACCACACTCGTGGATGCCTTCATCCTACTCGCCCAGCGCGGCAGCGTGCCGCGTGTGAAGCTACGCATCGGCGGTGCCAAGACCGACTCCGATGAAAAATACATCCAGGAGCAGCGCCGGAAACTCGCTGCCGCTGGGCTGGAAAAGCGCGTCGAGTTCCGCCCGAATCTCAGCTTCAAAGACAAAGTCCACTTCTTCTCCGATCTGACCATCCTGAGCGTCCCCGCGACCTATGGCGAGGCTTTTGGCCTCTATGTCATCGAGGCACTCGCCAGCGGCGTGCCCGTGGTGCAGCCACGGCATGGTGCCTTCCCAGAAATCATCGAAAAAACCGGCGGTGGCCTCCTTTGCGAGCCCGACGACGTCGAATCTCTCGCCAATGCTCTCGAAAGCCTCCTGCTCGATGCGGACCGCTGCGACCAGATCGCTAAAACCGGCCTCGCTGGAGTACGTGCTCATTACAGTGCCACTCAGATGGCAGAGAACTTCGAGTCCATGCTGCGAGATGTCGTGAGCTGAGGCGTTTTTTGAAAACCGCCCATAGGCAACGAAAGAGGCACCAGCAAAGTAGCCATCTCGCTCCGCGAGATGAGCTGGACGCGTTGCAAACTCTCTGGTTTACGATCTCCGCGCATCCTACATGCTGGCGAAAGCCTTCTCGCGCATCTCGACGGAGCGAGATGGCTACTTTGCTTCGCTTGGTCTTTGCTGGTGGGTTTTAAAACACTGCTTAGCCAAGGATAGCGCACAGCCCTCAAACGAAATCCGTGATGGAACCGAACTCGGCATCGAAAAGCCGGCGGTAGGTGCGGAAGGCAAAACGGTCCGTCATATTCGCGACCCAGTCACAGACCAGCCGCGCTCTCACTTTCGCATCTGGCGCGGCGGCGATCTCGCTTTCGATGTTTTCGGGGATGAGGCGCAGGCCTTTGGGCTGCGCGGGCTCGATGTAGCGATCATGCAGCACTTCAAAGAGCCGCTGGAGAATGAAATCCGCCTTATGATCGAGCTGCTGGAGCTGCGGGCTGCGGAAGACGAGTTCGAGGGAGATTTTTTTGTGCAGATCCGCTCGTGAACGCAGCGCTGGATCGATCTGAAGCTCAAACTGATGCCGCCGCGTGCTGGCAGTAAGAAAATTGGCCGCAGGAATGAGCTTCGTCGCATGGATGCAGTCACCGATGAGGCGGTTGAGCCTGCCTTCGACGCGGTCATCACGCATGGCTTTGCACAAGAAGACGATGTACTCGCTCTGTGTGGCATCGAGCGTCTGTTTGGCCGCCCAGTGCTCCAAACTGGTCACATTGATGAATCCGGCGCGGATGCCATCCGCGAGGTCATTGAGCGAGTAGGCCGTATCGTCCGCCCAGTCCATGATTTGGCATTCGATGCTTTTGAAGCCGTTGCGTAGCTTGCCCGGTGTGAGCTCCACGGGAAAGGCCTGCTCACCCATGGTGAAGTCGAGCCACTTTTCCTGGTCGTCGTAGAGGTAGTGGTTGGTTTTGCCAGCGGGCCGCTCGGTGAAGAGGGTTTTATACTTCAGCACACCATCGAGCAGCGCACGCGTGGGGTTCATGCCGGCGCGGCCTTCGCTAAAGAGTGTCTGTGTGAGAATGCGCAGGGTCTGTGCATTGCCCTCAAAGCCGCCATACGGCTCCATGAGCCGGTGCAGCGTGCGCTCGCCCGCGTGGCCGAAGGGCGGATGACCCAGATCATGGCTGAGGCAGGCACTTTCGACGAGATCGGGGTCGATGAAGCACTCGTCATCGAGAATATCCCGCTGCTGACGCAGCCACCCGCAGATGCTGCGGCCGATCTGCGCCACCTCGATGCTGTGCGTGAGCCGCGTGCGGTAGAAGTCGTATTCACCGGAGAGAAAGACCTGCGTCTTGCTCTGCAAGCGGCGGAAGGCGCTGCTGTGGATGATCCGGTCGCGGTCGATCTGGAAGGCGCTGCGATACTCGCCGTCGAAAACACGACGCTCATGGAGCGTGGCGGTGTCAAAGGCATTGTAGAAGCGGTTTGCGGGCATTGGTGGGCACGAAGGCTAGCGCAGGATTCACCGCAGCGGAAACATGAAAAAAGGGCGGATCGTGATGATCCGCCCTTTTCGTGATTTTTGGCTATTCGGAGGCTCAGACTTCTTCGCCGACGGCGTAGCGGACGAAGCGGCGCACGACGAGGTTTTCACCAAGTTCAGCGATTTTGCTCTTCACGAAGTCACCGATGGTGATGTCGGGGTTCTTGATGAAGGCCTGCTCCAGGAGGCACTGCTCGGCGAAGATCTTGTCGATCTTACCTTGGACGATCTTCTCGACGATGGCCTCGGGCTTGCCCTTGACCTGCTCGGCGGCGATTTCGCGCTCCTTGGCGATGAGATCGGTAGGGATCTCCTCACGACCGATGAATTTCGGATTGGAGGCGGCGATGTGGAGGGAGATGTCCTTCACGAAGGCCTGGAAGATTTCGTTGCGGGCAACGAAGTCGGTTTCGCAGTTCACTTCGATAAGCACGCCGATGCGGCCTGCCATGTGGATGTAGGAGGAGATGATGCCTTCCTTGGTCTGGCGGTCACCTTTGGTTTCAGCCTTGGTGATGCCTTTTTTGCGGAGGATGGTTTCGGCCTTCTCAATGTCGCCTTCGGCTTCCTTGAGGGCTTTTTTGCAATCCATCATGCCTGCGTTGGTTTTGTCACGCAGGGCCATGACGACTTTCGCGGAGAGTTCGTGTGCCATGATTAGTTCAGGTTTAGGGGGTGAAAAATGGATTACTTCTTCGCTTCAGCCGTGGCGACGATGACGGGGTCGATCAGCTTCTGCAGGATGATGCGGATGGAGCGGATGGCGTCGTCGTTGGCGGCGATGGGGTAATTGATGAGGGAGGGGTCCGCATTCGTGTCCACGAGGGCGACGATGGGGATGCGCAGGCGGCGGGACTCAGAGACGGCGATGTGCTCACGGGCGGCATCGACGATGACGACGGCGTCAGGGAGCTTGTCCATGTGGCGGATACCACGGAGGTTGCGCTCGAGCTTGATGCGCTCGCGGTTGAGGGAGGCGAGCTCCTTCTTGGACATCTGCTTGAACTCGGGCTTCTTCTCGATGTCTTCGAGGTAGTTCAGGCGTGCGATGGATTTACGCAGCGTTTCGTTGTTCGTGAGGGTGCCGCCGAGCCAGCGGTGGTTCACATAATACTGCTGGCAGGCTTCTGCGGCCTGTTTGACGGCTTCTTGGGCCTGGCGCTTGCAGCCGACAAAGAGGATGCGCTTGTGCTTGCGGGCGAGGTCGCTGAGGAAGTCAGCGGCTTTGTCGATCTGATTGACGGTCTCCTCGATGTTGAGGATGTGGATGTTGTTGCGGGAGCCCATGATGAATTTTTTCATCTTGGGGTTCCAGCGCTTGGTCTGGTGTCCAAAGTGGACGCCAGCTTCGACGAGTTCGGCGAGTACAGGGGATGACATGTGGTATCTGAGGTGCCTTTTCTTCCGCACGCTGTCACAGGGACGGCGCTCTGGCTCACGGGGGAGCTGATTCGGTGGATCGGGCTGAGTATTGAGCCTTTGTCCCAGCCAACATGGCCGGGCGAAAGGGGCCGCGATGCTACCCGCCTACCCCCAGGCGGCAAGTGGTATTTACAGGGCCAAAGGGACTCTCAGGGAGCAAACTGCACGGTACTGGTGACCATTCTGCCGAGGCTGTCGGTGACGGAAAGGAACCATGTATTGGCACCTGTGGGCAGTTTCGGGGCTTTGATGAGGTATTGGGAGGAAAGGAGGCCCCACTGCCATTCATGGCCCGCATTTCGAGTGTCGCCGGCTGGCTCTGCCACTCTCGTGCGGAGCGTAGGCCGGTATCGGTGGTGTAGTGGAGCAGTGCGGTGGCGGGCTGGCTGTTCACGGTGTCCACCAGGCACTCGATGCCTTCTGCCTGGATCTGCACGGCGGCGAGCACGGGCAGCGGATGCGGGGTCGTCACGTCGGAGCCTTTTACCCGTGTGCCGGCAGGGATGCACTTGGAGTCGATGAAGGCCCCGATCTCCTGCGGGGCCCAGCCGGGCGGGTGGCCATGGGGCATTTTCACCTGGATGCGCAGGTGTTTTTCTCCAGGGACGGCGGCGTAGCTCTTCATGTAGCTATCGAGCACATAATGGACGTCGTTGGTGCCATTGACGAAGAAGATGGGCACACGGCAGCGTGGCAAATGGCTGCCGGGATCGTATTCTTTGACCCACAGGGCCTTGCGCTCGCCGAGCTTGTCGATGGCGGGTTTTTGCACGGACTCGCCCACATGCAGAAAGCCGCAGCCATAGACGGGCACGGCAGCTTTGAAGCGATCATCCAACGAGGCGACGAGGCAGGTGGTGTAGCCACCCCAACTGATGCCGGTGACGGCGGTGTGCTCTGCATCCACCTCCGCAAAGCTGCGCAGCAGGGTATGCGCACGGATGACGCTCGCAGCGGCGTGAAAGGGCCAGTCATCACTGCTGTCGCCACCGATGCTGTCAAACTTCTCCGCCGCACCATGCGGTGGGCCGCCATTAGCGAGCCGGGTGCGGGTTTTCTGATCGTGTGCATTGCTTTTCACAGCGCCTTTTTCGTCAAAGACCACCGCTGGTGGCTGGGAGCCATTCAGATCCATCGCGATGGCTGCATAGCCGCGTTTGGCCCAAAGCAGAGCCCACTCGGCGAAGGCGGTGCCACCGCCGCCGTGGATGAGCACCACACCGGGGAATTTCTTGGCGCTCGTCTTTTCGCCCAGCGTGGTCGGTGAGGCGTAGAAAGCGAAAACCTCAGTTTCGCGACCCTGATACTTCTCCCCCGCGTAGGTGAGCGAATGCACGGGCTGGTCCTGCCGCAGCCATTTCATGGCGGGGACATGGTTTTGCAGCGCGGAGATGTCCCAGGGGCCGATCTGGGCGGCAAAGAGGGACGGACAGAGCATGGCGAAAAGAAAAAACCTCATGGCGGCGCAGGAAACGCCACCTTGAGGTGAATTCAGAGCCAGAATTATGCCCTGCGGTTATTTTTTGGGCCGACCGAGCACGTCATCCTTGGTGGTGAGTGCGACGGCGACGACTTGGTCGATGAGGTCTTGACTGATTTTGAGGTCCTTGAGCGTGTTGACGAGATTTTCCGCGATGGCGTTGAAGTGCTCTTCCGTGAGACCCATGCCTGCATGGGCTTTGCGCATGTCTTTACCCGTCCATGGCACAGGGCCACCAAAGGCAGCACTGAGGAATTCTTTCTGCTTCCGACGCTGCTTGTCCATGCTGACGTCCGTGAAAAAGTGATTCACACGTTTGTCGGCGAGCACTCTGACATAAAAGGCATCCACTGCGGCATCCATGGCAGCTTTGCCTCCGAGTTTGTGATATAGGCTGGCTTCACGTGCTTGAGTCCATTTGGTTTTGCAGGCTTCTTTGGCAAAGGCCCACTTACGCCCCTCATACTCGGTGGTGATGGCGAGATCAGCCGGTTTTCCGGTGACGGGGCAGACGGTATTTGTCGCGGTTTCAGTAGCGACAGTGGCTGGATCTGCGGCGAGGGCAGCATTGATGAGTAGTGTCATCACTGCGGTGATGGTGGCAAGGGAGGTGAGTATGAACTTCATGAGAGGGCAGAAAAAACGGCCGGTGCCCCGGCTGGCATTACTATCAATTGCGTTGTGTGCGCCGGAACTTGCGATTGCAGTGCAAGAGCCCGACTTATCGCGTTTAGTGCGCGTGATATGAGCAACTTCCCGGCCTGCAAGCACAAGAAACACAAAGCCAAAGGCCCGCTAAAGCACGGCCTGCGCTGGATCGCAGCGGAGCCCTACCGGGTGTTCTTCGCAAGTGGAGCGATGTGGAGCATCATCGGTGTGGCGCTGTGGCCGCTGTTTTATGCCCAGCAGATCGGTTTCTACCCGAACTTCGTCCATGCGCGGTTGATGATCGAAGCCTTCGGCGGTGCCTTCGTGGTGGGCTTTCTCGGGACGGCAGGGCCACGCATGGCGACGGCTCCGAAGCTCACGCCAGTGGAGCTGATCTGGCTTTTTGCTCTGCATCAGGCTTGCGCGGTGAGTCACCTCATGCAGCGCTTGGCATGGGGAGATGGCTTTTTCGCGGCGCTGCTCATTTCGCTGCTGCTATGCCTCGTGGTACGTGTGGTGGTGTTTCGCAAGGAAGCACCCCCGCCGCAGATGCTGCTGGCACTGACTGGCTTGAGCTGCGGCATCGCGGGCGTGCTGCTGCTACTCGATGGGTCGATCTACTCGGACCCGCCGCGCTACCGGCTGGCGAATCTGCTGCTCTACCAGGGGCTGCTGCTACCTCCCGTGCTGGGGATCGGCTCGTTTGTGTTCCCACGCATGCTCGGTGGTGATTTCGGTGATCCGAAGTCAGCCGCGCAGAGTCGTGTGAAGCTGATCCGCTCACTCATGGCTGCGGCGCTGGTGGTGGGGAGCTTTTTCATCGAGGCGTATGGCCAAGTGATGACCGGCTACACGCTGCGTGCGCTCGTGGCGCTGCTCTATCTCTGGATGGAGGTGAAATGGCAGACACAGCAGGCTGGATCACTCACGACGGGCCTGTTTTGGGCACTGGGGATGGGTTTGGCGGGTTTAGGGCTCACGGGCTGGTTTTATGACCAGCGTGTGAGTGTGGAGCATTTGCTCTACATCGGCGGATTTGGCCTTTTGATGCTCATTGTCGGCTCACGCGTGCTTTTCGGCCATAGCGGCGATTTGGACGGTTTTTTCGTGAAGTCGAAGTGGGTGCGCTTTCTCGTGTTTTTGGGCGTTTTGGCCGCGACGACACGTGCGACGCCCGCATGGATGCCTTCGACGCTCGTTTCCCACCATATCTATGCCGCGTGGACCTGGTGTCTGTTATGCCTACTTTGGCTGATCTGGCACCGCCGCCGTTTTGCGAAACGGGATGAGGAGGATTGATCACCGCATGGTGCTACGACGCCAGGAATGGGCGCCTTCACAGAAGAGTTCATCACGGAGGCGTGTGCCGAGGCCGACACCGGTGGGCAAGGCGGCTTTCCCGCCGGAGATGATGGGCTGAGTATCGACGAGCTTGTCGTAAAAGGAGCGAATGTGGGCTCTCACCGTCTCCTGGAAGACGACATTGGCAGATGCGGCGGCGAGATGCAGCCCGGAGAAGAGTGTCAGCGGGCCCGTGCAGTCATGGATGGTGGCAGGAATGTTGAAGGCCTGCGCCATGTCGATGACGCGGCGTGTTTCGCTGATGCCGCCATTCCAAGTGGGATCGACCATGCAGTAATCGCAGGCTTGGGCCTGAAGCACGGCGAGGTATTCTTTGCGCCCGAGCAGCATCTCGCTAGCGGCGATGGGGAGGCTGCTACGACGGCGGAAATCGGCCAGGGTGCCGACGTGATCGACGCGCAACACGTCCTCCAGCCATAGCGGCTGGATCTCACGCAGCGCCTCGGCGATGCGCAGTGCGGCGGGGAGCTGGAAAAAGGCGTGGCCCTCGATGGCGATGTCCATTTTCATGCCCACACGAGCGCGGATCTCCCTCAGTGGCTTCATCGCCTCATCCACGTCCTGCCAAGAAATATGCAGGCCACCATTTCGATGCGCTGCACGTTCAAAGGGCCAGAGTTTCATCGCCGTGATGCCCTCTGCGAGCAGCTCCTCTGCGAGATCACCCGCCGCGTGATGCGAGGACCAATTATCCTGCAATGGACCCTGCACGCCGATGTCGCCGTAACCTGGCCAACCAGGATGACGCGTTGCTGCTGCTGTGGCACCAGATACTGCTCCGTAGCTGGGGCCGCCGCTGGTGTTGTAAACCGGGATCGAATCACGCACGGGACCACCGAGCAGTCGATAGACGGGCTGCTGACAGGCCTGGCCGAGGATGTCCCACAATGCCAGATCAATGGCCGAGAGTGCCCGCATCTCCGCTCCGGGATGGCCAAATGGCGTGCAGCGCTCATAAATGAAGCGCCAATGCGACTCGATGGCGAGCGCATCGGCCCCGAGCAGCCTTTCTGCCATCCAATCATGGATGAGCGAAGCGATGGCCTGGGGGGTGTAGTACGTCTCTCCGCAGCCGATAAAGCCGTCCTCTGTATGAATGCGGAGGAGCAACAGATTCGGCATGATGCCGGTGGGGATGGCAGTCTCAATGGCGGTGATGCGTGACATAGCGTGGAAGAAAAAACGCGGTGAAGGCCGTAAATTGCTCATGAAGCTCTGCGCCTTCCTCCTCTCCGCCACACTCGCCTGCATCGTGTCAGCCGCGCCTCCCGGTGCGACACCTCTATCACCACCAGCTCCGCCGAAGTCGGTGGCACCGCATTTGCAGCCGACATGGAAGGCTGGCACTGCGGTAATGAAGGTCACACCGCAAAAAATGCTCTGGATGGCTGGCTACGCCGCACGCAAGAAGCCTGCGGAGGGGAAGGTGCAGGAGCTTTTTGCCAAGGCACTCGCTTTGCAGGATGAGCAGGGCACCAAGCTGGTCTTCGTGACTCTGGACCTCTTCGGTGTGCCTCAACTGCTGCGCCATGCCGTGGCAGAAAGAGCGGAAAAGGAACTCGGCCTCCCGAAGGCGAATCTGGTCATGAATGCCTCACACACGCATAGTGGACCGACTTTGCGCACGACTCCACTGACAGAAAAGGATGATGCCAGAGCCCGTGATGCCTGGGAGTACACGCAGAAACTACAAAACGATCTCGTAGCCATCATCGGCAAGGCATTGGCGCAGATGCAGCCTGCGCGGCTGACGTGGAATAAGGCACGCTGTGGTTTCGCAATGAATCGCAGGCGTGACTACACGCTACCCCCCGAGCATCCGAACGCGAATAAAGCCCCGAACCCGAATGGCCCCGTGGATCACGAGGTGCCTGCTCTCCGCGTAGAAGCCCCCGATGGAGCACTCCAGGCGACGCTCTTCGGCTATGCCTGCCACAACACGAGTCTGGGCTTTTACAACTGGTGCGGTGACTACGCCGGCTGGGCGCAGGAGTATCTGCAAGAGCACCGACCCGGCTTCACCGCGCTGTTTTTGATGGGCTGCGGAGGTGATCAAAATCCATATCCGCGCCGCAGTGATGTGGTGCCGGGAATCACGGATCTAGAGCTCTCCATGCAGCACGGGCGCTCTCTTTCCAATGCGGTCGAGATGGCACTCACGGTCAATCCACGGCCGGTGAATGGCCCGATCCGTGCTGCCTATGCAGAGATCCCCCTGAGCTATGCGAAGCCGGGTCGTGAGGACCATCTGTATCCGGTGCAAGTGATCAAGATGGGCAAGGACCTCACTTTCATCACACTGGGCAGTGAGGTGGTAGTGGATTACTCACTACGCTTCAAACGCGAGTTCGCCGGCGAGGCGGGAGTATGGGTAGCAGGCTACTCGAACGACTACACGGGCTACATGCCGAGTCTCCGTGTGCTCAAGGAGGGTGGCTATGAAGCAGCGGCTGGCTGGGCAGAAGATGTGGAAGACCGCATCGCGAAAAAAGTGCGTGAGCTACATGATCAACTGTAAGTCGCGATTGCGGGATAGATAACGGCTCCTCGTGAGCACTAAAAAGCCCTGTGGAGTTTCCCCCACAGGGCTTTTGAGCGGAGCCGAGGCCCGCTACAGCGGCTTAGGCCGCCGTGTAGTTACTTCTTGGCCTTCTTGGCAGCCTTTTTAGCGACTTTCTTTGCGGGGGCCTTCTTGGCAGCCTTCTTGGCGGCTTTCTTTGCAGCTTTTTTAGCCATGGTGTTTATCCTCTGTTTGTTGTTGGTTGCTTTGTTGTTTTGTTTTGCCGAGGCACCAGCAGAGCCGGAGCCACGGACATTTTTACCGGCGACAGCCTTGGTGGCTGCACGCTTTTCCTCGATGGCGGCCTGCGCAGCAGCGAGGCGGGCGACGGGGACGCGGAAAGGACTGCAACTGACGTAGCTCAGTCCCACCTTGTGGCAGAACTTCACGGAGTCAGGATCGCCACCGTGCTCACCGCAGATGCCCAGCTTGATGTCGGGGCGGGTGCTGCGGCCTTTGGTGATGGCGGTCTGGATAAGCTGACCAACGCCAGTGGTGTCCAGCGTGGCAAAGGGGTTCTTTTTGAAGATCTCATTCTCCGTGTAGGGCATGAGGAAGGAGCCCATGTCGTCACGGCTGATGCCGAGTGCGGTCTGGGTGAGATCATTCGTGCCAAAGGAGAAGAACTCGGCGGTTTGCGCGATTTCGTCTGCGGTGAGGGCACCACGGGGCACTTCGATCATGGTACCGACCATGTAGTCGAACTTTATCTTCTTCTCGGCCATGACGGCCTTGGCGACGCGGTGAATGATTTCGACCTGGAGATCGAGCTCCTTCTTGAAGCCGACGAGCGGGACCATGACCTCTGGCTTCACCTTGATCTTCTTCTTCGCCACGTCTGCGGCGGCTTCAAAGATAGCGCGGGCCTGCATGGCCGTGATTTCTGGGTAGGCGATGCCGAGACGGCAGCCGCGGTGACCGAGCATGGGGTTGAACTCATGCAGTGCGGCGACACGGGACTTCACTTTATCGACGGAGACGCCCATTTTCTTCGCAAGGTCGGCCTGAGCGGCTTCTTCATGCGGAACGAATTCGTGAAGGGGTGGGTCGAGAAGGCGGATGGTCGCAGGCAGGCCTTTGAGGGACTCAAAAATGCCGGTGAAGTCCTCACGCTGATATGGGAGGAGCTTGGCGAGTGCTTTTTCGCGGTCAGCGACATTGTCAGCGAGGATCATCTCACGGACGGCGTCGATACGGTCCCCTTCAAAGAACATGTGCTCTGTGCGGGTGAGGCCGATGCCCTGTGCACCGAAAGCGATCGCGTTCTGAGTCTGCTCAGGATTATCGGCATTCGTGCGGACCTGGAGGCGGGCAGCCTTGCCGCACCAGTTCATGAGAGTTTGGAAGCTCTTATACTTCTCCGTGGCTTGTGCAGCCTTGTCGCCATGGAGGGCACCCGTGACGATGGAGGAGGGGCCTGTCTTGATTTTGCCACCATAGATGGTGCCGGCAGTGCCGTCGATGCTGAGGCTGTCTTTGCCTTCACGGAAGACCTCACCTGCGATGGTGACGGTCTTCTTGTCGTAGTCGATTTCGACGGCGGAGGCACCGCAGATGCAAACTTTGCCCATTTGGCGGGCAACGAGCGCGGCGTGACTGGAGACACCACCTTTGGCGGTGAGGATGCCAGCAGCGGCGATCATGCCACGAAGGTCTTCAGGGGAAGTTTCGTTGCGGACGAGGAGAACGGTTTCACCGGCTTCTGCGGCGGCGGCGGCGCGGTTCGCATTGAGGTAGATGGTGCCGGAGGCGGCACCAGGACCGGCAGGAAGACCTTTGGCGAGTTCCTTGGCCTTTTTGATCTCGCTGAGGTCGAAGTCAGGAGCGAGGAGCTGCTCGAGCTGGTCGGCTGGATTGCGTAGGACGGCGGTTTCCCAGTCGATGAGCTTTTCCTTCACCATGTCCATGGAGAACTTCAGTGCGGCGGCAGCGGTGCGCTTGCCATTGCGGGTCTGAAGCATGAACAACTTGCCCTGCTGGATAGTGAACTCGACGTCTTGAACGTCTTTGAAATGCTTTTCAAGGATTTGGCGGACTTTGAGCAGCTCGGCGTAGGGCTTTGGCATCGCCTTCTTGAGCTCAAGAACTGGCTCAGGGGTGCGGACGCCTGCGACGACGTCTTCGCCCTGGGCATTGATGAGGAACTCACCGTAGAATTCATTGACGCCGTTGGCCGGATTACGTGTGAAAGCCACGCCGGAGCCAGAATCGTCGCCGGTATTGCCATAGACCATCGCTTGGACGTTCACGGCAGTGCCCCACTCAGCGGGGATGTTGTATTTGCGGCGATAGACGATCGCGCGGTCATTCATCCAGGAACCGAACACGGCGCCAGCGGCACCGCGAAGCTGATCCCATGGGTCATTCGGGAAAACCTTGCCCGTGCGCTCTTTGACGAGCTGCTTGAAGAGGCGGACGAGTTCTTTTTGGTCCTCAGCGGTCAAATCGCTATCGAGGATGTCTTTGTGATACTTTTTGTGTTTGAAGCCTTCGATGACGACTTCAAAGGGCTCGTGATCTTCGCCTTCAGTCTTCTGGACGCCGAGAACGACGTCACCATACATCTGGATGAAGCGGCGGTAGCAATCCCAAGCGAAACGCTCATTCTTGGTCGCAGCAGCGAGTGAGAGAACTGTCTGGTCATTGAGGCCGAGGTTCAAGATGGTGTCCATCATGCCTGGCATGGAGTCACGGGCACCGGAGCGCACCGCGACGAGAAGCGGCATGCCTTTGGCATCGCCGAATTTCGCGTCCATGATTTTTTCCATGGAGGCGATACCGGCTTCCATCTGCTTCTGAAGATCCGCAGGATAGCTTTTCTTGTACGCGTAGAAATAGGTGCAGACCTCCGTGCTGATCGTGAATCCGGGAGGCACTGGAAGACCGATGCGGCTCATCTCTGCGAGATTCGCGCCTTTTCCTCCGAGCAATGCTTTCATGGAGCCGTCGCCGTCCGCTTTTCCTGCTCCAAAGGAATAAACGTATTTCACTTTCTTTGCGCCGCTGGTTGCTTGTTTAGCCATATTTTATTTTCGGTCGATCAATGCGATCCGTGTGTGATGTCGATGTGTTAGGTGGGATTGAATCGCCGATCTATATTGATGAATTATATGATGCAAGGCGTTTGTTGACAATGAAAAGTTCACGCGTGCTCGCAATGCGATGAAGTTCTTTGCTCTGAAATGGATGTCGCGATGAAGGTGCTCTGTAGCAATGACAGAGATGTTGACGCATCGCTTCTATTCCTGATACACTCGGGGAAATCACGATTAACGCGGCGCATTCGCTGTGCTCTTCGCGAATCTTTTCAACTCCACCTCATCAAGCACATCACCATCATGAAACTCACTGCTACCGCGCCCTATCCTCGCCGCCAGGGCTTCACTATCATCGAGCTACTAGTCGTAGTTACGATCATCGCGGTACTCGCTGGACTCGTCATCTCGCAGGCTCCGAAGATGATGGAAGACGCACGTAAACTCGAAGTGCGCAATACCATCATCGCCATCCGCAACGGTGTGAACAGCTATCAAGTCGAGTACAATCGCTACCCCATTGATCCCGAACAGGCCGGCGGTGGTGATGAAGATGCCCAAGCTTTCCAGACGGATGAAAACACGATTCTCATCGAAACACTCATGGGCGATGCGGCGAACCTGAGCGGCACCGCCTCGGAGCCTGATCCAGAAAGCATCAACCCCAAGGGGATCGAGTTCGCGACTTTCAAGATGGCGCAAAATGGTCGCAACGGACTTGTCGGTGCGCAGCCTCCTTTTCGCCTCGTGGATCTTTGGGCGCAGCCTTATTGGGTGATCCTTGATACGAATATGGATCGGAAAATCCAGAATCCTGACATGCAGAACCAAGATCCCAAAATGTCTCGAAACGCAGTTAGTCCGCCCCCTGAGTATCTCCCGACCGATGTGGGTATCTACAGCGCTGGTAAAGACATCATGCAGCTCACTGGCGACGATGTGGTGTCATGGCGTGATCAATGACGATTACTAACGCCCAGTTTCAATATGCGAACGGCGGCCTCTCTGGCCGCCGTTTTGTTTTTCACGCGTATTTTGCGAGTAAGTCCGTCGCCTTCGCGGCATCGACCTTCTCGTAGAAATCGTCCTCCACCATGCAAACAGGGCCAAAACCACAGCTGGCGAGGCATTCGGCGAATTCGATGCTGTATTTCCCATCTGCACTAACTGCGATGGGGTGGTGATGATCACAGTGTGAGCGGTCGATGCCCGTTTTCTGGCAAAACGTCTCCATCAGCTCATAACTGCCTGCCATGGCACAAGAGAGTGTGCGGCACACGCGGATGTGATATTTGCCAGGAGCACTCTGGCGGAAGCCTGGGTAGAAAGTGACGACTTCGAGCACCTGAATCGGCTCCAGGCCCAGCTTTGCCGCGACCCAGTTCACCGCTTCTTCGCTGATATAGCGAAAGTGATGCTGCATAAGATGGAGGAGCGGCAGCACGGCGCTGCGCTTGGATACGGGGTAGTGCGAGATGGCCTCATCCATCTTTTTCTCCAATTCGGCTGGAACTTCAAAGGCCATGCGGTGTGTCGGTCAGAAAGCGTTGGGTTGGTTTCAAGAAATCAGCGGTCGCACTCGCCCATCACGAAGTCGAGGCTGCCGAGCACGGATGGCACGTCACTGATCATGTGGCCGACGAGTAGTTTCGATAGGATACACAGATTCAGGAAGCTGGGGCTGCGGATCTTCAGCCGGTGCGGCACTCCGCCACCAGTGCTGTTGATGTAAAAGCCGAGCTCGCCCTTCGGATTCTCCGCAGAGAAATAAACCTCACCCGCAGGAGCATCGATACCTTGTGTGGCGATGATGAAGTGATGGATGAGCTCTTCCATCTTCATGAGCACCTTTTCTTTTTTCGGTAGCAGGCCCTTGGCCTCGGCCACATTGATCGCGCCACCAGGCAGTGTTTTGAAAACTTGGCGCAGGATGCGGATGCTCTGCCGCATCTCCTCCATACGCACTAGGTAGCGGTCGTAGCAGTCCCCTTTTGTTCCGATGGGGATGTCGAACTCATACTTCTCGTAGTCGAGGTATGGGTGAGCCTTGCGCACGTCGAACTCCACGCCCGAGCCTCGCAGGTTCGGCCCGGTGATGCCATACGCTATGGCTTCCTCACGCGTGATGACACCGATGTTTTGCGTGCGGTCGATGAAGATGCGATTCCGCGAGAGCAGTTTGTCGATTTCCTCGATCACTGGCTCCAGCTCATTCAAAAAGGTCGTCACTCGGGCCTCGAAGCCCTCTGGCAGATCACGCGTCTGGCCGCCCACTCGTGTGTAGCTCGTCGTAAAACGTGCTCCCGTCAGTTGCTCGCAGAGGTTGTAGATCTTTTCACGCTCTGTGAAGGTGTAGAGGAACACCGTCATCGCTCCCACATCCATGGCAAAGACTCCCACACCGAGTAGATGTGCCGAAAGCCGCGCGATCTCGCAGCAGATCACGCGGATGGCTTTCCCACGCTCAGGTAGCTCCCAGCCCATCAGTTTCTCCACGGCGAGAGCATAGGCCACGTTGTTTGCCAGCGGTGCCAGGTAGTCCAGTCGGTCTGTATAAGGCACGAACTGGTTGTAGTGCATGTTCTCGGCGATCTTTTCATCCCCACGATGCAGGAAGCCCACATCTGGGTCCGCCTTGGTGATGATCTCGCCATCCAACTCCAGGACGAGGCGCAGCACCCCATGCGTCGCAGGGTGGCTAGGGCCCATATTGAGCACCAGCTTCTCCCCCACGATGTCCTGAGTCACCTCTTCCAAAGATTCGAGGTGGCCTGCCGCGCGGGCGGCGACATCGGGGGCCTCGATTTCACGGGTGACGGTCGGCATGTGGAGCGATCAGGTATTTAGGGGGGTAAAAGGAGCCGACTTATTCGCCGTCGCAGATAGGCCAGCAACACGATTTTGTGAAAACTTTCACAAGCCTGCCACCGACACCCCCATTCCCCGCTCGCGAAGCGCCGCTCTCTATATATAGGCAGTCCTTCAAAATTCCGGTATGTCCCCCCTCCCCTCTCCCAGCACTCCCCTCCTCCCCTCCCTACTGCGGTGGCTGGGACTCGCTGCCATCATCCTCTCTGGAGTAGGTGCCGCCACTGCCGTGCCAGTCCAGGAGATGCCCGCACCAGCCGACGGCATCTATGACGATACCCGCGCCCTCGAGCCCCCCACCCGGGCCATGCTCGTCAGCGAGCTCAATACCCTCAGCCAAGATATCAAGTGTGATCTCTGGCTCACCGCCACATCCTTTACCCCCTCCGGCCAAACACTCCGCCAACAATTACGCGAAACACGCCACCACTGGAGTCCTGAGCACCCCGCCATCCTCCTCGGCTACGACCGTGCGGGCAATCTCCTCGGCTACTCCTTCTCACCAGATATTTGGGATCGCTACCCAGCCGGCCTACTCGCAGACCTCACACGCCGCACCGATACCATCATGGCCCGCGAAGGGCTCACCATCGACGAGCGCATCTCCGAAGCCGTGCTCGAATTCTCCAGCACCATGCGTCAGCTCGAAACCATGCGATTGAAAGGCGAGCGCCGTTTCGGCTCGCCGGAAAAAAGCCTTTTCTTCATACTCTCCATCGGCCTCATCATCGCCGCAGTCATCGCAGCCCTCCTCGGCATACTCTCACGGCGGCGTGATCACCTCAGCGGCCAGGAGTACCATCTGCCGGAGGTCGCTGTCGGCCTGCGCCTAGGTGCCCCATTCGGCGGCGGCCTCATCGCAGAGGTCCAGCTGCCCCGCAACTCCAAGTGATCCCCGCACAAACCGTTCTTACCACGCATGGAAGAGCCTGTTGAGCATCCCCGCAGCGTGCGCTCCATTCCACCCACACATGAGAGACACCCTTGAGGATCTGGAGAGCTTCGTCACGGAAGTCGTGGTGCACGGACGCCGCGGCATCCGTGCCACACTCCTCCGCATCGTCTTCCGTGGCCTATCCGTCATCTATTCCAGTGCCGTCTCACTTCGCCTCCGGCTCTACCGCGAGCGCTACATCCATGATCACCACCTCGGCGTTCCCGTTGTCAGTGTTGGCAATCTCACCGTCGGAGGCACCGGCAAAACGCCCGTCGTCGAGCTCCTCGCCAAGTCTCTCCGTGACCGCGGGCGCCGCGTCTGCATCCTCAGCCGCGGTTACAAGAGCAAGCGTCAAAAAAAGACCTCCCTCATCCTACGCATCGGCCACCGGCTCGGCCTCGCAGAAAAACCCGCCGCAAAGCCCCCACGCATCGTCTCCGATGGCGAAAACGTCCTCCTCGACTCCCACACCGCCGGCGACGAGCCCTACATGCTCGCCAGAAACTGCCCCGGCGTCCCCGTCGTCGTCGATAAAAACCGCGTCAAAGCAGGAGCCCACGCCATCAAACACCTCGGAGCCGATGTCCTCCTCCTCGATGACGGCCTGCAGTATCTGAAACTCAAGCACCGCCACGACATCGTCCTCATCGACAAGACGGCCCCCTTTGGCAGCAACGGCGGCATGCTCCCCTACGGCACCCTCCGCGAGCCTCCCCGCAGTCTCCGCCGTGCCAGCTACATCTTCATCACCAAAAGCGATGGCGATAGTGACGACCTCATCACCCAGATCCGCCGCTACAACCGCGCCGCTGAGATCATCGAGTGCCGCCACCGTGCCCTACACTTCGAAAACATCCACACTGGCGAAAAACTCCCCCTTGATGGCCTCAGCGGCAAAAGCGTCGGAGCCCTCAGTGGCATCGCCGTCCCCCAGAGCTTCGAAAACGGCCTCCGCCGTCTCGGAGCCCGCATCGAGCACACCGCACGCTTCGCAGACCACCACCGCTTTGACGAAGAAGACCTCACCAAGTTCATCGAACGCTGCACCCGCCGCGATGTGCAGTTCATGGTCACCACGGAAAAAGACTTCGTCCGCTTCCCCACTGCGATGACGCCCACCCACATCCCATTCTAC
The DNA here is from genome assembly GCA_016713035.1 of Verrucomicrobiaceae bacterium. Lineage (NCBI taxonomy): Bacteria > Pseudomonadati > Verrucomicrobiota > Verrucomicrobiia > Verrucomicrobiales > Verrucomicrobiaceae > Verrucomicrobiaceae bacterium. The sequence continues at coordinate 289,675 of JADJPW010000007.1, forward strand.
TTCATGCGTGTCGAAATCGAAATCGTCAAAGGCCGCGACATCTTCGACAAACTCGTCCGCCTCATCGCCGAGCCACGCCACGTCCCCGTCGGCATCCTCCCCGCCGACTTCATGGACTCCGCCACATGAACTCCGCCACCACCGCCGATCTACGCGTGCTCAAAGTGGCTGCCGACAGCTCCCACCACGCCGATGACATCGTCGCACGCGAGGAACCGCTCGAAATCCGCGTCGAAGGCCGCAGCGTCGCCGTCGTCATGCGCACCCCCGGCCATGATGAAGAACTCGCCACCGGCTTCCTCGTCAGCGAAGGCGTCATCAAGCATCCACGCGACATCCTAGAGGTCTCCCAATGCCCCAGCGTCAACAATCAGCATGGCAACATCGTCGATGTCCTCCTCGGCGGAGCCATCGTCGATTGGGACCACCTCACACGCCACGTCTTCAGTACATCGAGCTGCGGCCTCTGCGGCAAAACCAGCCTCCAAAGCATCTTCCAGCACTTTCCCGCCGTACCGCCCTCCCCCTGGCAAATTCAGCCCGCACTCCTCGCCACGCTCCCAGACCTCCTACGCCAATCACAGCCCGCATTCGCCAAAACTGGTGGATTACACGCCTGCGCCATCTTTGACCTCCAAGGGCACCTCCAGTGCATTCGCGAAGACGTCGGCCGCCACAATGCCCTCGATAAAATTCTCGGCTACGCACTTCAAAACGGCCTCCTACCACTCCAAAACCACATCCTCCTCCTCAGTGGCCGCGTCTCCTTCGAAATGATGCAAAAAGCCCTCGCTGCAGGCATCCCACTCATCGCCGCCATCTCCGCCCCTAGCAGCCTCGCCGTCGAATTCGCGGAAAACAGCGGTCAAACCCTCATCGGCTTCCTCCGTGGCCAGACCATGAACATTTATGCCCATCCCCAACGCGTGAAAACGGCATGAACACATATTTCGACAACAACGCCACCACCCCACTTCATCCGCTCGCACGCCAAGCATGGCTCCGCGCCACCGACCAGCATTGGCATAATCCCAGCAGCCTCTATCGCCACGCAGGCCACACCGCCCAACAGCTCGAAAACGCCCGCGAACGCCTCGGCAACCTCCTCGGCGCAGAGCCAAATCGCATCGTCTTCACCTCCGGTGCCACGGAGTCCAACAACATGCTCTTCGCCGCTTACCACGGCCGCAAAACCGCCATCAGCGCCATCGAGCATCCCAGCGTCCGCGCCCCCGCACATCACCACACCCACGTCACCGAAATACCCGTCGATGCGCACGGCATCTGTCAGCTTCAGATCCCGCATGATGCCGCCATCGTCTCCATCCAAGCCGCCAACAACGAAAGCGGCGTCCTGCAACCCTGGCGTGAAGCCGCAGCCCACTGTCGCAAATTAGGCATCCCCTTTCACACCGATGCCGCCCAGTGGATCGGTAAACTCGAAAGCACCCATCTCGGCCAATGCGACTACATCACCGGCAGCGCCCATAAATTCGGCGGTCCCAAAGGCTGTGGCTTCCTCGTCCTGCGCCACGAAGACGAGCACATCCGTTTCCATCACGGCGGCCCACAAGAAAACGGACGCCGTGCCGGCACCGAAAACTATCCTGCCATCGAAGCCATGGTCACCGCGCTCGAAAACGCACACCCGCAAAGCCCCGAGCCACGAGACACATTCATTCACACCATCACCAGCGCCTTCCCCCACATCCGCATCATCAGCGCTGGTGCCCCTCGGCTCTGGAACACCGTACTCATGGTCATGCCCGCGCATGACAATCTCAAATGGCTCATCCGCCTCTCCCGCCGCGGCTTCAGCATCTCCACAGGCAGCGCATGCAGCTCCGGTCGTGAAGGCAGCTCCATCGTCGTCACCGCCCTCGGCGCAAGCCCTACCGAGCTCAAACGCGTCGTCCGTATCAGCTCCGGTTGGCACACCACCGCCGCCGACTGGCAAGCCCTCACCACCGCCTTCCAAGAAGTCAGCCACGAACTCGACACTGGTGGCCCGGGAGCATAACCCGCGACTTTTAAAGATCTCCAAACACCTCCACGCGCAGATCTCGCAGCGTGCAGAGCTTCTCCGTGCCCTCAGCCATCTCGATCCCGCGCACCATCCGTGCTCCATCCTTCCTTTTCGCCCCAAAGCGCTTCCGCTGGCTCTTGAAGATCGCGTTCACGAACTCCTTGCCCCCAATCACCGCTCCATCGGTAAAATATCTCACCCGGCACCTCAGCGCCTCCGCCACCGGTAGCTTCCCACCGCGCTTCATCACCTCACGCCGAGATGTCTCGCTGATCGCACCCTTCTTTGTCCCATCCGCATTCGTTTTCGATGCCGTGCCCCAGGTAAACAAGAGCTTCCGGTAGTGCTGCACATGGCCCTCCTCGGGTTTGCGTCCCTCCAATTGCCCTCGTGCCACCAGCTCGATGCCGCTCTTCGCCACTTTGATCCCCGCTTCCGCCTGCGCATAGCCGCACCACCGATAATCTTTGGGATCTGCGACAAGTTTTGCCCGCACCGGATTCAGGTCCACATACGCGGCGACCATCGCCAGCGCCGTCCCACCGCCCTCCACCAGCGTACTACGATAGCGCTCTTCCCAAAGCGTGCCTTTGCGTTTCTCCTTCTTATTAAACCACTGCGTAAAGCGCTGCTTCAGCGACTTCATAAACGCCGAAATATCCCACATCCGCGCCATCAGCCCGTCGATGATCTTTTGCGCCTCCGCCTGCGCTCCGATCTTGCGCAAATGCTCCACCTCCGCCCGCACCTGCCCCTCCGTCGCCTTCCCAAAAGCCCTGCGCACAATCCCCAGCACCTCCTCCTCTGTCGGCAACACCTCCGGCCTGCGTGGCACCTCCACGAGCACATGGAAGTGATTCGAGAGCACACAAAACGTCACCACCCGCACCTGGCAGAGCGTTTCATACATGCGCATGAGCCCGACGAACATCTCACGCTCCTGCTCCTTGAGCCGAAAGCCACGATCGACCACACGAGAGACGCAGTGGTAGTAAGCGAAGGGGAGATGCTTGGGAGCCTTAAGCCGAGCCTGGCGCATGATGGAGAGGTGAAATGTAGTAGAGTGGCGAAGGCGAAACTGGCAACGAATCGGCGCATCGCAAGCGGTATGTTATAAAGGGACAGACTATTTATTGACTTGCCTAACACGCCATCTTGCTTGCAGTGTGGTCGTTGACTTGCAGAATGGCGGCATGGTTTATTCATTCATCGTTTCTAGTCGTCCGTGCAGAACTCCTGTGAATGGACACTTCATCCGTTTGCGACGTGAATGCGTGTTGATGCTGATTGGTGTGGGGCTGCTGTTGAATGTGAGTTCCACGGCTTTAGCGGCGTCGAAGGGTGTTATTGGCGTTTCGTTGCTGACGCTGCAAAATCCATTTTTTAAGGTGATCGGTGATCATATCGCCAGTGAAGCGCTGAAGCATGGATATGAGGCCGTGGTACTGAGTGCGGACCAGGATGTGGGGCGCCAGAGCAATCAGGTGAGGGATTTTATCGTCAAGAAGGCGGCGGCTATCGTGCTGAGTCCTTGTGATTCAAAGGGGATCGTGCCGGTGATCGCTGAAGCGAATGCTGCGGGTATTCCCGTTTTCACGGTGGATGTCCCATGCCTTGAGCCGGGTGTTAAAATCGTGTCGCAGGTTGCGACGGATAATCTCGGTGGTGGTAAAGAGGCGGCGCAGGCTATGATCGAGGCGCTGGGAGGACGTGGTGGGAAAATGGGCGTGCTGGATCTGAAACAGGTGGAGTCCTGTATTCTACGCGTGAAGGGCTTTAAAGAGGTGATCACGGCGCATAATGCCCGTGGGGTGGCTCAAATTGAAATCGTGAGCGAGCTCGATGGCGGGGGCGCAAAAGATAAGGGCTACAAAGCGGCTGAGGATATGCTCCAGGCACACAAAGATCTCGTGGGCATCTTCGCGATCAATGATCCATCTGCTCTTGGGGCACGCGGTGCTCTGGAAAAGGCTGGCCGTGCTGAGCAGGTCGTTTTGATTGGCTTTGATGGCCAGCCAGAGGGAAAACAGGCGATTAAAGAAGGAAAAATCTACGCGGACCCTATCCAGTTCCCCGATAAAATGGGGGTCGAGGTCGTGAAGGCTTTTATTGCTTATCAAAAGGGCGACGATGTGCCGCCGCAATTGCTGATCCCGACGTCGCTCTATCGCAAAGCCGATGCGCAAAACGATGCTACACTCAAATGACAGCTCTCTGCATCCAATGGCGTTTCCCTAGGCATCATGAATGATTTTGATCCTTGTCTGCCAGAGCACCTCGTGCGCCGTGATTTTCTGAAGAAACTCGCAGCTGCATCCACCGCTGCGTGGATGACAGGGGAGCCGAGTGCGATCTGGGCAAAGACGGGCGAGAAGGTGACACACCCACCCGCGAAGGCTGACGCATGCATTTTGCTGTGGATGGCGGGCGGCATGGCTGCGCCGGATACGTTTGATCCAAAGCGCTATTCTCCTTTTGAGAAGGGGTTGGAGGTCAAGAAAATGCTCTCGACTTTTCCCGCGATCGATTCGGTCGTCGATGGCCTGAAAATCTCCCAGGGGCTGGAAAACATCGCCCAGGTGATGGACCGCGGGACTCTGATCCGTAGCGCGGTGCAGCCTGACCTAGGTAGCATCTTGCATTCGAGGCATCAGTATCACTGGCACACGGGTTATGTACCGCCGCAGACGGTGGCGTGTCCACATATCGGCTCTTGGATGGCAAAGGTGCTCGGTCCACGCAATGCGGTGATGCCTGCCTTTATTAATATCGGCCAGCGACTCGAAGGAGTGGGCGAGAGTGAGGAGTTGAAGGCTTTTACGACCGCTGGATTTTTCGGCAGTGAATTCGGGCCGATGAATTTACCCTTTCCAGAGGAGGCGGCTCAGTCTGTGAAGCCGCCAAAGGGCATGGATGCCGGGCGTTTTGCGAATCGTGATCGCTTGTTCCGTAAGCTGGTGGATCAGAGTCCGCAGCGTGACTTTATGAGTGATTACCAGCAGCAGTCGATGCTGCGTAGCATGGATAATGCTTATCGCCTGCTCAGTGCAAAGGAGCGTGAGGCATTCGACATCACACTGGAGCCAAAGGAGAGCTATGCGAAGTATGATACGGGGCGTTTTGGCCGTGGCTGCTTATTGGCCCGGCGTTTGATCGAGGCTGGGGCACGCTTCGTGGAGGTGACGACAGAGTATGTCCCATTCCTCTACTGGGATACGCATAAGAGTGGGCATGATACGGTCGATGGACTGCATAAGGAGATTGATCGGCCGATTGCGCAGTTGGTGCTCGATTTGGAGGCGAAGGGGTTACTTGACCGCACGCTGATCATCATCGCCAGCGAGTTTAGCCGAGATGCGTTGATCGAGGGCAAACCAGGCTCGAATGCGAGCGACCAAGCCACTTTTAAGGTCGAGACGATCAGTGAGGCGCAGCATTATGGACTGCATCGGCATTTCACTGGTGGCACGAGCGTGGCCATGTTTGGCGGTGGAGTGAAGAAGGGGTATATCTATGGTGAGACGGCGGATGAACGGCCACTTATCGCGACGAAGAACCCTGTGAGCGTGATGGATCTGCACGCGACGATCATGACAGCGATGGGTATTAGCCCAAAAACGGAGTTCGACATCGAGGGGCGGCCTTTTTACGTGACCGAGGATGGCAAAGGGAAGGCTGTGAGTGATATTTTTGCCTGATGTTTACTCATCGAGGCAGGGGTATCGGTGTTCTGGATCGAGGGCGTGTTTCACTGCCGATTCGATGTATGAACGCGGACGTTCGCCGATCCAAAGCGGGGCCTCGTCGCATAGGGAGAGGCTGTATGATGGCAGGTGAATGAGTCGGCGGCATTTCCAGCGCTGCTGATGTGCATTACGCAGTGAGCTGCTCCTGCCGCGTGAGAATACGGTCTGGTGGGTTGAGCGTGTGGAGGAGCTGAATCAGCTCGTTCACTGACCTCTGGACTTAAAGTACTCATCCCGCATGCGACGCAGTTCATCGAGGCGATTGGAGATCTCCGTTTTGGTGCGGACGGGGTCGCTTTGCTGCGGCAGACGGTGGGCGAAGGGATTGTTCGAGCCCCAGTTTCTCCAGGGGCCTGCGGGGACTTCACTGACATCGACAAAGCGCCAGTCGCATTTGCTCATGCTATTGAGTCCGAGGTAATCACGCACGGCAGGGGAGATGTCGATGCCCGCACCGTTGTTGCTGGTATTGCGAGGGCGAGAGTTGCCGAAGACGTACTCGACATCATCGGTTTCAAAAGGACCACAGTCTTCCCATTGGGCGTAGCAGACGCGGTTGCCATGACGGATCGCGACCCATGTGCCCTTGAGGACGGATTTGCCCTCACGCTTGAATTTTTCTTTGAACCAAGGGATCATGACTTTGGCCTTCGACTTGTGGGTGTTGTAGTCGATGACGTCGTTGTAGGGCAGGGCGATGTAGAATGGATTCTGCTTCGGTGTGAAGGCAGCGGGAGTGAAGTGATCCGTGCGATTTGCACGATCTGGGTCGTCGAATCCGCCGAAATTTTTCTGCCACTCGGTGTCCCAAGAGCTTTTGTCATTGGGGACGGGATTGTTCTCTGTGGGTGACTCACCGACCCAGAAGACGGTGGAGACGATGTCGAGCTTCCATGGGTAGCGTGCGTATCCCGTGCCGGGTGCAGTGGCGCTGGGGATCTCGATGCGAGGCAGCGTGGCGGATTTCTTAGCGGTAGAAGAACCACTCGAAATGCCAGTGGAGGAGGTCTTTGGCGTGACGGCGGCTACGAGGATTTGCTTATCGTCATCGGCTTCTTTCTTTTTCTTGAAGAAGCTGAGCTGCGCATGAGCCTGTGGCGCTGCGAATCCGGCAAGGATCACAAGGCATGTCATCAATTGGAACTTGGCAGGCATGGTGGTTGGATTTTTTCGCCAGTGGGGTGCTACATTAACAGAAAAGCTCGTGTGATCGCAATTTAAAAACTGTCAGGAGTGAGTCCGGTGTTTGAAATTCAAGAAGCCTAAAGAGTATGGTTCGTTTCACGAAGACAGATAATTCATGTGTGGCGTTCAACTCGCGAAGGATCATGTGGTGAATTCATATTGAGTAGAATTTCCATGCGGCGCGGTTCCACTTCAAAAATCAGAGCCTATTCACCAGATGACAGGATTATTTCCATTTAGGACACGAAGCTCCTCACAACTCAAAGGCGGTAGAGCATGCTAAACTACGTGATCCTCAGAAAGGACGCGGCGATCAAAGGCCCGTCTTGCGCAATAAGTGATGCTACAAAGTGTCTGTCCCTTTATGCATGTTGCAAAGCTACCGCTTGGGAGCTTGGGGGGTGGTTTCGCGCACTTCTTGACCATGCTCTGCGGCCTCGCCACACTGGCCGCCCTTTTTCACCGCCATGGCCTACATCAACGAAAACTACAACAAACTCAAAGCTGGTTACCTCTTCCCCGAAATCGCTCGTCGCGTGAAGGCCTTTACGGAGGCGAACACAGAGGCCGCGAAGCGCCTCATCCGCTGCGGGATCGGTGATGTGACGGAGGCGCTTCCCCAGGCCGTGCGCGATGCGATGCACAAAGCCGTCGATGAGATGGGTGACCGCGCCTCCTTCCGCGGATACGGCCCTGAGCAGGGCTACGACTTCCTGCGCAATGCTATCGCGGAGCATGATTTTAAGGCTCGGGGCATCCAAGTCGATGCGGACGAAATTTTCATCTCCGATGGCAGCAAGTGCGATACGGGGAACATCCTCGACATTTTTGGCCGTGGCAATAAAACGGCCATCACGGACCCGGTTTACCCCGTGTATGTCGATACGAACGTCATGGCAGGCAATACCGGCGATGCGGACGAGAATGGTGCCTATGCAGGCCTGCATTACCTGAAATGCACCCCCGAGAATGGTTTTGTGCCTGAGATCCCGAATGAGCCGATGGATCTCGTCTATCTCTGCTACCCGAATAATCCGACTGGCGCTGTCGCGACACGTGCCCAGCTCGAAGCCTGGGTGAAATACGCTCTGGCCAATGGCACCACGCTTCTCTACGACGCTGCCTACGAGGCCTTCATCCGCGATGCAGAGCTGCCGCGCTCCATTTATGAAATCCCCGGTGCACGCGACTGCGCCATTGAGTTCCGCAGCTTTAGTAAAAACGGTGGTTTCACGGGCGTGCGCTGCGGCGTGGTGATCATTCCAAAGGGCCTCATGGGTAAAAAGCAGGACGGCACCAAGCAGGCCATCCATCCGCTCTGGAGTCGCCGCCACAGCACCAAGTTCAATGGCACCAGCTACATCGTGCAGCGCGGTGCAGAGGCCGTTTACAGCCCTGAGGGCAAAAAGCAGGTCGCAGCGCTCATCGAGCACTACATGGGCAATGCCACACTGCTCGTCGATGCATGCAAAAAGGCCGGACTCTCCGTCTTTGGTGGTGTGAATGCGCCTTATGTCTGGGTTGGCTGCCCGAACGGCCTCACGAGCTGGCAGATGTTTGATAAGATGCTCAACGAAGCCAATGTGGTCATCACGCCCGGCAGCGGCTTCGGCAGCGCCGGCGAGGGCTATTTCCGCATCAGCGCCTTCAACAGCCGTGCGAACGTGGAGGAAGTCTGCCGCCGCATCGCCGCGCTCGTGTGATTTGCAGGAGTCCCATCAGAGCCGCAGCTTTTTCTTCAGCAGCGATTCTTTCTCTGCATCGCTCATCGCGATGTGATCGACTTTGCAGGCTGGCAATGCGGCGCGGATGGCTTCCACATCGGCGCTGGAGATGTCCACGGACTCGATGCGTAGTTTTTTGAGTGCAGGCAGGGCCCGCAGATGTGGCAGGATGCCCGCATCGAGTCGTGCCTCGGTGAGCTCCAGGGACTCTAGCTTCTGGAGCTGAGCGATCACTGACATGGTGGATGAATCAAAGCTCGCTGGCGAGTCCTTGCCCCACTCTGGGAGTCGCTGGCCCATCCGCAGTCCGGTGAGGTTCACTAGCTTCAAAAGGTGTACGTTCCCGGCCTGCGTCTGCGCTGTGTGCCAGGTGCGGAATTCCTTGAGCTGTGTGAGCTGGCCGATGGCCTCCAGCGCCGCATCACCTGCCGTCGATCCGGCAAAGGTCAGCCGCTCCAGTTGTGGCAGAGCCTTCAAATGTGCCAAACCACTGCCAGTAAAGTCCTTCGAGCGAAATGCTGGATGAAAGAGCGAGAGGGACTTGAGCTTCTGAAAGGCAGCGAAGTGCTTGTACCCTGCATCGGTGAGCTGGATGCCATCAGCGCTGATGCGCTCCAGCTCTGTCAGGCCAGTGAGTAGAGCTAGCGTGCTGTCGGTGATCGTTTTGCCGCTGAGAGTGAGGTCTTTGATGGTCGTGTAGCTTCCCAGCGTGCGGAAATCCGCCTCAGTGAAGGCATCACACTTCACCTGCACCTGCGTGATGACGCCCTGTGACTCGGTGACCTTCGCCCCGAGCTGGCGCAGGGCCTCTGCATCGGCGGCAAAAAGGTGTGTCGTGAGGAAAAGGAAGGCAAAGAGGCAGTTTTTCATGGGCGGCGCAGAAACGGTGACTTGCGCTGATTTCTGGCGTTTTTCATGCAGCGTATCCAGGCTTGCCATCCGTGCTGCACTGCGAAAGACTCGGGCCCACATGAGCCACACTGCCTCCCCTTCCCCCGAAATTCATCATCTGCGCGATCTCTCGCCCCAACAGTGGAAATCTGGCATCGCTGCATGGCTAGGATGGCTCTTTGACGGGCTCGACATGCATCTCTACACACTGGTGTGGGTTGTGTTTGTCGCGCAGCTCATGGACCTGCCGCAGGACCACGCGGATGTGGGGCAAAAGGGCTCCATCATCCAGGCGGCATTCCTTGTCGGTTGGGCAGTCGGTGGCGGCTTTTTTGGCCGTGTGGGCGATCTGCTCGGGCGCAGCAAGGCGCTGATGCTCACCATCTTGACGTATGCGCTCTTCACGGGCCTGTCCTTCTTCGCGACGGAGTGGTGGCACCTCATGATCTGCCGCTTTCTCTCGGCCCTAGGCATCGGCGGTGAGTGGGCGGTGGGTGCCTCCTTGCTTTCGGAGACATGGCCTAGCAAATGGCGTCCGTGGATCGCAGCGGTGCTGCAAACAGCGGTGAATTTTGGTGTGTTGCTCGCAGTGTTAGCGCATTGGCTCCTGGCGGATTTTGAGCCGAAGTATCTCTTCCTCGTCGGCATCTTGCCAGCACTCGTCACGGTATGGATTCGCAAGGCCGTGCCCGAGCCCGAGGCGTGGGAAAATGCCCGCGAAGGCCAGATTGTGCCACGTGTGAGTGAGCTTTTC